>DATAXP010000082.1:0-3160 GCA_036272935.1 Pirellulales bacterium | reverse complement strand
TAACGTGACCTCTTATACGGATCGAAATGGCACAAAGCATACTTACGCCTACGACACCGCCGGCCGTCTGATCAGCGACACCGCGGCGGTCGCCCCAGCGAAATTTGTTCAATGCGCATTGGGCGAATCGACCGCTCAGTCCCCGAATGGGTGTATGTTCCGGCGTCGCACAAAACCGCGTGCCAATCCAACGCCATCGCAATGCCATCGAGGTAAAGCGCATACGTTCAGTTGTAAGCTCCCATTTTTCGATTCGTTCCATGTCGTGGGTAGGTTTGCCGCTCAGGCGGAGAAATCGTGAGCGCTATCTAAACCCCATCTTTTTTCTTTCGCGGCGTCGCGGCAAGCTGTCACGCCATGAACAGATCGCGACGACGCGGCGCGGATGAGTGGCGAGAGACCATATCCGCGCAGGCCGGCAGCGGGTTGAGCATCGCGGCCTATTGCCGCGACCAGGGAATCTCGCAACCGTCATTTTTTGTCTGGAGGCGCCGGTTGCGGCAGACGCCGCCGTTTATCGAGGTGAAGACACTGGAGTCGGAGAAGGAAGATACCGTCGGAATTGAAATTCATCTTCGCGGAGGCCGTCGCCTGCTGGTGCGGCGTGGATTCGATCCCGCGCTATTGGTCGAGGTGGTCCGGACTCTGGAGGGCGCGCCCCGGAGGCTGGAGGGTTCGCCGTACAGGCTGGAAGGTGTCGCGTGATCGGCCTGCCGACGTTGTCGTCGCTGGATCAATCTTCTGGGATTCGGATCTGGCTGGCGGCCCAGCCGGCGGACATGCGCTGCGGGTTTGACCGTCTGGCGGAGTTGGCCGGCGTGGTGACGGGAGAAGATCCCCTCTCGGGGCACTTGTTCCTGTTTCGCGGCCGGGGTGGGGACCGGCTCAAGATTCTGTATTGGGACAAGGACGGCTGGGCGCTGTGGTACAAGCGATTGGAGGAGGGGACGTTCAAGCTGCCGCGGATCGAGGCGGGACAAACCTCGGTGGAACTGCGACCCAGCGAGCTGGCGATGATGCTGGACGGGATCGACCTGAAGAGCGTCAGGCGGGTGAAGCGATATCAAAGAAAAAAAGTGAATGCCTAAAAATAATTTGGCGGACCGGGCGTATCTTCTATTGTCATGGACGACGTCTCCGCCATCGCCGACCTTCCCGACGATTCAACATTGCTGAAGAAATTGCTCCTGGAACGAGACGTGCAAATGGCCGAGCGAGAAGCGCGCATCGCCGACCTCCAGCGCCAGCGTGAAGACCTCCGGCGCGAGCGTGACGAGTTGGAACTCGCCAAGCTGCGGCTGGAAGTGGAATTGCTTCGATTCAAGAAGTGGTACTACGGCCCCAAGGCCGACGACCTGAAGCATTACACGGATTCGGCTCAACTGCTGCTCCAGTTCGCCGGCGAACTGGAAGCCCGGCCGGTGAATCCAGAGGACATTGCAACTGCCGAGGGTTCCGGCAGGGTTGAAGCGGAAACCACGGAGGCATCGCCTTCCGCCGTCCGCCGCGTCCGCCGGGGCCGGCGGAACCTGGCGGCCTTCGACCACTTGCCCGTCACGCGAAAGGTTCACGACTTTCCCGACGACCAGAAGCCCTGCCCCTGCTGCGGCGAGATGCGCCAAAGAATCGGCCAGGAATCAAGCTGTGAACTTTAGCCATTTTTCGGTCTTTTTATGAACACGGGGGCTCCACAAAACACCATGCCGACCTTCCAATTGTGTTTGACTAGGAACACAAACGGAGATCGGCATGGATGCCGCCTTGGTATCGGGTTGGATGGCCCTCTGTCAACTGCTGTCGCCGGCTTTTACGCAGCCGACGTTCATCACCTTTCTTCACATCGCCACCGGATGGGCACTGTGCCGTTCCAGGCCGACCGTGACGAATCTGGTTTGCACCACCGGCTCGTCGTTGCTGGGTCACGCGGCCCGTCATTGGACGGTATACGAAAAGTTTTTCTACCGCGCGGCCTGGTCGCTGCCGGACGTTTCCCGGTTGCTGTTGACGCGCATCGTCGTGCCGCTGATCGACCGACGCGGGATCAACGCCGCGACCGAAGGCCAAGACTCCGCGATCGACTTGAACATCGACGACACGACCTGCGGCCGGTGCGGCAGGCACGTGGCATGGGCTGGATACTTCAAGGACGCTTCGGTCTCCAACACGCTCAAGACGGTCGTGCACTGGTCGCACAACTGGGTGATCGCCGCCGTGACGATGCGCGACAAGCGGTGGCCCCAGTGGGTGATCGGATTGCCGGTGTGGTTCGAGTTGTATCGCAAGAAGCCCGATTGCAGCCGTTCGCGTCCGTTTCTGACGCGGCAGCAGATCGCGGCGCGGATGATCCGCGATACGCGCCACGCCCTGCCGGACCGGACGATTCGCGTCGCGGCCGACGGCCAATACGCCACGGGACACGTGGTCCAGGCCGCGGCGGCGGCCCAATCGAATCTGGTTTCGCGTTTGCGGTCGGACGCGGCGATCTATCAATTGCCTCCGCAACGCAAACGATTCAAGCGGGGGCGCAGGAAGAAGAGGGGCCGACGCCTGCCCACGCCCAAACAATTGGCGGCCCGGCGCAAGAAGGGCTGGCGTACGATTCGGGCGCTGGCGTACGGCAAGCAGGTCAAACGAAAGGTGCTGCCGCTGGTCTGCCTGTGGTATCACGTCAGCAAGGACAAGCCGATCAAGCTGCTGATCGTCCGCGATCCGTCGGGAAAGCAGAAGGACGATTATCTGTTCTGCACCGACCCGCAGGTCAGCGACGCGGAGATCATCGAACGGTTTGCCGCGCGGTGGCCGATCGAGGAATGTATCCACGACGCCAAGCAATTGGGCGGTTTCGAGCAGGTTCAGGGATGGTGCAAACGAACCGTCCAGCGACAAGCGCCCGTGGCGTTGATCGTGCAAACGCTGGTGAAGGCCTGGTATCTGCTGCACGGGGTCGCCGCGGCTTGGGCACAGCCGCATGGGGAGAAAATCTGTGGATGGATGCGAGCGAAGGATCATCCGTCGTATCTCGATATGCTGGCGACGCTTCGGAGCGTCTTGTGGACACATCGAATAAAATGCAACTCGACCTTCGTGGGCCGAGTGCGGAAATTACTTGAACCCTTGCGTTTCACGCTCTGTGCTGCCGCGTAAAATGGCTAAACCGTAC
>DATAXP010000081.1:0-45113 GCA_036272935.1 Pirellulales bacterium | reverse complement strand
CCGCCGCCAAACATTGGCGACTACTGAACGGATCGAAGCTGCTGCCCGATGTCATCGCCGGAGTCCAATTCAACGACGGAATCAAACCACAAGTCGCCGCCGCCTGAAATCTTCTTCATCAACAACTTTTGACCATAACTCACGAAATTGCCGTTCCGGGGTTTCACCCTTTTGTGCTTTCGTGATCCTCCGCAATGCATCGCAGAAGTTGACGCTCGGCCAGCAGCGGCCGATCATTGAGTGTTTCAACCGAAGGGGCATCCGTGTTCCGAAGTGACTCCATGCTCTCCTCGCCCATTGAACGTTCATTTGTCGCGGCGCTAATCGTCATCGCATCAGTAGCGCCTGCCGTCGCCGACGATTCCGCCAAGCCAACGCTTCGGCCGAACATCGTCGTGATCCTTGCGGATGACCTGGGCTGGGGCAGCCTGAACTGCTACGGGGCTGATGAGGCGATGATCCGCACGCCGGCGATCGATCGGCTGGCGCGCGAGGGGCGGCGATTCACCGACGCCAACACCACGTCGAGCGTCTGCACGCCGACGCGCTATTCGCTGCTCACGGGCCGCTACTGCTGGCGGACCTCGTTGAAGTTCGAGACGCTGCCGTACTCGGCCCCGCCGTTGATCGAGCCGGGGCGGCTGACGTTGGCGTCGATGCTGAAAACGCTGGGCTACCGCACGGCGGCGATCGGCAAGTGGCATCTCGGCTACGGCAGCGGCAAGGCCGATTACACCGGCTCCCTGCGCCCCGGACCGCTCGACATCGGGTTCGATTACCACTTCGGCGTGCCGTCGAACCACGGCGACCTGACCGGTGTGTACGTCGAGAACGACCACGTGTTCGGCCTGCGATCCTCGGAGTTGAAGCCTGCCGATCGTCAGTGGAAAGGAGGCAAGTTCCTGGGGCTCGATGCTCCGCAGCGCGTCGACGACCAGGTGATGCCAACCTTGACCGATCGCGCCGTCGCATGGATCGACGAGCAAAAACCTGGTGAGCCGTTCTTCCTATACTACACGCCGGTAGCGGTACACACGCCGATCACTCCCTCGGCAGCGACACGCGATACGAGCAGCCTTGGCGCCTTCGGCGACTGGATTCATGAGCTGGATCGCTCCGTTGGCCGGGTGCTTGAGGCGCTCGATCGCCGCGGGCTGGCCGAGAACACGTTGGTGCTGTTCACCAGCGACAACGGCGGCGTGTATGCCTTGAATCAACAGCGCGAGGAAACGGTTGCCGTCGAGCGGGGCTTCAAACCCAACGGATCGTTCCGCGACGGCAAAGTACACGTGTACGAGGGGGGTTTCCGGGTGCCGTACCTGGTGCGTTGGCCAGGCTTTGTGCCTGCCGGCAGCACCTGCGATGAAATGATCAGCGCGGTCGATACGCTGGCCACCGTGGCGGCGATCGTCGGCTACGCGCTGCCCGAGCCGTCGCAGGGGGCCGAGGACAGCTACAGCATCTTGCCCGCATGGCTTGGCACGGGGCACCGGCCGATCCGCGCGAGCATGATCGATCACAGTTGCCACGGCAACTTCGCGATTCGCCAAGGGGGATGGAAATACATCGAAGGGAAACTCGCGCCGGGGGTGCCGCCACGGATCGTCAAGGTTTTGGCCAGGGAAGCGAAGCCGCAACTGTTCAACCTTGCCGACGATCCGCGAGAAGAGCACGACGTGCTGGCTGAACGTGCCGACGTCGCCGCGCGCTTGCAAGCGCTCCTCGACCAGCAGCGCGACGCGGGGCATACGCGGCCGGCGGTGGCAAGCCTCGCGCCGCATCCCGAGGCGGTGGCCAACTCACACGCTTCCGGCGAGGTCGATAATCCGGCGCTGGTGCCGTTCATCGTCGCCGAGGCGAGTTCGTTGCCGGGAATCGTGGTCGACGACACCGCCGCCAAGCTGATCGGCGCATGGCAATACTCGACGCACACGCCGCCTTATGTCGGGCTGGGTTATCTGCACGATCAGAAAACCGACAAGGGGCAAAAGTCGGCGACATTCATCCCCGACTTGCCGCGCGCCGGCATGTACGAGGTGCGACTGGCGCACTGCTACAACGTTCGCCGCGCCACCAACACGCCAGTGACGATCCACCATGCCGACGGCGAAACGACCGTGCGGATCGACCAGCAGTCGGTGCCCGAACACGACCGGCTGTTCCGCACGCTGGGAACGTTCCGCTTCGAAGCAGGCCGCGGCGGCTGGGTGCGAATTGCCAACGACGGAACCGACCCGACGAAGGTCGTGATCGCCGACGCCGTGCAGTGGATTTCCCGCGCAGCGGACGAATGAGGGTTGCAACCCGTTGTGGCACGGTCTCCCGACCATGCCACGCTCAGAGGCGACCTGCGATCGGCTGCGCTGCCCTGTCGGCGCGCTTCATGAAGATTTGACAAAAAAATGATTTGCATTGCCCGGCGTACCTGCGAAACTTCACCGAAACCACCTATCGCGGTGGAGTAATTTCACCCAGCCCAGCATTCTTTGTGGCCGACTGGTTGATGGCGGCACCTCGTCGGCAGAAACGGCAGGGTAGACGATGGGCTTCAATCTCGGCCAATGACTTTCCGATGCGGCCAAGGCGATCGGGCAGGCCATCACCTCGTTCGTTGACGGCGTCGAGCACGACTTTCAGGATTTCGTCAACTTCATCACGGGGCCGCTCAAAGGGGCGGGCGGATTTGTCGCCGCGATCGTTTCCGGTAGCGAGCTGATTATCGAGTGGTACTCGGGGTTCACGATGAGCGCCCTCATCAATCCCGACAACCTGGCTGCGGTGGCCGCACCAGGTTATGCGGCCGGCGCCGCGGTGAACGTGTTCATCAACAGCCGGAATCTGACCCCGGCGGAATAGGCCTACGTCCAGAAGGCGTTCAACAATACGCTGCCGGCGATCAACCGGATCGTGCTCACCGATATGAGCGGCCTCAACGGCCGCCCGTTCACGGTCCCGAATGTCGCGGCGCAGTTCGTGATCAACATCGGCAAGGACAGCTACGCGAATCCGCTGGGTTGGCGGTACGGAGTCGAGCAGCCGGGACAGGTGCTGCTGCACGAGCTGACGCATGTGTGGCAGCTCAACAATTCGTCGTTTCTCCCCGGGTTGCTGTGCGACATGATCGGCACGCAGATCGCCTACACGCTGGGCAGCGACGTTTACGATCCAAAAGGGGGCACGAAGCCATTTTCGAGTTACAACCCCGAGGCCCAGGCGCGCATCTTCGACTTGTGGGTCAATCGCGGCATGCACACGCACGATCCGTTTTTTCGATTCGTCGAGGGGAACATCTGGGCCCGCAATGCGGGCGTCAACGCGCAGAGTCGCGCCGAACAGAACTGGCGGTGGTGCAAGAAGTGCGGCGCGCTGGCCTATACCGGAAGTAGCGGCAGCGACCACTGCCCAGCGGGAGGTGCCCATTCGAGCGCGAACTCGTTCAACTATGCTGTGACGAGCAACCTCGATCCGGCGAAGGCGAATTGGTGGAACATCTGGGCCATGGACGGCGGGTGGGCCCGATGCCAGAAGTGTCAAGGCTTGTTTGCCGCCAGCGAAGGTGAAGGTGTTTGTCCCGTCCATCCCGCGGTCGGCCCTGGCCATGGAGTGCAGAAGCAAGGACGAGGCCATTCGGCCGCCAACGGGAGCACTTATTTCTTACAATGGTCGAGCATTTCCAGTTGGTGGCCGCCGGACGCCGGCACTGGTCAAAACGGCTGGAGCATGTGTTCCCTGTGCCTCGGGTTGTTCTTCCAATCTGGCACGAACGTCTGCCCCGCAACAGACAACAAAAAGGGAGCGCATCAGCCCAGTGGCACGCCGTTCGTGCTCTATCCCTGGCCGGAACCTGCGAGTGTTAGTAGCGATCGCCAGTGAGCGTCGTGGCATCCAACATCAAGGATTTCGCCGCTCCGCGCGCGTCGCAGGTTCGCGTTGTCCCATTGGAGATTCCTTTCGATGGCAATTCTCAAAGATGGCGGACATCAATCGCTCGACGGAGGCTCGCCCATCGCACCGGCAACGTGGTCGAAGACCATTCGGGCTTGCGCAAGGACCGACGTTCTGTCGATAGCCTCCTCTTCCTCGTCGACACTTTCGTAGCGGTACTGTACGGCAAACGGGTTTAAGTCCACCATCTCTCGCAGCCAGTCGGCATCTTCGCCCGAATCTTCGACGGCGTCGATCAAGGCCTGGAGATCGTGCGTGTGCGAATACCTCACGGATTTGAAGGCCAGCCACGCCTTGAGCGCTTTTTCGACCGCTTGTTGGGCATGGAAGCCGAAGATTTCGTCGGAAAAGAAGTCTTTACCGAACAGCGACGGATGCTGCATTCCACGCAACGCGTTCAGATCGCTGCGCGACATTTCAAGCAGCGCGCGTGCGTGGTCACGGTCGCTCATAAATGACGACGCCCCTTTCAAGGGCCTCAGCGATCACGTGATTCCGAGCACTACGCCAATGTTCAACCTCCTGCGGTGTGAACAGCAGGAGGTCGACAGGGCAGCCGACACGAGGCAGCGCGCGACGAATGCGGCCGATTTCCGCGCGGCGGGTCGAGGCACGCCGTTTCTCGGGGTCTTGAATGACGAGCAGATCGATGTCGGACCTGTCGTTTGCTTGCCCGCGCGCGCGCGACCCAAAAAGTACAACCAGCGTCGGGTCGGCAACCTTCGCAATCGCCGCCGCGAGGTCCGCGCCGAGTGAATCGCTTTGCTTGATCATCGGCGCACCACGAAACCCTGCTTTTTGCAACCGGGCCGACGCCGGCGCGAACTCGAAATCGTTCGACATCCGTCGCGCGGCGTCAATATCGTACCGAAGCGGAGTGTTCAACGCACGCCCATTGCCGGAGTTGACCCCTACGCCTGATGCTACGCGGGCTGATAACGCAGGAAATTCGCCAGAGTACGTGGTGCGGTGGCGACGGGAGATAGCGTCGCAGCTACGGCGTCTTCGGTGGCGGGCGGTCGGATTGTTCACGGCGGGCGGCGTAGCGGAGCATCAGGTCTCCCTTCGGATCGAACACGTTTCCGCCGAGCGCTCCCTGGCTGGTGCGCTGCGCGAAGCCCAGCCACAGCCGGTCGGGGGCGAAGCCCCAGAAGTTGGCGCTCTCCGGCTTGAAGCCGCCGGCGAACGCGTTGCGTCCCAACGGCGACAGGTGCACGGTCATCGCCGCGAAGCAGACTAGCACCCAGCCGAGGGCCAGCACCGAGAGATAATTTCCGGCCAGCTCCAGCGGCTTCGGGAACCTAACGCTGTAGCGCGACACGATGTCGGTCACAGCCTTCAGCACAAATACCGTCACGGCGAAGATCACCCAAATGGCGATGAAGTCGGCGTAGTACTGCAAGAACGACGCGATGCCCGCGAGCAAGCCCGCCAGCAGCTCGAAGTAGTTCGTCGCCACCAGCGCCGCGACGATCGTGTTGCCGAGCATGATCAGATTGCTCCAAAAGCCGTAAGCCTGGCGAAACGCCACGACGACGACCATCAGCAAGACGAGCGTGATCGGAAAAATGACGGCCATGAGCGGTAAATGACGAATGACGAGTTTCGATTGACGAATCACGAAATCGGACGGCGTTCACTCCTTCTCGGTGAGGGCGCGCTTTAGTTCCGGCAGCGACGTGATTCCCTGGGCAACCATCAGAATACCCTCTTCTTGGAGCGTGCGCATGCCGGCTTTTTGCGCGGCTTGCCGCACGCTTTCGACCGTCGGCTTGGTCAGCAGCGCCCTGCGCACGCCGTCGTTGACAACGAGCACCTCGAAGAGGCCGGTCACGCCACAATACCCCGTACTGTTGCAATCGGGGCAAAGCTTCGGCTTTGGATCGTCGGGCGTCGGCTGCGGCGGACGATAGAACGACGTGACCTTGTCGGCCGGCAGGCGCAATTGCTGAATCATCTGCGGCGTCGGCGTGTATGCCTCCTTGCAGCTGTCGCAGAGCTTGCGCACCAACCGTTGATTCACCGCAGCGCTGACCACCGGCACGAACTGCTTCATCGGCACCTTCAAGGCCAGCACGCGCAGCAGCGACTCGGCAGCGTCGCGTGCCCGGATGCCACCGATGATCAGGCGGTCTTCGGCGACGCTGTCGCACAAAATGCCGACCACCTTGGGATCGTTCAACTCGGGGACAACGATCACATCGGGATAGGTGCGCACGAGCTGCGCGAGCATTTCAGCCGCGCTTTCGCCGGGCCCATACGTCTTGATCGGAACGTTCTCGACTTCGAGGTCCTTGTTCGTGGCGTCTTCGAGGCCGGCGGCGTTGCGCATGAAACGGTCGACCGCGCTGGCTGTGGCCGAGAGGATCGTCGTCATGCCGCCACTGGGCGGAGCCGAGACGACGACGAAGCCCTGCTTTTCGCCGAGCACTGTTTTGAGATCGTTTTGCAGCTTTTCGCGCATGCCGATGTCGGCGAGCTTGCTCTTGCGGGCGCGGCCGTCGTCGATCTGCACGATTGCCCGCTCGCCGGTTTTTGTGCCCATCGAGACGACGCGGCATTGGAACTTCTGCTTTTCCTTCTGAATGCCGAACGTCCCCTTCTGTCGGGCGGCGCGCTCCTCGGGTTTGAGCGCCGCCAGTGTCTTGACGACCACCAGCATCGCATCGCCCGTGGGACGATCGCGCGTGCCGACGTCGGTCCAGATGCTATCGATCTGATAGCGCACTGCGGTCGCTTCGCGCGTGAAGTCGAGCATCACCCCCGTGGCGCGCTTCGCCAGCACGTCGAGCAGCAGGTTGCCGGTCTCGTTGAAGCCGGGCGACTGCTTGGCCTTGAGCAGGTTCGCCTGGTTCTCGATCTCGGCTGCCGCCCCCTGAGCCTTGTAGTCCAATGGCGGCGGGCTGTTCTTCGTCCTGCGCGGCTGACCCGGCGCGGCGGTCGGCAACTTGATGCCGATGCGCTTCAGGTGTGGGGCGAGCAAGCCGCGGACGTGATCGGGAGTGAAAACCTGGTCCCCCAGGTCGGCCTCCTTGTTTCGTTGCACCACGTAGACGGCCAGCGGCGCGATCCACCCGGCCAACAGCACCGGCAGCGTCAAGAGAATCGACACGTCGATCAGCCACGCCACCAGCGCCGCGCCTAGAAAGGCGAACGTGGCGATCATGTTCCAGCGGGCAAAGGCCCCCTTGCGGCGAATGGCGTCGGTGTTGATCCAATCGGTCGAGCGGACCCAGCCCACGAAAACGCCTACGCACAGCACCAGCTTGACGATGCCGAAATATCCCCCGGTGCCGCGCGGAAACTTCGCCGGGTCGTTCAGGTTCATCAACTGGTCGAGATTGGCCGGCCAGTTTTCGCCGCTCGTCTGCGCCAGCACCGGCGTCTCGGCGCAGACCCCCAGCGCAGCGGCGGCGAAGATGATCAGGGCGATGCGTGCCATAGGCGCCGGATTGGTAGTGACGCTTGCGACTCGGCCGTCTGCGGCGACCGCGCGGCGAGCAAGCTCGCCGGCTAAACGACGTCTTAAAGAATTCCAGGTTGCGAAACAGCGATCCCTTTCAGCGCCATCTTCAACGCCTCGACGTTCGGCGCCACCTCGAACGCGGTCGCCCGGTCGATCAGCTCCTTGTCCACGAGGTCCTTGAGGCTCATGGTGAAATCCTGCATCCCTTCCTTCGCGCACATGCGAATCACGTCGGGCAGCTTCTCGTCCTTCTCCTCCAGCAGCATCTTGCGCACCGTGGAATTGAACGTCATGATCTCGACCGTCGGCACGCGCCCGACCCCCTCCTTGATGCTCGGCAACAGCTTCTGGGCCACGATCGCTTTCATGTTCATGGCGATCGCGCTGCGCAGGCTGGAGTGCATCGACTGCGGGAACAGGTCGAGAATGCGGCCGATGGTGCTCGGTGCGCTCGAGGCGTGGATGGTGCCGAACACCAGGTGCCCGGTCTCGGCAGCGTGGATGGCGGTGAGGAACGTTTCCTCGTCACGCATTTCGCCCACCAGCATCACGTCGGGGTCTTCACGCACGGCATGCTTCATGCCCAGGCCGAAGTCCTTCACGTCCAGACCGATCTCGCGCTGGTTGATCAGGCACTTTTCCTCGGTGAACACGAACTCGATCGGGTCTTCAAGCGTCAGGATGTGCTTGCTGTGGTTTTTGTTGATCCAGTTCAGCATCGACGCGATCGTCGTGCTCTTGCCACTGCCGGTGACGCCGGCCAGCAGCACCATCCCCTGATGAAACTTGCACAGGTCGACCATCCCCTCCGGCAGGTAAAGTCCTTCGAAGTCGGGAATCCACTGGTTCACGCGCCGTGCCACCAGGCCGACGTGCCCAAGCTGCTGCAATAGGTTCACGCGGAATCGCCACGGCGTGCCGTCGACCTCGATCGAGTAGGCGAAGTCGGCTCCGCCGGTTTCCTCAAAGATGCGGCGATTGCGCTCGTTGAGCATCGGAAAGCAGAGCCGCACCATTTCCTCGTCGGTGAGCGCCGGTCGCTTCATTTCGCGCAGCGTGCCGTTGACGCGCAGGATTGGCGGCCGGCCGACCTTCATGTGCAGGTCGCTTCCCTTGTTGCGGACCAACACCCGGTACAGCGAGTCGATCTCCAGCTCTTCCTTCTTAGCGATGAACTTTGCAGCCAGCGCCTCGGCGGAAGAAACGGGGGCGGCCATCGGATCGGCGGTTGCGACGTGTGCCATGGTATTCGTCGATAGTCCGTTGTCAGTGGTCTGGCGGGCGGGGTGTGTCAACGCCCCGGTAACTCGGCGCCTGTACATTGCGTCGCGCTACCGGGGGCATAACTGCCCCCGCTCGCCTCACAGCCTCACGGGCACTCCCCGCTCGGCCATCACTTGCTTGGTTTGCTGAATCGTATACTCACCAAAGTGAAACATCCCAGCGGCCAGCGCCGCGTCGGCCTTGCCCACCAGGATCGCATCGGCCAGATGTTCCGGCCGGCCCGCCCCCCCGCTTGCCACCACGGGGATCGACACCGCCTGGCTGACCGCGGCGGTGATCTCTAAATCGTACCCGTTTTTCGTGCCGTCGGCATCCATGCAGGTGAGCACGATTTCGCCGGCACCCAGCCGCTCCGCTTCCTTGGCCCAGGCCACCGCCTCGAGCCCCGTCGGCACCCGGCCCCCGTTGATGTGCACCTCCCAGACCTCGCGGCCGTCGCGCCACACCCGCTTCGGGTCGATATTCACCACCGTGGCACAACTGCCGAACTTTCGGGCCACCTCGCTGACGAGCTTGGGCGTCCGCACGGCCGCCGAGTTGATGCTCACCTTCTCGGCCCCAGCCTTGATGAGTGCCGTCGCATCGTCGAGCGTGCGGATGCCGCCGCCGACCGTGAACGGCATGAACACCGTCTCAGCCACCCGGCGGACCATGTCGAGCATGATGTCGCGACCTTCGTGGCTGGCACAGATATCGAGAAACACCAGCTCGTCGGCACCGTCGGCCTCGTACCGGGCTGCCACCGCGACCGGGTCGCCGGCATCGCGCAACTGCACGAAGTTGGTCCCCTTCACCACGCGTCCGCGGTCGACATCCAGGCAAGGAATGACACGCTTAGCGAGCATCGACACTCAACGCAGACGGCAAGAAGGCGCGTAAAAACCCACTCTAAGCCGATGGTTTCGGCGGGTCAACGCCCGCTGGCGAGCGGTCGATTACCGTTACTTCATGTGCTGCTGAAAGAATGCGTCGATGTCGTCGACCATCGTCGGCAGGTAGGCGGGTTGATTCCAGCAGCCATGCTTGCCGCCGGGATACACTTTCTGTTCGGTCCAGACGCCGAGAGACTTCAGCTTCTCGATCGCTGTGGCATCGCGCTGCGGATTATCAAGTTCGCCGGTCTGAAATAAGATCGGCGGCGTGTCTTTCGTGAAGTGCGCGATCGGCGAGGCCAATTCGTACAGTTCTTGTTTTTCGTCGACGCTGCCGCCGAAGAATGCGTTGGCAAATGCCTTGCCGGTGCGCGAGCTCTCGGCGACGTTGCCGGTGGCGATCTCCATCGGCCCGGCCATCACCACCGCCGCGGCGATGCGAGACGATTGGCCAGTGTTGCCGCCATCGCCTTGCAACTCGGCGACGTTCGGTGCCGCAGCCATGAGACCGACGAGGTGGCCGCCGGCCGATCCGCCCACGGCGCCGATCCGCTCGGGGTCGACGTTGAATCGCTGGGCCTTGGCGCGTAGGAACCGCACTGCGGCGTTGCAATCTTGAATGGCTGCCGGAAACGGCGCCTCGCCGGCGAGCCGGTACTCGATCGCCGCCGTCACGTAGCCGCGCGCGGCAAGCGCCAGCGCCAACGTGCGGAACTTCACCTTATCGCCTTTCACCCAGCCGCCGCCATGCACGATGACGAGCGTCGGCCGCGGTGCCGGCCTATCGTTGGGGACAAAAATGTCGGCCAGCAACTTGCGATCGCCGTATTGAGCATACGGCACGTCGAACAGCGGCGTGACATTCGCCGGCAGTACGGTCGAGAGCTTATTCGGGTCGTTCGGCTGGTCCTCGCTGGTGAGCGGCGGCTGCGGCGAACGGCCGCTGATGCGCATCGCCTGGCGATACAAGCCGCCGAGGCCGGTGATGTACAGCGACTGCATGTCGCTGCCACCGAAGGCGCAGTTGATCGGCCGTGTCGGCGGCGTGATCTTTTCGACCAATTTGCCGCCGGGGCTCCAAACCCAGATGTCGCTCGGTCCGCAACAGTAGACGTTGCCGGCACGGTCGATCGTCATGCCGTCGGCACCTTTTTCGGGGCCAGTATCCATCGCGGCAAACTCGTGCCCCGGTCCTAACTTGCCAGGAGCGGTTACGTCGTACGCCCAGATCTTCTTCGGCACGTACGAGGCGACGTACAGCGTCTTCTCGTCGGGCGAGAGAATCAGCCCGTTGGGCGTGTCGATCTTTTCGACCGCGACGGTCTGCTTGCCATCGGCCGCCAGGTAGATCACCTGCCCTTGGCCGGTGAGCGTGTAATAGATGCCGCGCCGGTTGTCGACGACCAGATCGTTCGGCCTGGCTGGCGGCTTGGCGTTCTTGTCTTGTCCGCCGAGCCGAATCTTCTCGCGACCCTTGAGCCGCGCAATCTGGCTCTCGCCGTTGTCCGATAAGTAAAGCCGACCATGGTCGTAGAACGTCGCGCTGATCCGCCCGGCATCGTCGAGCACTACTTGCAGTTTGTCGCCCTTGCCGGTGAGACGATACAACTTGCCGCCCTTCACATCGGGCACATACAGTGTGTTCACGCCGTCCCACGCGGGGCCATCGCACATGGCAAACTCGGTCGACACCGTTTCCAGCGGCGACGATTGATCGACCAACGGCCCGGCAAAAGCTGGAACGCAAAACGAAACGACGATCGCAAACAGCGCGATGGATTTCATGGGAATGCAGATACAGGGTGAACGGATGCGATACCGAGACAGCATCTTAACCACAGCGGCTAGCCAGCGGAAAGAATTGAACCGCACAGGGCGCAGAGAACGCGGAGAGGAAGAAAAAAAGAGCCTCTCCCAAACTCTCTGCCGCCTCCACGTCCCTCTGCGCTCTCTGCGGTTCAATGCCGGCTCGTCCGCCGTTCTTTGACAACGGCACGCCCGGCGAGTAGCGTTTCGGAAGTGTAATCAAGCGACCCTTTCGTCGAACCAAGGTGAGGCCATGAGTCACGCCGTTTTGCTGTTCCTCGTGACGATCGTTGCGCTGGCTGCTGGGATCGCGCGGGCCGATGAGCCGAAGTCGCCGCTCGACTTTCAGATGAAAAGCATCGACGGCAAGCCGGTCGACCTGGCCAAGTACAAAGGTCGCGTGGTACTGATCGTCAACGTTGCCAGCCAGTGTGGCTACACCGATCAATACGCCAACCTTGAGGGCCTGTACGGCAAGTACAAGGGTCAGGGGCTTGCGGTGCTCGGCTTCCCAGCCAACGAGTTCGGCCAACAAGAGCCTGGCACGAATGCCGAGATCGCGCAGTTCTGCAGGAAGAACTATGGGGTCGACTTCGACATGTTCAGCAAGGTGGCGGTCGAAGGTGATGGCATCGTTCCGCTCTACGCATACCTCACGTCGCCGAAGACAAATCCCAAATTCGCCGGCCCGATCACGTGGAATTTCGAGAAGTTCCTGATCGGTCGCGACGGCCAGGTGGTGGCGCGATTCGACCCCGGCACCAGTCCTGAATCGCCCGAAGTGATTGCCGCGGTGGAAGCCGAGCTGGCGAAGAAGTCTTAGGCAACGTGTGGGGCAGGCATTCCTGCCTGCCTTGGTTGGCCCTCAATCCGGCAGACGAGAACGTCTGCCCCACGCGGCCGCGGTTACCGCACGCGCGTTGGCAGGATGGTCATCGGCAGGCCGCGCCACTGCAAGCGGCGCTGCAGCGACAGGGCCGTCTGATTGTGCAGCAGCCGGCCGAAGACGGTATCCTTCTGAAACACCAGCTTGCCGGCGAAGAAGATCGCCTTGGGAAACTGCTTGTGAACTTCCAGACATAGCCGCTCCAACTCGTCGACCGCGTCGGTGCCGATGGAAAGGAACGCCTCGGCCGGCATCCCCAGGCTGTTGGCCAAGTCGACGTACTTGTCGAGCGAGTCCGTGCAGTGCTTGCGCAGGTCGTCGACGGCATCGGCACCTTTGAAGTTTCCGGAGTCGACGACCGCGACCGACAGGAACAGCAGGTTCTTGAAGTGCCCCGGCGCGAAACGAATGGCGTTGAGCATTGTGTGCACGCCGAGCCCGCCGTAGCCGCCGACGAGGATCGCCGCGGTCGGCTCGTTGGGGTTCGGGGGCACGATCACCGGCTTGCCATGGGCCGGGATGGCCGAGAGCGTCGCATCCAGCTTGCGTAGCCGTATCATCAAGTTGCGGTAGTGCCAGTTGATGCCGAAGCATAGGCCGATCAGCGCGCCGGTGACGCCGAGCGTGATCCAGCCCCCCTCGCTGAACTTCACGTTGACGGTGACGCACAGGATCGCCAGGCACATCGTCGCCCCGAGGCCGAACAACGCCAGCCGGCGTCGGCGCAGCGACGGGTTGTCGCGCGTCTGCCACCAGTGCCGGCACATTCCCACCATCGACAGCGAGAACGTGAGGAACACGTTGATCGAGTACATGATCACCAGCGTGGTCACATCGCCGCTGGTCCACAACAGGGCGGCCAAGGCCGAGACGCCCATCAGCAGAATGCCGTTGTGCGTGGCCAGCCGCTCCGAAAGGTTCGCGAACCAGTGGGGCATCCACGAGTCGTGCGCCATGTTGGCCAGCACGCGCGGACCGTCGATAAAGCCCGCCTGCGCGGCCACAATCAGCAACGCACCTTCCGCTGCCATCGTGACCAAAACGAACAATTTGCCCGCCCATGAGGAGCCAAAGCCTACGCTGCTCACCAGGCTTTCGGTGAGCGTCTGGTTCATCGTCTTGCCTTCGACGCGCTGGATGTCGAGCAGCAGATAGGCGAGCATCAGCCCGCCGGCCGTGATCGCCAACGAGGCTGCCATGTAAATCATCGTCCGCTTGGCGGTGGCGACGCGCGGCTCGCGCATCACTGGCATGCTGTTCGAGACAGCTTCAATCCCGGTATAGGTGCCAGCCCCCATCGAGTAGGCATGGAGCAACAGCGCGAGCATTCCCCACAAGCCGAAATTCGGATCCGCGATTCCGCTGGCCACCTCGTCGCTCACTTTTTCGAGCACTGTGCCCGCGTCGGCGGCGTGCAGTGCCAAGGTGCCGAAGATCAGAATCGCGTGCACCACCAAGAACGTGACGAAGATCGGCACCAGCACCTTCACCGATTCTTTGATGCCGCGCAGGTTCAGGATGATGAGCAAGACGATCGCGGCCGCCTCGGCAGGTTCCTTGGCGTAGCGCTGGTGCGGCCCGAGCAGGCCGAAAATCGCCTCGCCTGCCGCGGCGACCGACACGGTGATCGTGAGCACGTAGTCGACCAGCAGCGCACAGCCCGAAACGACGCCGACGCGCGGCCCCAGCAACTTCGAGGCGACCAGGTAGCCGCCGCCGCCCGAGGGGAACTGCTCGAGGATGTGGCTGTAGCAGGCACTGATGACGAACACGGTGATGATCGTCGCCAGCGACAGAAAGATGGCCAGGTACGAATGGCCGTGCAGGTTGTGGAAGGCTTCTTCGGGGCCGTAACACGACGAGCTTAAGCCGTCGGCCCCCAAGCCAACCCAGGCCAGGAATGCTACGAGCGTGATGTGATGGAACAGCGAGCTGTCTTGCAGATCGCGCGGCTTGCCGATCAGCAGCGTCTTGATGCGTTTAGGCAGGCTTTCGTCGTCGGCGTCGACCGTCTCACCGACATCGAGCTCGGGCACCAAGGCATCGAGCGGGCGCGCCGTCACCCCCGGCGAGACAGGCTCCGCGGCCGTAATGGAAGCGGGATCGCCCGACGGCGCGGCCGTATTTGGCTCGGTTGGATTCTGTTCCTTCGGCTCGCCGTTGGTCATGGAGGGTCGCTAGACGTTTCGACAGGCTGCCGCGGCAACAACCGTCACCGCAACCGCCATGAACCGCCTAACGAGTCGCTACTTTAAGACGCAGAGCGCGGGTTGACAATGATCGTCCCCGAGATTCGACGGACCTGCGCTGGAAACGGCGAACCGGTTGGCTTTTCTGATCACGGAGTTGCGACGAATGGCAACCGCGCGAAGCGATCGCGCCCTGGCGTGGGCTGCGTGTGCCGGAAGCAATCACGTCTGACCGGGCATCCGGCATGCCGATCACACCCAACGCAATAGGTCATCGTCGCACACAGCGTCAGTGGGGACTAATGACTGCAAAACGTGATGGTCTGCGGCGGCTACAACCGCAAAGCATGGGAATCGTCAAGACCTTCGGCCTGTTCGTCGTCACGGCGCTGGCAGAAATCCTCGGTGGCCATTCTCCCGTACCTCTGGCTGCAAAAGGGCAGATCGCCACGGCTCGTGTTGCCAACGGCGCGGCGCCTGGCGACGTGCCCACGCGCCTGTCGCCGCGGAAGCCGTGACGAGACAACCTCGCGCCAGTTCACGGCCGATGCGTTCACGCGGAACTGGGAGCCTTGATGGGGCCAGCCGAGGCGGCAATTTTGCCGTCCGTTGCTTCCGCGAATCGCTGTTCGTAAAGGCGGTGGTTGGTCGCCATCAGTCGATCCCAGACGTTGAAGTACAGCCCGTAGTTCTCGCGGAACTTTTCATGATGCAGCGCATGGTGCGTTGGCGTGTTCAGAATCCAGCCCAGCCAGGTCCGAAGAAACCCCTTGGGCCAAAGCTCGTAACCGCAGTGGCCGAACACGTTGAATGCGATCTGCCAAACCATGAAGCCCATGAACACTGAGGAATGCATCGGGATGGTGAACACGACCAGCGGCCCGATGCCCGCCTGCACCAACGCTTCGAGCGGGCTGAAGGCGTAGGCAGCCCATGGCGTCGGGTTGATCGACAGGTGGTGCGTGCGGTGAAACAGCCGGTACAAGCGCCGATGGTGCATCAGGCGGTGCGTCCAATAGAAATACGTGTCGTGGACGAGCACCACGATCGCGAAACTCAGCACCCACCACGTCCAGCCGCGGCTGTCGATCCCGCGATACATCTGGGTCCACCCGGAGTAGATGGCAAAGACCGCTCCTCCGGTCACCAAGCCAAAAATCACCAGGCTACGCAGCGAGTGCACAATCTCGCGCGCAATTTGCGGAGCTGTCGGCTCATGAACCGACAGGCGACGTGAGCGGAATCTTCGGCGGAGCAGGACGTACAGTGCCAACCACAACAGGCCAGCAAACAAAACGTACAGCGTTGCCTCGGTGATGGTGAAATGACGAAAGCCACGCAGCGAGCGGGCCAGTTTTTCAGGACCATCCATGCGGTTACCTCGGTGGCGCGAACAGCGCCGCAGGTCACCTCAGCCAACGCACCAGCCAAAAGCGGCTCGGGCAGTCTAACGGCACAGCTCTTTGGGAAGCAACTCCCTCCACGCACCCCGCACACAGTTTAATTTCGCGGCATTTGGAGGCGCGGCGACGCGCCCTTGGGCTGCTGAACGGCAATTACGAGGAAATCTTCGTAGGGCTGTGCGGGCTTGCCCGCAGCGGCGTTTGCGGTAGCCTTGATCATCGACGCGAACCAGTCCAAGGTGATGAGTGTCGTCGGTGTATCGGAATTCGTCGTCGCTCGGCCATGTTCCTCGGGAATTACGGTACTCGCGCTTGTAGCTCAGTAGGATAGAGCAACGGTTTCCTAAACCGTAGGTCGGCGGTTCGAATCCGCCCAAGCGCACTGTATCTGGCTCGCGGCGGAGAGGCGTCATGAGAAGCGTTGCGCTGGTCGTGGCGGCGTGTGCGGGATTGGTGTTGCTGCGCGCCGCGTGGTGCCAGCCGCCGACGGGGCCGAAGCCGACGGTCGAGTTGCGTCGGCCGGGATTTGTCTTTCTCGAACTGGGCACGCCGCATGTCGACGAGTACGCGGCGTACTTTCAAGCCGTCGCGGGATTCCACAAAACGTCGGGCGACAAAGGGTTCACGACCCTTGAGTCGGACGTCGCACAGATCATGGTCATGCACCCCGATGAATTGCCCAACGGACATCCGTTCTTTCGCAAGCTGCTGGGGCGCGAGCAAGGATTGGGGGTCGAGATCGGCATCGTGGTCGCCGATCTCGACCGATCGTTTGCCGCCGCCAAGGAGCATGGGCGGTGGAAGATTTCCAGCGGCATCGCCATGCGTCCCTGGGGAGTGCGCGATTTCCGCGCCGTGTCGCCCGACGGCTATTACCTGCGGTTCACCGAGCCGCCGCGTTCGTAGCGGCCGCGCTCACGACGCCTCGGCGGGATACTCGAGATGGCCGTCGGCGGTGACTCGCGCATGGGGGTTCAGCGCGTAGGGTCGTGCCGCTGCGCCGAGGATGTCGCGCACTTCGATGCCGCGCGCGACCAGCGCATCGGCAATTAACCGTCGATGGCAGTGCCACGGGACTGCCTCGGAACACATGATCGCCATCGAACGATCGCCCGCCTCGGCAATCAGCTTTTCGAGCCCTGCGGAAAACTCAGGTGTGGCCATGTAGTCGGCAAATGCACGGAACGACGGGCTTTCCCAGAACGTGTTCGGTGACTCACTTCGCCCGGACCGACGCCCGGACCGACGCCCGCCCAGCGCCGGCTCGTGACGGTACGAAATGCTGACGTCGGCCAGCCATTGCTCCATCGCCTCACGGTTGAAGTGCGGCCAGCGACGCGAGCCGGGGAAACGGCGCACGTCGATCACGTGCTGCACGCCGTGCAGCCGTAACAATCGGTAGAATTCGTCGGCCGGCAGCGTCGAATGGCCGATCGTATGCACAATCGTCATCGTGGCACATGTCGTGAATGGTTGAATCGGGAATCGCGCTCCCGACACCCGCCGCGGGCGAATCCTTCCGCGGAGAAGCAGGTTTTGATAGTCTGAAGTTGTCAGCTACCCTATGTTGGCCGTAGAGGGCGATTGCATTTTGCACGCCATATGCGGCGTATGCTCTGAAACATTGGGGGCGATAGGCAACGCGGATCGACATGAAAATCTTACTGGCTGCCAGCGAAGCGGTCCCGTTCGCCAAGACGGGAGGCCTGGCCGACGTCGCCGGTGCGCTGCCGATCGAGTTGGCCAAGCTCGGCCACGAGCCGGTCTTGTTCATCCCCGCGTATCGCCGGGCGCTGGAATCGGGACAGCCGGTCGAAGCTACGGGCCAGGAGTTCACGATCGCGATCGGCAGCAAGCGCGTGCGCGGCTGCCTATTGCGCAGTGTGCTCCCAGGCAGCGATGTGCCGGTGTATCTGGTTCGGCACGATGAGTACTTCGATCGCCCCGAGCTGTACGGCATCAACGGTTCGGATTTCATCGACAACTGCGAGCGCTATACGTTCTTCTGCCGCGCGGTGCTCGAATCGATCCGCTTGTTGGAACTGAACACACAGATCGTTCACGCCAACGACTGGCAGACCGGCCTGCTGCCGGCGTTTCTGAAGACCGAATATCGCGGCGTGCCGGGCTACGAGCAGATCGCCAGCCTATTCACGATCCACAATCTGGCCTACCAAGGACAGTTCTGGCATTGGGACATGCTGCTCACGGGACTCGATTGGAAGTACTTCAACTGGCACCAGATGGAGTTCTTCGGCAAGCTGAACCTGATGAAGACCGGCTTGGTGTTTACCGATTGGATCAGCACTGTCAGTCCGCGCTATGCCGAGGAGATTCAATCCGCACCGTTGGGTTCGGGGCTGGAAGGGGTTTTGCAGCAGCGCCGCGACGTGCTGTCGGGAATTATCAATGGCGTCGACTACAGCATCTGGAACCCAGCGAACGATCCGCACATCGCGCAGCAATACGACGTGAACACATTCGAGACGGGCAAAGCCGTGTGCAAGGCGGCGCTACAGCGTGAGTTCGGCCTGCCGGTCGAGCCGCGCACGCCTTTGCTCGGTTTCGTCGGCCGGCTGGCCGAGCAGAAGGGAATCGACCTGGTGGTGAAGGTGATGCAGGATTGGCTGCGCAGCAGTCCGGCGCAGTGGGTGCTGCTGGGGACTGGCGATCCGGCATATCACCAGGCGCTCACGACGTTGGCCGACCGCTATCCGCAAAAGGTGTCGCTGCGATTGGCCTATTCCGATGTGCTGGCTCACCGGATCGAAGCGGGGGCCGACGTGTTTCTGATGCCGAGCCGCTTCGAGCCGTGCGGGCTCAATCAGCTTTACAGCCTGAAGTACGGGACCGTGCCGTTGGTGCGTGCGACCGGCGGCCTCGCCGATACCGTGACCGACGTGACGCGCGAATCGCTCGAGGCGGGGACCGCCACCGGCTTCAGTTTCCGCGAGTACAGCCCGCTGGCGCTGGGCGAGACGCTGGCGCGGGTTTGTCAGACGTTCGACATTCCCAGCGTGTGGTCGAAAATCGTGCGCACTGGCATGAGCCAGGATTGGTCGTGGACTCGCAGCGCCCGTGATTACACAACTCTGTATCAGCGCATGCTGTCGCGCGTGAAACAACCTGCAGTCGTTTGAAGTGGGCTGACTGTGGACGGAATGTCGGCCGACGGGCTTGTTAGCCTAAAAGAGCATGCTGCTGCTCGACGCTGACGCATGTTTGGCCGATTGCTGCATTGTTCGCTGATTGCAAGGTGTCGCCACCCATGCCGACCACGTTTGTTGAATCGCCGCCGCCATCGAGCGACTTGGCGTCGCCTGCATCCGGGCTACCGAATTGGTTGGCCTATGTTCAGATCGCTCGGCCCGATCATTGGGTTAAGAACGTCTTTGTGCTGCCAGGTGTGCTCGCCGCCGTGGCGCTCGATTGGGGGCAAATCGATGCGGCTTTCCTGTATCGACTGCTCATGGGCCTGGCGGCGACCTGCCTGGTTGCTTCGAGCAACTATGTGCTAAACGAGTTGCTCGACGCGCCGTCTGATCGGTATCACCCGATCAAGCGGCAACGGCCAGTGCCGTCCGCTCGGGTCAATATTCGCCTGGCCTGCGCCGAATGGTTGCTGCTGTTTGCCGTGGGGCTGGGCGTTTCGTGGCTCGTGTCGGCGGCGTTTACCGCGGTCATGGTCGTGCTATGGATCATGGGTTGCTTGTACAACGTCCCGCCGGTGCGGACCAAAGAGGTGGCTTTCATCGACGTAGTTAGTGAAGCAGTCAACAACCCGCTGCGCATGCTGGCCGGCTGGTATATTGCCGGCACGCCCGACATCCCGCCCGTCTCGCTGCTGGCGAGCTACTGGATGATCGGCTGCTATTTCATGGCCATCAAGCGTTATGCCGAGTTGCGCGAGATCGACGACCCCACCGTGGCCGCGAGCTACCGTAAATCGTTCGCGTATTACACTCCCGATCGGCTGCTGGTGTCGATCATGTTCTACGGCTCGGCCGCGATGCTGTTCTTCGGGGCGTTTCTGGTGCGCTATCGCCTGGAATTGGTGCTGGCCTTTCCATTGGTCGCGATCGTCATGGCGGTTTATTTGTCGATCGCTTTTCGGCCAAACAGCGCCGCACAAGCGCCGGAACGATTGTTCCGCGAACCTTGGCTGATGGCGTCGGTGGTGGCATGCACCGTCGTGTTGGTGTTGCTGCTGGTGGTTGATCTTCCGTTTTTGTACAAGATGTTCGCGCCGACGATTCCCCTCGGCGGCTAGAGGCCGCGGCATCGCGCGGACGTAAGAAACTGCATGGCAACCAGCGACGTGCGAGCGCCATGGCTGCGCGGTCAAACAGCCGGCGGCTGTGTAGCACGGCAAGCTAGGAAGCATGGTTTTGAACCGTCTCGTCAGTCTGCCGGACGTTTGATCAGCGAGAAAATGGCGCAGCCGTTGCGGCAGCCGAAGTTGGTGCTCGCTGAAGGATCGTTCCAAACGGCGTCGGCAACAAGGTCGCCATTGTCGTTCACGTAGGCAAAGCGCTCGACCTCGTAATGCGCGTCGATTATCTGGCGAATTGTGTCGGCGCTGAACACCCGTTGGCTGTTGAACTCAATGCGGTTCGGCCCCATGGGGACCGAAAAATATAGTCGCCCGCCGGGCTTCAAAAGCTGGTGCAGGTTCTTCCAGCCGCGGCGGTAACCGTAGTAATCGGGCGCGTCGCCGTAGCGTCCCAGGCCAAAATGCTCGAGCGCGTGCAGGCACGATGCCGAGTCGGCGTAGTCGCGCAACGGGAACGGATGGGCCGTGAAGTCGCACTGCACGAAGTGCATGTTGTGCACCGCGCCGGCTTGCGGACGAAGATCGAAAATCTCGATCGCGCGGAACACTGCCACGTGCGCGACGAAACCATCGATTCGCGAGCCGATGTCGACGTGCTTGGTCGGGCGATCCGCGTAGATCCAAGATGCCACCAACAGGTCTTGGTGGAAGTAATGCCCGCGCGCTATGCCGCTCGACGCAAGCCGATCGGCAAAGTGCGGCGTGATGCTGCCGAACGGAAACTCGTGCCCCGAGGTTCGGTACTGCCGCCGCAACGCTCGATAATCCGACACAAATCGCGGCAGTCCGCGCAATGTCCGCCGCAGCTCGACGGGATCGAATCCGAGATGCCTCGACAGTTCAATCCAGCGTCGCAAGAAAGGTGGGATCGGCATGTGAAGGTCGAGCACCGGAAAGTCTTGGCGAACTTGCAGACAAAACGAGCCACGATCCAGTATAGTTGCGATTCGTTGTCGTTCCGCGTTTTCCAGCCAAGGGTCTGCGATGCACGACGTGGCGCTGGCCATCTTCTGGCACCAGCATCAGCCGTATTATCCCGACGACGTCGGCCACGAGAACCCCATGCCTTGGGTCCGTCTGCACGGCACCAAGGATTACTGGGGCATGGCCATGCAGTTGAAGGAAGTGCCCGAGTTTCGCGCCGCCATCAACCTGGTGCCCAGCTTGCTGGTGCAATTGCTCGGCTACATCGAGCACGGCCACGAGGACCAGCATCTGCGCGTGAGCCGGACCCCGGCCGATGCCTTGAGCGAGGAAGACATGTACTTCCTGCTCGATAATTTCTTCATGGTCCATCCGGACCACATGATTCGCCCGTATCCGCGCTACCACGAGCTGTACCAAATGCGCGGCCTGAGTGTCGATTCAGCCGCCCGCGCCGCCAAGCGGTTTACCAAGCGCGACGTGCTCGACTTGCAATGCTGGTCGAACCTGACGTGGATGCATCCGATTGCGTTCGAGGTCGACAAGGACCTGGCCGAGTTCCGCCGCAAGGGGCGGCATTGGACCGAGGCCGACAAGCAATGGCTGTTGGCCAAGCAGATGGAACTGTTGAAGCAGATCATTCCGCTGCATCGCGAGTTGGCCGAGAGCGGACAGATCGAGCTCACGACCACGCCGTTCTACCATCCGATCTTGCCGCTGCTGTGCGATAAGCGCCTGGCGCGGCAGGCGATGCCCGACGTGCAGTTGCCGCGGCACCTGGAAGGTTACCCCGAAGATGCCGAACGCCACGTGCGCCAAGCGGTCGAGTTCCACGAGAAGGTGTTCGGCACGAAGCCGCGGGGCATGTGGCCCAGCGAAGGCTCGGTCTGCCAGGCGATCATCCCGTTTATGGCCAAGGCGGGCCTCGAGTGGATCGCGACCGACGAAGAGATTCTGTCGTGCTCGACCGAAGGCTGGGTTTCGCGCGATGGCCAAGGCTTCTTACGCAACCCGGAAATGCTCTATCGGCCTTGGCGTGTCGAGGAAAAAGGGCAAAGCGTGCAGATCGTCTTTCGCGATCATGCCATGAGCGACCAGATCGGCTTCCACTATCAGCGTTACCAAACGCAGCACGCGGTCGACGATTTTATCGGCAAGCTGGAGGCAATCGGCCGGGCCACCTCCGCCAACGCGGGGCAGCGACCTACGTTGGTCAGCATCATTCTCGATGGCGAAAACTGCTGGGAATACTACCCCGACGGCGGCCGCGACTTCCTCCGCAGCTTGTATCGCCGCGCCGCGTCGCATCCCAAGATCACGCCGATGCGCATCGGCGACTACGTCCGCAAGCACCCGGCGACCGACCGGATCGGCAATCTGTTTGCAGGAAGCTGGATTTCGCACAACTTCGGCATTTGGATCGGCCATCCCGAGTGCAACCGCGCCTGGGATTCGCTGTTCGCCGCCCGCGAGCACCTGTTGGCGGCCGAAAAGACGAGTGGCAAAACGCCCGAGCAACTGGCCACGGCGCGGCGAGAGCTGCAAATTGCCGAGGGTAGCGACTGGTTCTGGTGGTTCGGCGACAGCCACTCCAGCGCGCAGGATTCGGTCTTCGACCGGCTGTTCCGCAAGCACTTGCAGAACATCTACAGCGTGCTCGGCGACGAGGTGCCAGGCGATTTGCTCCGGCCGATCAGCCAGGGGCACCGCCACGCGCAGCCCCACACGCAACCGACCAGCCTGCTGAACGTGAAAGTCGACGGCCGGCGGACCTACTTCGAGTGGATCAATGCCGGGCACTTCGCCACGAGCGGTTCGCGCGGGACGATGAGCATGGTGCAGGAAGGCCGCCTGGCCGACGTATATTTCGGTTTTGATACCGAGCGGCTGCTGTTGCGCATCGATGCCCGGCAAGGCTCGGCTCGCGAGCAGTTGGCGGGAGTCGAGGCGTTGCGCATCGAATTCCTCGAGCCCGAAGGATTCGAGCTGATCGTGTCGCATCCCGGCACGCCGCACCCGGCCGTGCAACTGTATCACCACGACGTGCCGGTGAGCGAATCGGGAGCGCAAGCTGCGGCCGATCATATTCTCGAGATCGCCCTGCCGACGCGCAGCTTGGGCGTGACGATCGACGACAACCTGCATTTCCGGCTCGACGTGTTCGAGAACGACGCGTCGGTCGAACGCATTCCGGCCGAAGGAGCGATCGAAACGACGGTTCCATCGCCCGAGTTCGAAATGATCATGTGGCAAGCGTGAGGAAAGGCAGAAGTCAGAAGGATGAATGCAGAAGTATTAACTGTCTTCCGTCTTTCTCTACTTCTGCCTTCTGCCTTCTGCATTCATAATTCCCCCATGCCTGACCTGCGTAAAGATCCGATCGTCGGCCGATGGGTGATCGTGGCCAAGAGTCGCGCGCGCCGGCCGCACGATTTCAACTCGTCGCCGAAAGTCCGCTCGAGCAGCTTTTGCCCGTTCTGCGAAGGGAACGAGGACCAGACCCCCGGCGAGATCATCGCCTACCGCGCCCACGGTACCGCGCGCGACACGCCCGGTTGGCGGGTCCGCGTGGTCCCCAACAAGTTTCCCGCTTTGGAGATCGAAGGCGATTTGAATAAGCGTGGCGAAGGCATCTACGACATGATGCGCGGCGTCGGCGCCCACGAGGTGATCATCGAGTCGCCGCGGCACGTGCTCAGCGCCAGCGACTTGCTCGAGGAAAACTTGGGTGAGGTGTTTTGGGTGTATCGCGACCGGATGGTCGACCTGAAGAAAGACCCGCGACTGGTGTTCGGCATGATCTTCAAGAACGTCGGCGAGCAGGCCGGCGCGTCGTTGGAGCATACTCACAGCCAGCTCATCGTCACGCCGATCGTGCCCATCAGCGTGCGCGACGAGATGATCGGCTCGCACGAGTTCTTCAAGTACCGGGGGCGTTGCGTGTTTTGCGACATGATCCAGCAGGAACTGGCGACCGAGAAGCGCATCGTGCTCGATCTGCCGGGATTCGTGGCGTTTTGCCCCTTCGCGAGCCGCTTCCCGTTCGAGACGTGGGTGCTGCCGAAGCCGCACTCGAGCCACTATGAGAACATCCAGAAGAACGGCGTCGACGAGCTGGCCCGCGTGATGAAGCAGGTGTTGGGAAAGATCGAGAACGCGCTCGATCGGCCCGCGTACAACTACATCATCCACACTGCTCCGTTTGACAGCCAAGAGTTAGGCCATTATCACTGGCATATTGAGATCATCCCGCGCTTGACGAAGACGGCCGGATTCGAGTGGGGCACCGGGTTCTATATCAACCCGGTCCCGCCCGAGGAAGCTGCGGCGTTCCTGCGCGAGACGGAATGGGACACGGCACCGGTGGTCAGCGAGGCCGCGAAAACGGCGGCGGCAAAACCGATCAGGTAGTTTGCGTAAGTTAAGTCCACGGATTGCCATCCGTGGCTTTGGCATGGACTCGCCCAATAAGCAGTAGATCCGTTCATGGCTCAACCGCTGCGTTTCGCGCTGGTTTTTCACAATCATCAGCCGATCGGGAACTTCGACGGCGTCATCGAGCAGGCCTACCAGGACAGCTACCTGCCGTTTCTCGACGTCTTCTGCAACTACCCGACGCTGAAAATCGGCTTGCATACCAGCGGCTGCCTGATGGAATGGCTCGCCGCGAACCATCCCGAGTATCTCGATCGGCTCGGCGAACTGGTTGCCGATGGCCGCGTCGAGATTGTCGGCGGAGCGTTTTACGAGCCGATCTTGCCGATGCTGCCGCGGCGCGATCGCGTCGGTCAGATCGTGCGCTACCGCGACTGGCTCGAGAGCCGCCTGGGAGCCAAGGTCCGCGGCATGTGGATTCCCGAGCGCGTTTGGGAACAGAGTCTGACCAGCGACTTGGCGCTTGCCGGCGTCGAGTACACCATCCTCGACGATTTTCACTTCAAGTGCGCCGGGCTGACCCAGGACCAGCTTCACGGCTACTACGTCACCGAGGACGACGGCCGGTTGCTGAGCGTCTTCCCCGGGAGCGAGCGGCTGCGGTACACCATTCCCTTTGCCGACCCGCAAGAGACAATCGACTACCTGGGGCAAATTGCCCATGACCATCCGGGCTCGGTCGTGGTGTTCGGCGACGACGGCGAAAAGTTTGGCACCTGGCCCGACACGAAGAAACACGTCTACGAACACGGCTGGCTGCGGCAGTTCTTCGATCGGCTGGTCGACAACCAGCACTGGATCAACGTCACCACGCTCAGCGAAGCGATCGACAACGTCCCGCCGACCGGCAAGGTGTACCTGCCCGACAGCAGCTACCGCGAAATGACCGAGTGGGCACTGCCGGCCGAGCAACTGGTGAAGTACGAAACCGTGCGCCACGACATGGAACACGAGCATCATTGGCCCGTGTTGCAGCAATTCTTGCGCGGTGGCTTCTGGCGGAACTTCAAGGTGAAGTACCCCGAAACCGACGAGATGTACACGCGAATGCTGATGATCAGCCGCCGGCTCGAACAAGCCGTCGAAGCCGGCCACGATCGCGAACTGCTCGACTACGCCCGCACCGAGCTGTATCGCGGCCAATGCAATTGCAGTTACTGGCACGGAGCGTTCGGCGGCTGTTACCTGCCGCACTTGCGCAACGCCGTGTACAAGTGCCTGATCGCGGCCGACAACCTGCTCAACCGCGCCGCCGACCGTAGCGACCATTGGGTCGAAGCCACGGCCGGCGACTTCAACCTCGACGCGCGCCAGGAAATCTTTCTGGCCAACGACCGCCTGGCGACGCTGCTGTCGCCGTATCGCGGCGGGCAGATGTACGAGCTCGACGTGCGCAGTATCTGCCACAACTTGCTCGCCACGCTGGCCCGTCGCCCCGAGGCGTACCATCGCAAGGTGCTCGCCGGCGCCGGCGGTGGCGGCGATGCCGTGGCGAGCATCCACGATCGCGTCGTCTTCAAGCAGCCGGGACTGGAAGAGCGAGTCCAGTACGACAGCTACAATCGCAAAAGTCTGCTCGACCACTTCTACGACAACGACGCCACGCTGGCCACCGTTGTGGCCGGCAAAGCGCTCGAGCGCGGCGACTTTATGGGTACTGTTTACGAAGCGCGATTGCGCCGCAATCCCGACCGCATTCAGGCCCAGATGACGCGCGCGGGCAACGCCTGGGGCATTCCGCTGAAGATCACCAAAGGCGTGACGCTCGAAGCCGGCAGCAATGTGCTCGAAATCGCTTACATGATCGAGGGCTTGCCACAGGGGCGGCCGCTGCACTTCGCCGTCGAGTTCAACTTCGCCGGCATGCCTTCCGGCGCCGACGACCGCTACTTCCACGACGGCCGCCGCAACCGCCTCGGCCAGCTCGGCACGCAGCTCGATCTGCACGACATTACTGCGTTGAACCTGGTCGACGAGTGGCTGGGCATCGACGTAGGATTTCAAGCCTCGATCCCGACGCAGTTCTGGACTTTTCCAATCGAGACGGTCAGCCAGTCGGAAGGGGGCTTCGAGCTGGTCCACCAGTCGGTGGCCGTGCTGCCCCATTGGCTTGTCGAGGCCGACGCCAACGGTCGCTGGAGCGTGATGCTAAACCTGTCGATCGACACCACGCTGGCTGAGAGCCGCATGAACGGCCACCGGCCGCATATCGCCGGCCAGGCGGCGATCCGCGCCTAGCTTCTCGTCAGTTCCCACCAATCGACCGGCGGATCGAATTCTGTCTGATCCCAGCCGACCTGGGCCAGCAGCGGTGGCACCATGCGCGCCGCCAGCTCCGCGGCGTTGCTTTGGCAACTCTCATCGAGCGGGGCCGATGCCTGGTTCAGAACCACGCCGGCCACATCCAAGCCACGTCGGAACGTCGCTGCGGCGATGAGCGTCGTGAGCGTCTGGTGAATCGTCCCGAGCGAGTTGCGGGCCACCACGACCAGCGGAAACTCGAAATCGTAGGCCAGGTCGGCCACGAATTCGTCGTCGGTCACTGGCGACATCAACCCGCCGGCCCCCTCGATCAAAACAATTTCTGAACGTTCGCACCAGTATTGCAGGCCAGCGCGCAGCAACTGCGCGTCGACCTCGTCGCCTTGCCGCCGGGCAGCAAAGGGCGGCGCCAGTGGAGCACGAAATCGTTGCGGACACACGCGCTCCAACTCGCCCGGCTCGCCCGCCGCTTGCCACAGGGCCGCGGCATCGTCGCTCACCAGGCCGCCGGCGCCGACCATGCACCCGCTGGCCACCGGCTTGTACACGCCGACGCGCCTGCCCGCCGCCACCAACGACCGCGCGATCATCGCTGTCACATGCGTTTTGCCGACTCCGGTATCGGTCCCCGCGATGAACAGCCCTCGGGGCCGGTTGTCATTCATGCCGCTTAGAGTACCATCAACGATTCGATGTCGCGAACCACCGAGGAATCATCGGCCGAGTCGTCCACGACGCCGTCGCACGTCACGGTGGCGGTGGTGCAAATGACGTGCGCGCCGGCCAAGGACGCCAACGTGGCCAAGGCGCTGGCGCGCATCGGCGAAGCGGCCGAAGCGGGAGCGAACATCGTCTGTTTGCAGGAGTTGTTCGCGGGACATTACCCCTGCCAAAGCGAAGATCACGCCCGGTTCGCTGAGGCGGAGCCGATCCCCGGCCCCACGAGCGAAGCGCTCTCCGCCGCCGCTGCCAAGCACGGCATCGTGGTAGTCGGCTCGCTGTTCGAGCGCCGCACGGCCGGCCTCTATCACAACACGGCGGTCGTGTTCGATGCCGACGGCCGGCAGGCGGGCATGTATCGCAAGATGCACATTCCCGACGATCCGCTGTTCTACGAAAAGTTCTACTTCACGCCCGGCGACCTAGGGTTCCGCAGCTTTGACACCCGCTACGGCCGCGTCGGCGTATGCGTCTGTTGGGACCAGTGGTATCCCGAAGCGGCCCGGCTCACGGCGCTCACGGGAGCGCAGATCTTGTTCTACCCTACGGCCATCGGCTGGCAGGCGCGCGAGAAGGCCGAGTTCGGCACCAGCCAGCACGCCGCCTGGGAAACGATGATGCGCAGCCACGCCATCGCCAACGGCGTGTTTGTGGCCGCCCCCAATCGCGTCGGCACGGAGGCGAACATCGAGTTCTGGGGAGCGTCGTTCGTCGCCGACCCCAACGGCAACCTGCTGGCCCGCGGCAGCCACGATCACGAAGAAACACTTATTGTCGAGTGCAATCTCGACCAGATCGACGTCGTGCGCACGCACTGGCCGTTCCTGCGTGATCGGCGCATCGACGCCTACGGCGGCCTCACGCAACGGTACCTCGACTGATGCCCCCCAGCCCCCAGTCCCCAACCCCCAGCCCCCTCTTCCGCATGCCCGCCGAGTGGGAGCCGCACGAGGCGACCTGGCTTTCGTGGCCGCACAATCAGAATAGTTGGCCGGGAAACTTCGAGCCGATTCCCGCGGTCTGGGCCGAGCTGACGCGTGTGCTCGCCGAGCACGAGACAGTGCATATCTGTGCCGGCGGCGAACGGGTGATGGCCGAGGCTCGCCGGATGGTGGGCGACGTGCCGAACGTCGTGCTGCACGACATCGAAACGAACGACGCTTGGATGCGCGATCACGGCCCCATGTTCCTCGTCGGCCCCAAGGGTTCGCCACCCACACTGCTCGACTGGGGCTACAACGCCTGGGGCGGCAAGTATCCACCGTTCGATAAGGACGACCTCGTGCCGCGCCAGGCTGCCGAGATCCTTGGCTACCGCCGCATCGAACCGGGGATCATCCTCGAAGGGGGCGCCGTCGATTTCAACGGTAAAGGCGCCGTGCTCACGACTGAGCAGTGCCTACTGAATCCGAATCGCAATCCGCAACTCGACCGCGCGGCGATCGAGCGCTACCTCGCCGAGTATTGTGGCGCGCCGCACGTGGTCTGGCTGGGCGAAGGAATTGTTGGCGACGACACCGACGGGCACATCGACGAGTTGGCCCGATTCGTTGCCCCGGGGATCGTGCTGGCGGCGGTGGAAGACGACCCGGCAGACGAAAACTATCAACCGCTGCAAGACAACTTCGCCCGGCTCGAAGCAGCCACCGACCAGGATGGCCGGGGGTTGGAAGTGATCGCCCTGCCCATGCCCCGTCCGCTGTTCTACGGCGACCAGCGGATGCCCGGCAGCTACTGCAACTTCTACATCTCCAACGGCGTGGTCGTGGCGCCGCAGTTCGATGATCCGGCCGACGCGCAGGTGCTGGAGATCCTGCGGAGCGTGTTTCCCGATCGCCGCGTGGTGGGCCTGCGTGCCCGCGAACTAGCCTGGGGCCTGGGGGCGTTCCACTGCATCACGCAACAGCAACCGGCACTGAGCGGTTAGGAATCTGCGGACCGATAGTACAGCACCAACATCGCCTCGGCCGATCCGGCTGGGACGATCGTCGCTGCGGCGTTTTGGGGCGGGCCAAGCAGCCACCAGCGCCAGGCAAGCGAGCCCGCGCGGCCATTGAGTGCCTGCTTCAAGTCGTCTCCCTTGACCGGCAATTCGAGCAGCGAAGCGAGCTTGGCATCTTGTTCAGCCGGCGCGCGGCACACCAAGCCAACGAGCCGGTCAATGCGGAAGGACTGTGCAATGGTCGCCGACGCGGGTTGCAGAAACAGTCCTTGCAATCGATTTCGGAGCAGCGGATCGTTGGTTTCCTTCCGCTCGTACGACACCGTCAGATCGACATCCTTGATCGAGCGTTTGCCGCGGTTCTCCAGCGACATGGTTAGTCCATCACGAAATGGCATCGCCACTCGGCAGGCGAAACCGTCGCGGCTCGTCTCCAGGTAGTTGCGGAAGTTGCCTCCCTGGCTGAAGCCGGGATACAAGTAGCGCACCGGTGCCGCGAGCGACGGGCGTTCGTCGCCGTCAACGGCCACTTCGATCCACAGGTCGTCGTTGGCGAGCGCCTTGTTCGAGACGTGCAGGCGGAACCAGTCGACCACGCCGGTGCCGTCGAGCGAAACGAGTGTCTCTTTTTTTCCGGGCTTGATCTCTTTCGGCTCCGACACCGCCTTCGGCTCAGGATCGAACTTGCGCATTGTGCCGTGGCTCTGCTGATGCAGACGATACGCCGCCGCGGTGAGCAAGCCCCGCGCGGCAGTGTGCGTCAGTCCGGCGAACGGCTCGATCCGCACGTCGCTCGTGAGCTTCACGTAGTCGATCGCGTAATCGGCTTTCTTGGCCTCGGCGAGCGTGATCTTCAACGCCTTCTTGTATGGCACGTAGACGAGCATCGGACTCTTGTCGCGCGCCAGCGCGGGAACCTGATTGAGCAGGTCCGCTGCCGGGCAATCGACCCGCGGGGTCGATTCATCGTCGAAGTACAACCGCACTTGGCCGCGCTCGTTGGAGCGCATGATGGCGACGACCGCGCCGGGGCCGTCGAGCTCCGCGATCACCTGCTCGGCGGCACCGGAGACAGTCTTTCGCAACGTTTCGAGTTTCGGACCATCGCCGCGGGCCAACACCTCGGGATTCATCAGCCGGTCGACGATCACCTGCGAGCCGAACGGCGGGCGCGGCGCGTACCACTCGGCCAGTCCCATGCCATCCGGGGCTTCGAGCACGCGGATATTGCGATACTCCACGTGATCGTTGTGGTCCTGGAAGCCAATCCATCCCTTCAGGTGTCGATGCTTTAGCTCTGGCTGCCAAGCGGTGTTCACGCACTGCACCAACTCGCCATTCATCCAAGCGCTAATCATCCGCCCCTCGGCCTTGATGACGACGCGGTTCCACTGGCCGCTACGATCGGCCCGGGCAAACGGCTCGACGTTGCTGTAGATCGCCATGGGTGACTGGCCGTTTAAGGGCTCGTCGGCCGGGCGATCCTCGACTTGCATTTCCATGCCGTCGCCGCTGGGCCAACCGTCGCGCGGCGTGCGAATGCCGATGCCGGAGTTGCCCCCCTTGGCGATCTTGTATTCCAACGAGAGCGTGAAGTTGGCGTACTGTTTCTCACTGCGCAGGTAATCGCCATGATCGTTCAGACAGACGATCGCGCCGTCCTCAACTTTCCACGACTTCGGATTGCCGGGGGTCCAGAAGCCAGTAAGGTCGCGGCCGTTGAAGAGCAGCTCACCGGCGGGTTCTTGGACTCGCAGGCTCGTGACGTTTCCGCTGCCGCCAGCGATGGTGAGTTGGATCGCGGCCCGCGCGTGGTCACCGTGCCGCGCCAGCTTTCCCGAAGCGCGACTGCCGCCGGCTTTTGATTGTGTGAGGCGCTTGCCCGTCGTAGCGTCGATTGCATCGACGACGAGTTCGCCGCCATCATCGGACGAGAATTCGTATTCGAGGTCGAAGTCGCCGAAGGTCCAGGAACCGGTCAACGGCGCGCAACCCTTATCGCCTCGCAGCACACCGTCCTTCACCGACCAGCCTCGCGGTTCTTCAGGACCCGCGATCCAGCCGTCGAGCGTGTCGCGGGCGATGAGACTAACGCCCCAGGGTTGTCCGTCGGCGGCGTGCAACGGGGCGGCAAACCACAACATCGATACGAGCGCAAACAACGCCCTGCTCCCGCCGGGAGAAGGTGCCCGAAGGGCGGATGAGGGTGAACCGGCATGGATGCCATGTACTCGCTTCACCCTCACCCGGCTCGCTGCGCTCGCCACCCTCTCCCAGAGGGAGAGGGTTTTTCTAATCGCCGTCATCGTTTGTCTCACAAGCTCAGATATTCTTCCACGGCGTCGCGCATCAGCGCTCGGTCTGGCTCGATGCCGGTCCAGAGTTGGAAGCCGATCACCCCTTGGTTCACGATCATCCCCAAGCCGTCGAGTGTAACGCACTTGGCGCGCTTTGCCTCTTGCAGAAATCGCGTCTCGGCAGGATTAAATACCACGTCGGCAACGACAGTCTTCGGGGCGACCTTGGCGAAGCTGACCGGAACCCGGGCGCGTGGGTCATTGAGGCCGATCGAGGTGGCCTGCACGACGATCTGCGCCTCGGGCGGGATGCCGTATTCACCTTGCCAGGGGACGAACTCGGCTGCGACTCCCGTCTTTTGTTGCAGCATCTCGACCAGCCCCTCGCCGCGCTCGGGTGTGCGATTCACCAGGGTGATCTTTCCCGCCTTGGCCAAGGCCAGCTCGACGCCGATGGCGCGGGCCGCTCCACCGGCGCCGAGCAGTACGACGTGCTTTTCGGCCGGATCAATCACGCTGTGCAGCGATTCCAGAAATCCTTTGCCGTCGGTGCTCTCGCCGACCAGGGCGCTGCCTTCGCGGACAAAGCAGTTGACGGCACCGATCAGCTCGGCGGCGGGGCTAAGCCGATCGAGAAACTCAATGACGGCCACCTTGTGCGGCGTGGTGATATTGCCGCCGCGAAAGCCCATCGCCCGCATGCCGCGCACGGCGTCGCCGAGCGCTTCGGCGGCAACCTCAAACGACAAGTACCGCCAGTCGAGGCCGCACTTGGCAAAGGCTCGCTCGATCATGAATTGGGTCGGGTTGCCGGCCACCGGCTGCCCCACGAGCGCACAGACTTCCTGCACAGTCGACGATGGCTGCATGCGCGAGGGTATTTCACAAGGGGACGGAGTGCGACGCTCAATCTTGTTCCGACCGCAAGCTGAATGCAACCGCCGGCATGTTCTTTGCGGTGTTAAAACGCGAGCGCGAAGGAAGATCGATGGAGTGAAGGAGCGATGATCGCGAAAGGACAAAGCGGAACGACTTCGGCAGTGGACTTTTTGCCACGGCAGCGCGATTTGCCGCATTTGGTGCGCGCGGCGAAGCACTGCGAGGGCTGCCCGTTGTATCTGAAGGCGACACAAACGGTGTTCGGCGCCGGCAACGCGCCGGCGGCGATGATGCTCGTCGGCGAGCAGCCAGGGGATCAGGAAGACCGTCAAGGAGCGCCGTTCGTGGGGCCTGCGGGCGGACTGCTCGATGCGATGCTCGAAGAAGCGGGGATCGACCGCGGCGAGACGTACGTCACCAACGCCGTGAAACACTTCAAGTGGACGCCGCAAGGCAAGCGGCGGTTACACTCGAAGCCGTCGGCACGCGAGGTGGCGGCCTGCCGACCGTGGCTCGAAGCCGAGATCGAAGTGGTGCGGCCGCGCGTGATCGTGGCGCTCGGCGCCACCGCGGCACAGTCGCTGCTGGGGGCGTCGTTTCGCATCACGCGCCAGCGCGGCCGGCTGCTCGATAGCCAGTGGGGCACAGTGCTGGCCACCTACCACCCTTCGGCCATCCTGCGAGCGCCCGATCCCGAAGCCCGGCACCGCATGCGCGAAGAGTGGATCGCCGACTTGATGGTGGCGGCCAAGGCGATTCGCTGATAAGCCGTCACGCAGGTGGAGATTACAACTCGTAGGCAGCCGGGGTGTGTTGCTTCAGCCACTGGGCGGTGCACGATAAACTGCACGCATCGTGCGTCGTAAGCGCTAGGGCATTGTCACTTGTCGGAGCGAGCCCATGAATAGGCGGATCCTCGTGACGTTGGCGGTTGGTGTAGCGGCAAGCCTGTTGCTTTCGGCCAACGATCAGGCGATGGCTCGTCGTCGCGGGCCGAGCAAGGCACAAGTCGCGGCTCAAAAAGAGAAGCGAGACGAGACGGCCGCCATGAAAGCCGCGGTCGCCAAGGCGCAAAAGGGCAAGGACGCCGAGCTGATGAAAAAGTACGATCTGAACAAAAACGGCAAGATCGACGGCGGCGAGAAGCCGGCTTGGGACAAGTACTGGCGCGAAGTCGAAACGGGCAAGACGGCGCACCCTTACTCGACGATCAAGATCGACAAAGACGACCTGAAGACCGACAAGAAGAAGTAACGGCCGTTACCTTACGCCTTGCGGTATTCGCCGACCTGCGGCACTTTCTTAAACGTATCGGGACCGAAGTAGCGCAGGCCCACCAGCGGTTCGCTGCCGGTGTTTTCGATCTCGACCCCCACGGTGGCCGCGGTGTGGGTGATGAACACCTCGTCCTCGGTTTCAGCGCCGAAGTGAATCATCGCTGGCGTTTGCAACGGCAGCCGCCCCATGCGGCCGCGCCCTTGCACCGTGATCCAGCCACTCGCGCCGGGGTCCTTGAGCGCGAACTTCGCGCCCGGCTCGAGCGTCAACTCCTTGGCGCTGAACAACTGCTGGCCATCAACCAGGCCATAGACGATCCAGCGGTCGGTCGCGCCAGGGGTGCTGGTCGTCGTGTCGACGATCGGCTCGAGGTAGTTGTGCTCCTTGAAATGCGTGTCGACGTTCTTTTCCCAGTCGAGCTGGCCGACGATGAAATCCAGATCGCGGTGCTTCTCCTTGGGCATGTCCTTGACCAGCAGCGCCCACGGTACTTCGCGCCCTTCGACGAGCGATTGGTACATGCCGAACACGTCGGAGCCCCATTGCGGCTCGTAGGTGCACAGCGAGCCGGGGGCATGCAGCACGCCGGGCGGGATGAGCCAGCCGGTGCCGCGCTTCAGCCGGTAGGCCCGCGAAAGATCGAGGATGCCGTTGTCCCCCTTGTGCCAATCCTCGAGGCACTTGCGGAGCTGCGCCTTGGTAGTACCCGGCTCGAGCCCCATGAACGTGTAGGCAAAGTTGTTGTCGACATTGTTCAGTTGTGGCGGAAAGTAATAGCTCTCGGGTTTTCCTTCCTGGCCGACCAGAGCGGCATCTTTTTGGCTCTGGTGCATGTGATGCGGGATCGGGCCCATGTTGTCGAAGAACTTCGAGTAGACGGGCCAGCGCTTGTACTTGTCCCACATCGGCGAGCCGATGATCTTCGCTCCCGCTTCGGCCACGGCGTCGCGCAGCGTGAAACGCGAGCCGTCGCTGGCCACGTAGCTCAGCCCCTCGTCGGGCTGGCGGTTGTCGTTGGCGGCTTCGGTGGTGCTGCCGAACCAGCGCTCGTCGATCCCGCCGCGATGCGCGCCGTAGGCGTACCAATCGGCGGGGGCGAGCTTGATCCGCTTGCCGGGATGCAGGAAGCTGCGCGGCACCCAGGTGGGCGTGAGCCGCAGCAGGCCGCCGCCGGCATCGAGCGCGCGATCGAGGGCCTTGGCGACATTATCCTTTTTGAGCACAGGGGCGGATGCGTTCATGTGAATGTCCTTAAGAAACATTAGCCCCCGGCGACTCGCCGGGGGCTAAAGGTTGCGATCTCAATCAGTGTCAATTATGCGACGGTCTACGTCGCTTCGTCCATCATTTTCATTTCGGGCGTCTCGCGCTTGCTCTGCCAGACGGCCCATACCAGTGCCGCCAGGCACACCGCGCCGACGATCCAGCCGGTCGTCGGGCTGACATCCTGCACGAAGCCTTCGGCTTTGGCGCTAATGTTGTAGCGCATCACCAACGGCAACGCCAGCAAGCTGACCATGTTCATGACCTTGATCAGCGGGTTGATGGCGGGCCCGGCGGTGTCCTTCAGCGGATCGCCGACGGTGTCGCCGGTGATTGACGCCTTGTGCGCCTCGCTCCCCTTGCCGCCGTAGTTACCGTCCTCGATCAGCTTCTTGGCGTTGTCCCAGGCACCGCCGGCGTTAGCCATGAACACGGCCAGCAACTGGCCGACAAGGATCATGCCCGCCAGGAAGCCTCCCAGGCCGTAGGGGCCAAGGATGAACCCAACCAGCAGCGGGCAAACGATCGCCAGCATGCCGGGGCCGATCAGTTCCTGCTGAGCCGCCGTGGTGCAGATGCCCACGACGCGGCCGTAATCGGGTGTCTTGGTGCCGGCCATGATCGCCGGGTCGCGGAACTGCAGGCGGCATTCCTTCACGATCAGAAACGCCGCCCGCCCCACCGCTCGGATCAACATGCTCGAGAACAGGAACGGCACCGCGCCGCCGATCAACAGTCCGATGAACACGATCGGGTCGGCCACGGTAAGCTTGCCGGCCTGTTCGACGAACTGGTCGGTCGTCATCAGGTTGATCTTGTCCTCGCTGCCGACCGCCAGCACGGCGATGAACGAAGCGAACAGCGAGACGGCCGCGATCACCGCCGAGCCAATGGCGATACCCTTCGTCTCGGCCTTCGTGGTGTTTCCGACCGCGTCGAGATCGGCCAGAATCTGGCGGGCCCGCTTGTAGCTGCCCGGCTCCTGGCGTTCCATCTCTTCCTTGTCGTAGCCCATCTCGCCGATGCCGTTAGCGTTGTCGGCCACGGGACCGAAGACGTCCATCGAAATGGTGTTGCCGGTGAGCGTGAGCATGCCGATGCCGCACATCGCCACGCCGTAGGCCACAAAAATCGGGCTCGTATTCGAATAGATCAGCGAGGAGGCGAGGATGGCGCCGGCGATGATGAGCACGGCGTAGACGGTCGACTCATAACCGACGGCGAAGCCCTGGATGATGTTCGTGGCGTGACCGGTCTGGCAGTTCTTGGCCAACGACTTCACCGGCTCGTACTGCGTGTGGGTGAAGTAGCTGGTGCACTTGTTCAGAGCGATGGCCAAAAACACGCCGATCAAGCAGGTGAGGGCCGGCCGCAGATCGAGCGTCGATTGGCCAGCGTTGGCCCAGACTGGCAACGCCGAAACGTCGGGGGCACCATCGACGATCGGATAACCGGCGACGGCGGTGGGATACTTCGTAAAGTAGTCGGCATCGAAATGCAGGTATCCGAAGCCGAGCACGAAGAAGCCGATCACGCTGATCACGCTGCCGATTAAGAAGCCGCGGTGCACCGAGTGCAGCGCGGTGTCGGAGGTGTCGTTCTCGCCGGCACGAACGCTGTAGGTGCTGATGATGCTGCCTACGACACCGATCGCGCGGACCAGCAGCGGAAACACGACCCCCTTGATGCCGAACGTGGCATAGCCAAGGATCATCGCCGCGACGATCGTCACTTCGTAGCTCTCGAAAATGTCGGCGGCCATGCCGGCACAGTCGCCGACGTTGTCGCCGACGTTATCGGCAATGGTGGCGGCGTTGCGCGGGTCGTCTTCGGGAATACCGGCTTCGATCTTGCCGACCAGGTCGGCGCCGACGTCGGCGGCCTTGGTGTAGATGCCGCCGCCGACACGCATGAACAGGGCCAGCAATGTGCCGCCGAAGCCAAAGCCCAGCAGCGCCTCATAAGCCTTTTCGCCGTAGGCCATGAAGATCAACGTGCCGCCCAGCAGACCGAGACCGTCGGTGAGCATGCCGGTGATCGTGCCGGTGCGGTAGCCGAGCTGCATCGCGGTGCCGTAGCTGTGACGGGCTGCCGCGGCGACGCGCAAGTTGCCTTGCGTGGCCAATCGCATGCCGACGAAGCCGACCGACCAGCTAAACAATGCCCCGACGAGGAACGCGCCCGCGCGGCCCATGGCGATTTCCTTGCCGTGGGCGTCGCCCATCGTGAAATAGAGCACCGCGGTGATGATCACAATCAGCGGCGTGATGCGCTTGAACTGCTGCGAGAGATAAGCGTTGGCACCTTCGCGGGTGGCATCGGCAACGACCTTCATCTTGGCGGTGCCGGTATCGGCCCGCATCACCTGGCCGACGAGCAAGACGGAGTAAATCAGTGCTGCCACTGCCGTGGCGAGCACGATCCAGAGCATGGTCTTTTCGAAGCCGCTGTAATGCTCGCCCTTCATGAACGAGAAGTATTCAAACGGCTCATGCTCGCCGGCATCGCCCGCCGCCGCGGTAATTTCCGAGTTGAGATCCTTGTGCGGCTGAGCGGTGACGATTCGAGTGATGCCGATCGAGCCGTAGGCCAGACAGGCAAGGGCGAGAAACAGGGTCGCCAACTGGCGGCGGAGTCTGCCGGGGGAAGGGGGCGTGCGGGGCATCATCGGCTCCTTAGGGTCGGTGATGAGGCGTGGCGGCGTGAAACATTACAATTGCGTGACGCGGTTGTAGCACGCATCCCCGTTGGCGTGCAACCGTATTGGCGGGGAAGCTAAAGCGCTGGCTCTGGATAGAAACGCGGCGATCAAGGTCGCCGGCTAAACCTCGGTTTTCTCGTCGATTTCGCGATCCATTTCCGCATCGCGGCGTGCGGCCCGCTGCGGATCGAGCGACAGCCGGCGCAGGTCGGGGGTAAACACGGCGGTGACGGCCACCACCGCCAACGTGACGATCGCCCCGATCCAGACCGACGGAACGGTCCCCAGATACCGTGCGGCCACGCCGCTTTCCAGCGCCCCCAACTCGTTCGACGAACCGATGAAGATCAGGCTCACCGACGCGATCCGGCCCCGCAGGTGATCGGGCGACAACAGCCGCAAAATCGAGCGGCGAATGACCACGCTCACGCCGTCGCAAACGCCACTGACAAACAGCGCCACGACCGACAGCCAGAACGAAGTCGACAGGGCGAACACGATCATCGCCACGCCGAAGCCGGCCACCGCGACGAGCAGATTCCGGCCGGCATGGGTCACCGGCGGGCGGCGCATCGCCCAGAGCATGGTCAGCAGCGCACCAGTGGTCGGCGCGGCATTCAAGATGCCGAGGCCGACCGTATCGACATGCAGGATGTCGCTGGCGAACACCGGCAACAGTGCGATCGCTCCGCCGAACAACACCGCAAACAGGTCGAGCGCCATCGAGCCAAGCAGTACCTGGTCGTGCACCACGTAGCGCACGCCGACCGCGACGCTTTCCCAGATCGACTCATCGTGGTGGGTTCGCTCCACCGGTCGCGGCGCCATGTGTCGCACCGTTTCCCAGGCGATGGCGTACAGCACGGCGATTCCGCCGTACGTCACCGTCGGACCAAAAAGCTTGTACACCACGCCGCCGACGAGCGGGCCGATGACCGCCGCCGACAACCAGCAGCTCGCCATCAACACGGAAGAATGGACCAGCAGTTCCCAAGGAACCACCTGGGCCTCGAGCGCCGCCGAGGCCGGACCAGCAAATCCTCGGGCGATCCCGGCGATGAAGACGAGCGCGTAGAGCACGATCAACTGGAGGGTTCCGGTTCCGAAGCTCTCGAGCCCGGCGAATACCGCGGCACAGACCATCGAAAGGCCTAGCGTCACCCGCAGGATCGCACGGCGGTCGTACCGATCGGCGACGTGCCCGCCGAACAGGGCCAGCGAGATCGACGGGATCGCTTCGACCAGCCCCAACGCTCCCAGCGCCAGCGGATCGCCGGTGAGCTCGTACACCTGGTAGCCCAACACGACGGCCAGCGCCCGGCTCCCCAAGGTCGCCGCCGCGGTGACCAAGAACAGGCGCGCGAAATCGGACTGCCGAAACGGTGCAAACGCCGAAAGATGAGGGGATTCGGGCAACGCTGATTTCGCCTTTTGCATCATCCGGCATCCTGCTGCCGACTTTCGCCCCGAGTGTACAATGTCGTCATGCGTGCGGAAGTCATTTCGATCGGCGACGAACTGACCAGCGGCCAACGGCTCGACACCAACAGCCAATGGCTCAGCGAGCGATTGGCCGAAATCGGCGTGACGGTGATCGCCCATGCGACGGTTGCCGACGAGCTGGAAACGAGCATCGAAATTTTTCGGCAAGCGGCCGAGCGGGCCGACATCGTCATTTCGACCGGCGGGTTGGGGCCGACGGCCGACGACCTGACGCGCGAATGCCTGGCGCGGGTGGCCGGCGTCGAACTGGTGCTCGACGAGGCGCAGCTTGCCCATCTGCGGTCGCTGTTCGATCGCCGCAAGCGCCCCATGCCCGAGCGCAACATAGTGCAGGCGACGTTTCCCGCCGGCAGCCTGCCGATCGCCAATCCCGAGGGGACGGCGCCGGGGGTCGTGATCGATCTTCCTCGTGTCCGCGGGGGCCTCTGCCGATGGTTCGCCCTGCCGGGGGTGCCGGCCGAGATGTTCCAAATGTGGGAGCAATCGGTCCGGCCGGCATTGATCGCCCGGGGCGCGGGGCGGCAGGTGATCGTGCATCGGCGGATCAAATGCTTTGGCGCCGGCGAGAGTGACGTCGAAGCCCGGCTTCCCGATCTGATCCGCCGCGGCCGCGAACCGCAAGTCGGCATCACCGTCAGCGACGCCACAATCACCCTGCGCATCGCAGCCATCGGCACGACGGTCGACGATTGTCAGCGGCAAATCGAGCCGACCGTGCAGATCATCCACGATTGCCTGGGGACGCTCGTGTTCGGCGAAGAAGACGACGAACTGCAGCACGTCGTCCTTCGCCAGCTTGCCTCGCGCGGCCAAACGCTGGCGACCTGCGAATGGGGGACCGAAGGGCTGCTCGCTCGTTGGCTTGGCGAAGCCGCGGCAGGCGGCCACGCGTTTCGGGCGGGCGTTGTGATTACCAACCAGGCCGCTGCCGACGCCATGACCGGCGCCCAAGCCGACTACGCGACCGGGCCAGGGGTCGAAGCGCTCGCCCAGGCTTGCCGCCATCAATTCCGGGCCGATTACGGTCTGGCGATTGGCAGCTTCGCCGCCGCCAAGGGTGACCCAGCCGAGATGTGGTTCAGCCTGGCCTCCCCCGCCGGCGTGCGGACGCGCTCGGCGTCGCTGCTGGCCCACTCGGCCGTCGTCAAGCCGCGCGCAGCCAAGCAGGCGCTCAACCTGCTACGGCTCTCGTTGCTGTAGTTCTCCGGCACTTAGCGGCTTGGAGCCTTGCCGCGTGGCGAGATACAATAAAAGTTCCCATGAACAACGATCGCGCGAGAAGATTCCCGGACTCGATCGTCCTCAAGCTGACGATATTTGTCGGCGTATTGGTCGCCATGACCGCCGGCATCCTGGGGGGGGTCGGGTACAAATTCACGCGCGAGGTGGTGGCCGATCAGATTCGCGATCGGCTCAACGTGGTGTCGGCCAGCCGGCGAGCGGCGGTGCTGGCCTACGTGCATCAGCAGCAGGACCGGGTGCGATACCTGGCGGGGCGGAATAGAACCCGGGGCATCTTCGAGTCGGGCTTCTTTCGCCGCAATCGCGACGACACGCGCCAGGAACAGATCGCCAATCTTGCCGAGCTGCGCGACAGCCTGCCAAACTTCCTGCTGCTCGACGTCATCGACACCAAAGGCAAGATCATCGTTTCGAGCGACGCCGGTCGCATCGGCCAAGACGTCTCGCAACAGCCACGGTTCCGGCAGGCAACGCCTGTAGGCTGGTTCAGCTTTCCCGAGCCCCAGGCCGAGGGTTACGTCGCCTGGGTGTCGGCGACCATCGAGCGCCGTGACGGCATGCAGACCGGCGTGCTTGCCGTGCAGATCGACGCCGAGCCGCTGCTGGAGATCGTTCGCGACTCGACCGAAATGGAACAGACCGGCCGCGTGATGCTCGTTGAACATCGCGGCAACGCGGTGCATTTTCTCACGGATGATCACTTGCGCGACCTTCCCACCGTCAAAGCTCCTGCCGCGGCGCTGGCGACCGACGGAGCGGCGGGCTTTGCGGCGACGACCGACTACCGCGGCGTGCCGGTGTTGGCGTCGTATCGACCGGTGGGCTACGGCGATTGGAGCATCGTGGCGAAGATGGACATCGCCGAGGCGTACCATCCGATCGATCATTTGCGCAAGCTGCTCGGCGTGCTGCTGCTGTGTGTGCTCGCTGCCGGCGGTGCGACATCGTATCTGCTCGCCCGGCGTTTCACGCGGCCGATCGTCGCCCTCGCCGTGGCGAGCGACGCCGTGGCGGTGGGTGCCCTGGCAACGCGCGTCCCGGTGCCTTCGCACGATGAACTGGGAGCGCTGGCCGCCGCGTTCAACCGCATGACCGAAGAACTCGAGGCCAGCCACGCACTGCTCGAGCAGCGCGTCACCGAGCGCACCGCGGACCTGACTCGCGCCGTCGAGGCGCTCCGCCGCGCCGAGGCTCGCTACTCGCTGCTTGTAAACAGCCTGCCGCTGACGATTTGGAACAAGGACCTGGAGGGGCACTTCACGTTCGCCAACCAGCGGATGTGCGAAGCCAAGCAGACCGGGATCGAGAACATCCTGGGCAAGACCGATTTCGATTTCCACCCGTTCGACCTGGCCTCGAAGTATCGCCGCGACGACGAGCATGTGATCGAGGCGGGCGAAGTGTTTCAGGATGTGGAGCGCTATCGCCGCCCCGATGGCGAGGAAATCTACATCCAGGTGTTCAAGGCGCCGATCTTCGACGCCCAGGGGCACATCGTCGGCACGCAGGGCATGAGCTGGGACATCAGCCCGTTGAAGCGCACCGAGGCCACGCTGCGCCAGGCACGCGAAGAGGCCGAGGCCGCCAGCCGGGCCAAGAGCGCCTTCCTGGCCAACATGAGCCACGAAATCCGCACGCCGATGAATGGCATCATCGGCATGGCCGAACTGCTGCTCGACACGCCCCTGTCCAGCGAGCAACGGGCCTATTTGAACATCGTCCGCGAAAGTGCGGATGCGCTGTTGAGCGTCATCAACGACGTGCTCGATTTCTCGAAAATCGAAGCCGGCCGGCTGGAGCTCGATACGCAGCCGTTCCGCCTGCGCGAGACTCTGGGCGACATCATGAAGCTGCTCGGCGTGCGGCTCAAGACACCGCAGATCGAACTGGCCTGCCACGTCGCCCCCGCGGTGCCCGATGCGCTGGTGGGCGACGTCGGTCGCTTGCGGCAGGTGCTGGTCAACCTGATTGGCAACGCCATCAAGTTCACCGAGCGCGGCGAGATTGTGGTCTCAGTGACCGAGCAAAAGCGCGGCGAGCGCGATGTCGAGCTGACCTTTGCCGTGCGCGACACCGGCCTGGGGATCGCCCCCGAGAAGCAGCGGCCGATCTTTCAGCCATTCGAGCAGGCCGACAGCTCGACCACGCGCAAGTACGGCGGTACCGGCCTGGGGCTGAGCATTTCGGCCAAGCTGGTCGAACTGATGGCCGGCAGGCTCGACGTGGAAAGCACGCTGGGCCAAGGGAGCACGTTCCACTTCACCGCCCATTTGGGACTCGACGACGGCCTCAGCGATGACGATTCGCCCGTGATCGATGCCGAGCAACTGTCGATCCTGGTCGTCGACGACAACGACACGCAGCGCCAGGTGCTCACCGAAATGTTCGACGCCTGGCGCATCCGCACCGCGGCCGTCGCCAGCGCCGCCGAGGCGATCGCTGCCTGCGGCAACAATCCCGATCGTTTCGATCTGTTCGTCCTCGACGCCCACATGCCCGGCGAAGACGGTTTTGCCTTGGCCCACATGTTGATGCAGCGCGGCGTCGAACCGAACGACATGCTGATGCTGGTGGCCCCTGGTACCCAGCTTGCCGACATGGCCCGCTGCCGCGAGCTGCAGTTGCCAAACTACCTGGTCAAGCCGCTGAAGAGTTCCGAACTGTTCGACCTGTTGGCGACTCGGTTGGACGGCGTGCAGCGCGCGGCGGGCGAGTCGGTTTCAGGGTCGGCCCAGGTGCCGAGCCTGCACATCTTGCTGGTCGAAGACAGTCTGGTGAACCAGGTGGTCGCGCTGCGACTGCTCGAAAAGCGCGGCCACCAGGTGGTCGTCGCCGGAGACGGCAAGCAGGCGCTCGACATTCTCGAACGCGAACGCTTCGATGTCATCCTGATGGACGTGCAGATGCCGGTGATCGACGGCTTCGCGGCGACTGCCGCTATTCGCCATCGCGAGGAGGCCGACGGCCAGCATGTGCGAATCGTGGCCATGACCGCCCATGCGTTGCAAGGGGACCGTGAGCGCTGCCTCGAAGCAGGCATGGACGACTATGTTTCGAAGCCGGTGCGCCCCAAGGAACTGTTCGACGCCATCGAGCGCGAGTTCGAAACCAAGGGCGAAGCCGTCAACGGCGCTGCCATCCATCCCAACGGTGAGATTATCGATTGGCCCGCCGCCTTGGCCCGCCTCAACGGCGACCGTGTGCTGCTGGGCGAGATGAAAAGCGTGCTGCTGGCCGAGTGCCCCAAGCTGCGCGGGGCCATCCGCCAGTCGATCGACCAGCACGACGCCGCGGCCCTGCGCCTGGCGGCCCACACGCTCAAAGGCGCCGTGGGCAACTTCGTCGCCAAGCCGGCTTTCGAGGCGGCTTTACGGTTGGAAACTCTGGCGCGGGATGGTAGCTTTGACGACATTCCCGGCGCCCGCAATGCCCTGGAAGCGGAAATGGAACGCTTTGTGGCGGTGCTCAGCGCGTTCGACGTCTAGCAGACCGCGAAGGATAATAGCCACCGATGACCAAGGTGCTCATCGTTGACGACTCGGCGGTCGATCGCCGGCTGGCCGGCGGCCTGCTCGAGCGCAGCTACCATTCGCGCATCGACTACGCCACCGATGGCGTCGACGCACTGGAGAGCATGGCGCGGCAGACACCCGATATCGTCGTCACCGACCTGCAAATGCCGCGGATGTCGGGCCTCGAGCTGGTGATTGCTGTCCGCGAGAAGTACCCCACGGTGCCGGTCATCGTCATGACGGCCCAGGGGAGCGAGGACCTGGCCGTGCAGGCCCTGAAGCACGGGGCGGCAAGCTACCTCTCCAAGTCGCGCCTGGCCGACGAGCTGCGCGAAACGATCGACAGCGTGCTGGCGGTGTCGCGCGCCGACCGCCGGCACGAGCGGGTGCTCGAGTACCTGAGCGACATGCACTGGAGCTTCGTGCTCGAGAACGACATTACCTTGATTCCGTCGTTGGTTGACCAGGTACGCCAGGACTTGGTGCGCGTGAAGCTCTGCGACGAAACGTCGCTCACCCGCATGGGTATTGCCCTGCACGAGGCACTGGTCAACGCCATCCATCACGGCAACCTGGAACTGCGTTCGGAGCTGCGCGAGCGCGACGAGCAAGCTTATCAGCGCATGGCCGAGCAACGCCGCCGCGAGGCTCCTTATGCCGACCGGCGCGTGCACGTGAACATTAAGGTCTCGCCGAAGGAGGCGGTGTACGTGCTCCGCGACGAGGGTCCAGGTTTCGATCCTTCCCGCCTGCCCGACCCCACCGACCCGGCCAATCTCGAGCGCGTCTGTGGCCGCGGCCTGCTGCTGGTGCGCACGTTCATGGACGAAGTGCGCCACAACGCCACGGGCAACGAGATCACCATGATCAAGCGCCGCGAATCGTAGCGTTTGGTTGGTAGTCTTCGGTAACTGACCAGCCCGACGCGCAAGCGAGGGAGATTGCTGCACCCGGCGCGCCCTTGCTCTCAC
>DATAXP010000080.1:0-37302 GCA_036272935.1 Pirellulales bacterium | reverse complement strand
GACTGAAGCGTTGCTGGCATGCGCCGCTGAGCTTGGCAGGAACAGAGATACGATCCGGTGAATCGCCCAAGCAGCAATGCAGTCACAGCAACGCTTAACTATTACGACACATGGAGCTTCGGCTTAACTTCGCGGCATTCGGGTCGGTGCATAGATAATGCCGATGGCAAACACATACGCCGAGCTTCGCAAACAGTCCGAAGCCGACCTTGAACGGCTCTACGACGAGACTGCTACCAGCACGCAGATAGGCTTGTCCTTTCTCCGTGAAGAATTGGCCAGACGCGAAGCCGAGCGCCAATATAAACACATGTTGCGTCTGACAAAGCAGATGCGGGATTTGACCATCGTGATTACGGTGTTGACTGTGGTGAACCTGGGGGCGGTCGTGATCGCGATGCTTTGAGTGCTCACCGTTGTCGCGTCAGTGTCGTTCGCGTTCCTGAAATGAGATAGGCGCGCGGCACTGATACGCGTTGAATGGCAATTGGCCACCGTAGCCGAGACAGCTTTGATCGGGCTGCGAGTGGACCTTTGCCATGCCCAGTCGGCAGTCGGATGACTTTGGCGAGCTATGATTGTCGTATGGACGACGCTGAACTGGCCGAACTCGAAATGCACCTGGCGGCCGGCACTGACCTGCCGACCTCTCTTGCTGCACTGCTGGCCGATCCGCCCGACGAGTCGGACGGTTCTACGGCGTTTCACTGGGGAATCGCGCTCGGCGTCGTTCTTATCGGGCTCTGGTGGCTTCTAGGATAGCTGACGCGTCGATGGAGACTGGAATCTGGCTGGGCTCAGTCAGTAGAGCTGTCGTGCACCGCGCCGCGCAGTTGGCAGGTTCGACAACGTTGATTGACCCCACCGGTGGTGCGTCGCGCGGTCAGTGACGTGGACGTAGGTCGAGTTCCAAAAAGCCGCACAGCTTTGCTGCCGTCTCAAACGAGATACCGCGCTCGCGATGAGCGAATCGGTTGACGACCGACTGGCTTACGCCAGCCCCCTTGGCGATGGCATATTCAGTGTGGCCGCAGTCTGCGATGATCTGCCGTAGCCGCTCGACGATGGAATGTTGCTTCGGGGACATCATGCGGCCTTTCGGTTCCGGTCGAGGATGCGACCAACCGCCGTGTGGGTCCAGGTTGTACCGCCTTCCTTGGTCGGGATATTGCATGCCGTAAGCTCAGAGGCAATCTGCCGTAGCGTGAAGCCGGCGTCGCGCAGATTCATCATCAGCACGATGGCCTGCTGCTCGGCCAGGTTCGGCACGAGCATCTTGCCATCGCTGGCCAGGTCGAATCCGAACCGCAGCTTGCCACACCGTTCCCCATTCCTGATTTTGTGCCGCAACGCTTCGCGAGTTCGCTCGCCGGTCGTCTCGCGCTCCCATTGTGCCACGCTCAACAACACGTTCAGCACGAGCCGGCCGGCGGCCGTGCGTGTGTCAATCGAATCTGCCACGCTGAATAACTGCTTGCCGGCTTTCTCACCGAAGTAATCGTCGATTAGAAGCTGCCAGTCGGCCACAGAGCGCGTCAGCCGGTCGAGCTTGACCACGATCATGCCATCCGCATGGCCGGCCCGTAGAAGCTCCAGCGCTCGTTGCAGGCCAGGCCGGTCGAGTGACTTGGCGCTCTCACCAGCGTCGACAATCGTCTCGATCACTTGCAGGTCGTACAAGCTGGCGTAGGCCGTCATCTTGGCTTGCTGGGCGTCCAGGCTGACGCCGTTGTCCGATTGGTCGGCAGTGCTCACTCTGGCGTATAGGATGACTCGCATGACGCACCTGCCAAGGACGTAGTGCTCTCTACTTCAACACTATGTCAACTGGCAAGTATGTCAACCGACAAGCATGACGGTTCTGGACACAGACGGTCGGTTGTGTCCAAGTCGCGATACGATCGTGACGTTCTTGCCGTCGCCCCCCGCTCGACTCGTGCGAGTGGGTGCGGTCCGGGTTTGTGGGTCGTGTGCCACGATGAGTGCCTTGAGCGCACGAACGTCGATTAAAGTGTGAATCGGTGCCGCGTCAGGCCTCCCGTTTCGAGCGAGACCGCAGTGGAAAGGGATGGCGATCCGGCGCAATACGAAGCCAGTGTTCGATCACGCAGATTGACCCTAGCCCCTACGAGGAGACCGATTGCTCTCGGCAACTGTTGGGCAGTACAAGCTTGGTTGCGTCTCGCGTGCGTCGACGAACATCGGTGTTGGCGGGACGGGATGCGAGGAGATGCACGCAAGCCTAACAATGGCCAATGATTAGGTCAGAATAGCCGCTCGCTTGCGTCGCCTGGAGCCCAGCGACGACAGCGCGACGCGCGCCGATAGGGATTGTGCCGGCTGGAGCGGTCACACGGCGTCTGATGATTGTGCAATCATCAGCATGTTGGTCAATTTAGGGCAAACTGTAACCGATTTGCGCTGGTAACCGTGAGATTCAAAATGCGCTCACAAGTATCATGCTGACGCGTCCTAGTGATACCGTGATACGTTTTAATAGTCTTGCGGCAATCTCCAACATATATATATATGTATTTTACCCTATATTACGTACTTTCCACGCGTGATAAGTAGATATAAAAGCTATCAGCCTATAGGGGAGAATGCCGCAAGTGTCTTATCGGTTATCAGGTTATCACGATCGCGTTTGATAACCTGCCAGCGACTATTATTCATCTGCCTGCTACTGGGCAACTACCTGCCGGCGACTAGCGGCCGACTACGCGTCGCTACTGGGCTCCAGGCTCTCACCCGCTACATTCTCAGGCAGCCTGAGATTATTTCTTGCGTCACGCCGCCATTGATCAGAAGGTTCAAGCGACGCGGCGCCGCAGAAGCGACGCTTGTCGAGCAAGGTATTTTGCCGACACTGCTACTTTGCTGCTGATTCATCCGCTCGTGCAAAACGTCTCAGCCGGCGTGCGCAAACGGGAGAGCCGCTGAGTGGTTCGCTAGGAAGGGCTGGTATGATTTGACGGCCATTCTGCACCACGCCTTCTGATCGCGTCCTATTGCGTCGACTGACGCGGCAACGCGCGTTGGCGCTTCGCACCGTCAACGCGAGTGGCGCGACCTCGAATGCCGCGGCGCCTCATCGACCGTAAAAGCCCGGTACGTCCCGCGGATGGACGTATGGGTTGATAATCGTGAGCGGTCCCGGCCCGAAGTCGTTCGGATCATGCCACGTCGTGTCGTAGCTCTGGCTGCTGTAGCTGGTCGATTGAGTTGAGCCGTTACGACCAAAATAGCCACCACCGTAACCGCCGCCTGGCGCGAACCCCGCGTTGCCGTTCGACGCGGCCCCGACGCCGTAGGCGCCGTAACCCCCGCCCCCTCCGAATGCGCCAAGGCCGCCATAGCCGAGAGCGCCAACTCCGAGGTTCCCAAGCGTGGTGCCGCTGTTGGAACCATTCGACGCCACGCCGTGGCGATCGGGGTATCTAAGTCGGTTTTCGGCCGAGCGTTGCTCCGACAGCGTTCGCGCTTGCTCGTTTTGTCCGCGCGCCCATCGGACAAATTCATCGCGCGTCATGTCCGCGGTTTCCGCCGGCAAGTCGAGCAACTCCGGCAGCCCCTCGCGAACGACTATGCCGTTGGTGAGCACGATGTCTTTTGCGAGGGCCTGCGTAACGATCAAAAGGAACAGGACGACGGTTCGCATGGTCGCTCCAAGTGAATGGATCGAAGACCGGATCCCGGCTGGCCGCTGCCGCGAAGGCTATACCTCCATCCTAATTGCCGACCCGTCGGCGCAAGACACCAATCATCTTTCGTTTCGGTAACGCCGTGGACCACCTCCCATGTCGGAACGTTGAATAAAAGTCACCAGTAGAACCACTGGAACCGAGCAAACGGGTTGTACCGCGGATGCCACGCGGGACGCCGGAATCGCAAGAGATTTCATGGGAACAGTGAAACCTTTTTGGCATGCGCGGGATTGAAATGTGAAGAGTCGGTTAGGAATGGCACTGCACCAGAGCAAAGGAACAAAGAATGATGAGTGTCGATCGAGATGGCTCCGTTAGCTTGTTGAACGAAACAGACGCGGCGAAGGCGCTACGAATCTCGCCTCGCCACCTGTGTGAGCTTCGGAAGGCCCGTAAGATCGCTTGGATTCGCGTAGGTACGCGTGGCATTCGGTACGACACCGATGACTTGCGCGCGTTCGTCGAAACCAACCGCTCGCTTGCCGTGGATTCGTTTAGCGTGAACTAGCTTCGCGCAGAATCGTGATCGTGTTTTCAACGTTGATCTAATCTGGTGATTGTTCACCGCAGAAAGGACCTATGGCTTCAATTTATCAAGAACGAACAGGGCATCGCACAATCCAGTTCGTCGGAACCGACGGTAAACGCCGCTCCATCCGACTGGGCAAAGTGCCGCAAAAGGCTGCGGAGTCGATCAAGATTCGGGTGGAACACATCTTAGCTGCGAAGTTCGCCGGCCACGCCTTGGATGATGAGACGGCCCGATGGCTATCGACTTTGAGCGCCACGCTAATGGACAAGCTCGCCGCCGCCGGGCTGGTACCGAAACGAGTGTCGCAAGCGCAAGCAACGCTCGTAGCATACCTCCAAGACTACGTTAGTCGGCGCATCGACGTGAAGCCGGCGACAAAAGAAGTCTGGGGACAAGTCACACGCAATTTGCGCGAGCATTTCGGCGACGACCGCGAGCTTGCGACGATCAGCGAGGCCGATGCGGACGATTTCAAAATGTACCTGACGAGCGAGGGACTCGCGCCGACGACCGTGCACAAGCGGCTCCAATTCGCGAGGATGTTCTTTCGCGGTGCGATGAAGCGGCGACTGATTCCGTCGAACCCGTTTGCTGACGTAACCGCCAAGGCTGCGGTGCGGCAGGATCGGCAACGCTTCGTAACGGTCGAGGAGACGGAACGGCTGCTTGAGTTATGCGATCCGACCTGGCGAGTGATCGTGGCGCTTGCCCGATACGGTGGCTTACGTTGCCCGAGCGAGGTGCTGTCCTTGCGATGGGAAAATGTTGACTGGGTGCTTGGCAGGATCGTCGTGCAGTCACCGAAGACGGAGCATCACCCCGGCAAAAGCCATCGAACGATCCCGCTGTTTCCAGAACTGCGGACAGTTCTCGAAGATGCTCAGGAATTGGCGGCAGTCGGCGCGGTTTATGTCGTCGCTGGAAACCACCGTGCATCCGCGAAGGGAAAAAGCGGCTGGCGGAATAGCAACTTGCGAACCCATTTCAAGCGCCTCGTGATACGCGCCGGACTAAAGCCTTGGCCGCGTCTTTTCCAGAATCTTCGTGCGTCGCGGGAAACGGAACTGGCCCGAAGCTTTCCGATCCACGTCGTGACGGCCTGGCTGGGGAACACCCCGCGGATTGCATTGAAGCACTACCTGCAAATTACGGATGCTGATTTCGAGCGGGCATCCAATGGCGGTGCAGAATCCGGTGCACGAGCGGTGCAAAAAGCGGTGCAGCAGCCGGCCGCAGAGTCGCGCAAAGAACTGCCGGAAACGACACAAGCCCCTGCCTCAGCAGGGGCTTGTGCGGATTCTTGTGACTACCCGCTGGAACTTGCGGGTACGTCGAACGGAGAGGACAGGATTCGAACCTGCGGTACGGTTTGACCCGTACATCGGTTTAGCAAACCGACGCTTTCGACCACTCAGCCACCTCTCCAGGTGCGCGAAGGAGAGGGCGCGGTCGCCCCCTTCGCGGCAACTCAAAATTCTATGCTTTCTCCCCACCCCTGCAAGGGAAGTTTCGCGGGAGAAACGGGCCCGCACCACGCCGGCCCGGTGTCCTACGCCAGCTCGTAGCGACGGTTGATCGGACGCTGATACACATCAAGGTGGCCATCGAGCACCTCGGCCACTTCAACACGCCGGCCGGCGGTGGCGGATTCGAGGATTGCGAAACTCGCAGCCAAGTCGCGCAACCCTTCGCGGCCGCTGGTCTGCGGTTGGCGTTTTAGTCGCACCGCTTCCAGCCAATCGAGCTGTGCCAGCGCGAAGCTGTCGTCGAGCCCCAAAGGAAAATCACCTTCGCGCTGTGCGCTCGACGCATGCTGGGCGTAGAACTGTCCGAGGTCCGCGCTGGTGCCATCGTCAAACGTTACCGCGGTGCCGTTGACCCTCGTCTTCGAGCCGTAGTACACGCTCCCCGCGCCGATGGTCGTCGCGCCGCCGTGGCCAGCCCAGCTTGCCGCCAGATGGCCCACGACGCCGCGTTCGGTGTCGAACGCGGCGAAGAATGTGTCGTCGGCGTCGCACGCGATGCGGTCGACGAGGTTTCCGTTGCGGTCCACGGTGACGCGCTGGCGTTCCACGATCGCCGTCTGCGCGGTAACGGTGCGAATCTCGCCGACGACGTGGCGAATCTGGTCGAAGAAATGGACGCCGAAATCGAGGCTGATTCCGCCCGCTTCGTCGCGGCGATGCCGCCACGGTGTCTCGGCGACGATGCGATTCGGCGCCCACCATGACGCGAGATAGCCGATGAGGATCATTTGCAACTCGCCGCCGGGGCCGACATTAAACAGCCAGTTCAGATGGCGAGTCTGCGGCAGGAAGCGGAAGTTCTCGAACACGCCGAACACGCGGTTGGCTGCCTCGGCCCGCGCGCACATCTGTTGCGCCGCCAGGACGCTCACGGCCAACGGCTTCTGGCTGAGCAGGTGCTTGCGATGGTCGAACGCGGCGAAGGCAACCTGGTGGTGCAGGCCGTGCGAGGTGAAATCGTTCACGGCATCGATCGGCCCGCGGGCGATCATCTCTCGGTAGTCGGTGTAGATCTCCGGCTCGACATCGCCCTGAAAGTCCGACAGGTACTCGTCACCGATGCCCAACACATCGCCAGGGATGTTGCTTACCGGCGGGCGCTGCGCGGGACCGTGACCGCGGCGCACATAGCTCAGCGCGTCGTCAGGCCTTCGTGCACACAGCGCGGTGATGCGGAAGGTGTCGACGCCGGCAGCGCGCAGCAACCGGTAGCCGCGCAAATGCGCCGCCAGAATGCGGCCGCAGCCGACAATGCCGATGCGAATCATCGCGCATTCACGCGCTCGACGTAGGTGAAGTACGCACCGCACAGTTCATTGCCGGCGGCGTCGTAAAACCAGGTCTGCATCGTAGTTTTTGGACCAGCCTGAAGATCAACGTCAAACCAAATCGATTTGTTTTTTGCGCCGACCGGCGCCGATTGGTCGAATACGTCGCCGATCTTCAGCCGCGCCTTCGTGATAGGCAAAGCCTTCCCCTCGGGCAACTCACCATCGACGGCGTGGAACACTGGCACCCCGGCCACGATCGCGGCGTCGGCTTCCTTCGGCCAGCGGCGCAGCGAAATGCGGTACCGACCACTGCGAGCCACCTGGACGTGCCACACCGAGTTCGCCTGCTTGCCCAAGCGCAGATCGTGCATGTTATCGCAGTACACATTCGCCCAATCGGCGGCCGAGAGCGTCACCGGGTTCTCGCGCTCCGAGCCCAACACGATCGGCACAAAATCATCCAGCAGCGGCTCGACGCCCGACCACCACGACTCGTAATGTTCGCGCAACTGCTTCATCACATCGGGGTGCGCGGCGGCGACCTCTTTTTCCTGCCCGGGATCGCTGCGCAGGTCGTACAGCTCGGTTCCGTGTACCAGTCGCCATTTCTTCCACAGGACGGCCGACTGCCACTTTTCCGGTTTTTGGCCATACTGGACGACGAGTTTGCGATCGGCGAGGCGCTCGCGCTTGCCGTTCAGCAGGGAAGCCAGGCTCACGCCATCGCCGGCGCTCTTGGGCGCGCCAAGGTCGCAGAATTCGGTGAGCGTCGGCAGCAAGTCTTGCACCTCGCACAACTCGTCGACATCGCCGGGCGAACGCAGATTGCCGCCGGGCCAGCGGACAAAGCACGCCGCGCGGTGGCCACCTTCGTAGTAGGTCGTCTTGCGGCCGCGCATGCCGGCGTTGTAGAAGTTGACGCCCGCCGTGCCACCGTTGTCGTGGAAGTAGATGAGGATGGTGTTGTCGCGCAGTCCGGTCTCTTCCAGCAGCCGATCAAGCTTGCCGACGTTCTCGTCGATGTTGGCGATCATGCCGAAGAAGCTGGCCAGCGGCTTTTTGAGTCCCTGATCGAGATACGGCTGGCGATACTTGTCGGCCACCCATAGCGGTCCGTGCGGCGCGTTCGTGGGCAGGTATAGGAAGAACGGTTCATCGGCTTTGGCGCGGTCTCGGATCCAGCTCATGCCCAGGTCGAACCACACGTCGGTGCAGTAGCCGGGATACTCGTGCAGCACACCGTTGTGACGGAAGCGGCCATTGAAGTAATCGTTGCACCACAGGTCGGCCATCGACGTGATGCCCCAGCCGAGGTGATACACCGTGTCTTGAAAGCCGCGGTTCTCAGGCAGGTTCGGATAGCTGTCGCCCAGGTGCCACTTGCCGAACAGCGCGGTCTTGTAACCGAAGTGGGCGAAGCGCTCGGCCATGGTCGATGGCGGTGGCGGAGCCGCTTGATCGGCCGGACCAGCAGGCCAGTCGCGGCGGATGAACGATCGGCCCGCGCACACGCTCGATGCTCCACTGCGCAGCGCATCGAGCCCAGTTATCAGTTGGCCGCGCGTCGGCGTACACATTGGCGCGACGTGAAAATCGGTGAGTCGAATGCTTTGGTCGTGCAGCCGATCGAGATTTGGCGTGCGCAGCTTCGGGTTGCCGTGGCACGAGAAGTCGCCGTAGCCCTGGTCATCGCTGAGGATGACGATCACATTCGGGCGATTTGCGGCGGCATGAACAACGCTCGGCAGAAGGCCGAGCGTGACGATCAATAAATGGCAGGCGTGTTTCAGCATAGTCCTGAGCTCAAGGTTGACGGCGTTTGACGCCAAATAGCATAGTCCTGTTCATTCGCCGATGTTAGTGCTCCGTTGCGGCAGGTTCGCGGTGGGCACACGATGAACCCTCTGCGACGGCGGCTTTTCTGGCTGCAAGGGGTAAGAGGATGGGGATCACATACGCTCGCTTTGTCGAGGCTGCCACCGCGGCAGGCCTGCTCACCGGCGAAGCTTTGGCCCGCGCCGAGCAACAAATCGCTGAGTCTCAACATGCAGGCGATGCCGGCGAGTTGGCCCGGTTGCTGGTGCAGGACGGCATGTTGACCAAGCACCAGCGGGTTGGTGAAGGAGATCTTCAAGGATGACTTGTCGGCAGCAAAAACATCCGAGGCGAAGCAGACGTTGGCGACGAAGCTCATCCAAAGGGGCCAAGCCACTCAGGGCGATCCGGCCGAGCGCTATGCGATGCTCGCCACAGCCCGTCAATCGGCGATCGACGCCGGCGCCCCGTCACTGGCTACTACAGCCATCGCCGCGCTAAGCGATTTGTTCGAGATTGACGTTCGCGGCGAGCTGGCGGCGGCGCTTGGCAAAATGGCCGACAAGGCGACGCTATCCCCGACGACCTATAAAGACGTTGCCGAAAGCGCCAGCGCCGAAGCGGACGCCGCGGCCGGTGACGAGGACTGGGACGCCGCGAAACGACTGTCGGACATTTCGCTCGCGGCAATGCGCAAGAGCAAGGACCCGGTGCTCGTGCGGCAGATGGTCGAGCGATCGAAGTCGGTTGCTGCCGATCGCCAACAGTGGGATGCGGCCGAGGCGGCGCGTGCCGCGCTGAAAGAGAATCCCAACGACGCGGCAGCGAATCTCGTCGTTGGCCGCTACCTGTGCTTCGTGCGTGACGATTGGGATGAAGGGCTCAAACACCTTGCGGCGTCGAACGGTCCGGCATTCAAGGAACTCGCTGAAAAAAGCCGCGAGGCCGCGAACGAACCCGCGGCACAACCCGAGCTTGGCGACGCATGGTGGGACGCCGCGGAGAAGGCAAAGCTCAAAGAGAAAGCCGAGCTGCGCGCCGGTGCGGCGCCGAATTCCTCGCTCGTGATCGACGTTGGCGGCAAGCCGAATGCTCCTTCGCAAAGATTTCGCGGGGCCGTCCGTTCGATCTGGCTAGGTAACGATCAGCCCGGGCCCGCGCCCAAGCCGATCGTTTCCACCGTCGGTGCGCATCCGCCTCAGGCAACGCTTCCGCCAGCCAATGGATTAGGGCTTCCACAGACACTCGACTGCTCGGCCCAAACGTACTCGTTCGATGTGGGGCCCGGCTTCAATGTGAGCGGCAGTGGGAAGCTACAGCTCGACTTCCTATCGCCCAGCGCCGAGAAAAAGGACCGTGTGCTCTGGTGGTTCGGCGACCCGCAGCTCGACAGCCCGACCATCTATGTGAAGTACCGTGGGGATAGTCTCGAAGCGCGCATCGGCGACGGCACTGCCGCGAAGGAATCGATGGTGCTACGCTGCCCTCTCATGCCTGCACATGCCCAGCAATGGGGGCCTGTCACATTTGCTTACGACGGCGATTCGAACGAGATCGCGCTGTTGATCAACGGGCAACGGATCGAGAAGAAGCAGGCGGTTCGTCCGAAGCCCAATCGATCGATGCGCGCATACATCGGCGCACGACCGGGCCAGGCGGTCGACTTTCCCGGTATGGTTCGCGCCATCTGGCCGGGAAACTGAGCGGATCACTGCTGTCGATGGTTCGTGCGACGTCGTCGCGCATCGCGGGTGCCGTCGCCCGAACAGCAGTTGCAAAGAATCGCTGCCTCGGGATACTTAGCGCCCTGGGGCGATCAGCGTCGACTTCCGTCAACGGATACCCTGGCGATGAGCTACCGTGCCTTGGTTTCGCTAATCTTGGCCATCATGCCGGCGCTGGCGGCCGGCGCCGGATGTCACAAGCAGGCACCTGCGGCCACCGACACAAATCAGCCGCCGGTGGTGACTGTCGCCAAGCCCATCGAGCGCGTGGTGACCGACTACGTCGATTTCACGGGGCGCACCGATGCCGTGGCAAGCGTCGACGTGCGGGCTCGGGTGACCGGGTACATCGTGCAGATGCCGTTCAAGGAAGGCTCCGAGGTCAAGGTTGGCGACCTGTTGTTCGAGATCGATCCGCGCCCCTACCAGGCACAGTACGATCATTCCGCGGCGGTGGTCGCCAACAACGAGGCGAGCCTCAAGCTGGCGATCGCCAATAACGTGCGGGCCAGGAACCTGGCGCGCACCCCGAACGCAATCAGCCAGCAGGACCTCGACACTTACCAGGCCACCGAGGAGCAGGCCCGGGCGACGCTTGCCGATTCGCAGGCTCAATTGGAAACGGCGCGACTGAACCTCGATTGGACGCGTGTCACTTCGCCGATCAACGGCCAGGTTAGCCGTTACTACCTGACGATCGGCAACCTGGTGACGCAAGACCAAACATTGCTGACGACCGTCGTGGCGCTCGATCCGATCTACGCCTATTTCGATATCGACGAAGGCACGATCCTGCGCGTCAAGAAGTTGATCCTCGCAGGCAAGCAATCGACGGTGCGCGAATCGGATAGCATCCCGATCTACATGGCTTTGCAGGGGGAACATGGCTTTCCCTACACGGGGAAGCTGAACTTCGTCAATAACCGGATCGATCCCACGACCGGCACGATCACCGTGCGCGCGGTGTTCGCCAACCCGATCCTGGCGCACGGCGTGCGCCAGTTCAACGCCGGCATGTTCGTGCGCGTTCATTTGCCGCTGGGGCAGCCGACCCAGGCGCTGCTCGTGGCCGACCAGGCGATCGGCACCGATCAGAGCCTGAAATTCGTGTACACCGTCGACGAGCAGAACAAAGTGCAATACCGGCGCGTGACTCCCGGCATGCTCGAATCCGATGGGCTGCGCGTCGTCGACGAAGGTCTGCGCCCGGACGATCGCGTGGTGATTGCCGGCTTGCAGCTCATTCGCCCGGGGCAGGGCGTGCAGGTGGAAGAGGTGCCGATGCCAACGCCGGCGGCAGCCGGGAGCCAGGAATCAGGAGCCGGAAGTCAGGGGGCGGCAGCGAATGCAAGTCCGCCCGCCGGCACTGCCGCCCCGAATCCCGAATCCCGACGCCCGAATCCTGCTCAATGATCTCGCGTTTCTTCATCGATCGGCCGATCTTCGCCAGCGTGCTGTCGATCGTGATCACGCTGGCCGGCGCGATCGCGGGGCTGAATTTGCCGATCGCGCAATATCCCGCCATCGCGCCGCCGACGGTGCAGGTGACGGTGCAGTTCCCCGGCGCGAGTGCCCAGGTCGTGGCCGATACGGTGGCCGCCCCGATCGAGCAGCAGGTCAATGGCGTCGAGAACATGCTGTACATGTCGTCGAACTCGAACAACGACGGCTCGTACAACCTGACGATCACCTTCGACCTGGGAACCAACCTGAACACGGCCCTGGTGATGGTGCAGAACCGTGTCGCCCTGGCGATGCCGCAGTTGCCCACACAGGTGCAGCGCCAAGGGATCACCATCCGCAAGCGCTCGCCCGACATCCTGTTCGTGATCAACTTCTACTCGCCCGACGGCCGCTACGACAACCTGTACGTCAGCAACTACGCCACGATCTACGTTCGCGACGAGTTGTTCCGCGTGCCGGGACTGTCGGACATTTTCATCTTCGGCCAGCGCGATTACAGCATCCGCGGCTGGCTCGATCCGCAGCTCGCCGCCGCGCGCAACCTCAGCGCCACCGACATCATCACCGCCATCCAGTCGCAGAACGTACCATTCGTCAGCGGGATGCTGGGGCAGCCGCCGGTCGCGGGCGATGTGCCGATGGCGCTACCCGTCGGCGGCCTGGGACGGCTTAGCGAGCCCGAGCAGTTCGACAACGTGGTGCTGCGGGCCACAACCGCCAACGACAGTGCCCGAACGCCGCAGATCGTCCGGCTGCGCGACGTGGCCCGCGTCAGCATGGGGGCCCAGAGCTACGTGACCAGTTGCACGCTCAACGGCAAGCCGAGCGTCGGCCTGGCGGTGTACCAGCTTCCCGGCACCAATGCGCTAGAGGTCGGCGACCGGGTGAAGCAGCGGCTTAAAGAGTTGAAGCCACGGTTTCCCGAAGGGATCGATTATGAGATCGCCTACGACACGACGCCATTCATCGACGAGTCGGTCAAAGACGTCGAGAAAACGCTGTTCGAGGCGACGCTGCTGGTGGCCCTGGTGGTGCTCACGTTCCTGCAAAACTGGCGGGCAGCGCTTATTCCGCTGATCGCCGTGCCGGTGGCGATCATCGGCACGTTCGCGGTGATGGCAGCCCTGGGGTTCACGCTCAACAATATCTCGCTGATGGGGCTGGTGCTGGCGATCAGCATCGTGGTCGACGACGCAATCGTAGTGGTCGAGAACGTCGAGCGATGGCTGGAGCAGGGGTTCGAAGCGCGCGAAGCGGCCTACCGAGCGATGGAAGAAGTCACCAGTCCGGTGATCGCCGTGGGCGTGGTACTCAGCGCGGTGTTCGTCCCCTGCGCGTTCATCAGCGGCATCGTGGGGCAGTTCTTCCGGCAGTTTGCGGTCACCATCGCCGCGTCGACGATCATCTCGACCATCAACTCGCTGACGCTTAGTCCAGCGCTCTCGGCCGTGTTGCTCCGACCACACAAAGCCCGGCGCGATCCGCTGCAATGGCTGCTGGTGATCGTGCTGGGATGGTTCTTTTGGCTGTTCAACCGTTCGTTTGATGCCGGCACCGCGGTGTACACATTCGTGGTCCGCTGCGTGCTGCGCGTGAGCCTGCTGGCCTTGATCGCGTATGCCGGCCTGATGGCGCTCACCTACTGGGAGTTTCAAACCGTTCCGACTGGCTTCATTCCGCAGCAGGACCAAGGGCGGCTGATCGTCAACGTGCAACTGCCCGATTCCGCCTCATTGCAGCGCACCGATAAGGTGATCGCCCGGCTACGCGAGCTGGCGCTCCAGACGCCCGGCGTGCGGCACGTGGTGGCGATGTCGGGCTTCTCGCTGTTGACTGGCAGCAATAGCTCGAACTTCGGCAACATGTTCGTCGTGCTCGATCCATTCGACAAGCGGCACGGCCCCGACCTGACCGCGGACGCGATTGCCGCCCGGTTGAATAAAACGTTCCGCCGCGAGGTGCGCGACGGCCTTGCTAGCGTGTTCGGCGCACCCGCCGTGCCGGGGCTGGGGATGACGGCCGGGTTCAAGCTGATGGTCGAGGATCGCGGTTCGCTGGGACTTGAAAAGCTGCAAGAAAACACCGACGGCCTGATCAGCGATCTCCGCAAACAACCAGGACTGTTCGGCATCATCACGTTGTTCCGCTCGAACACGCCGCAGTTGTACATGGACATCGACCGTTTCAAGGTGCGCTCGCTGGGCATCTCGCTGGGCGAGGTGAACAATGCGCTGCAGGTGTACCTTGGGTCGTTCTACACGAACCCGTTCAACGCCTTCGGCCGCTTCTGGCAGGTGGTAGTGCAGGCCGAGGGCAGCTTTCGGCAAGACACATCCGACCTTTCACAAATCAAGGTGCGCAACATCCTGGGGCAGATGGTGCCGCTGTCGACGCTGGTCACCGTGCGCGAGATCACCGGCCCGGTGCTCGTGATGCGCTACAACTTGTACAACTCGGCGCCGATCAACGGTAGCATTCGCAACGATTTCAGCTCGGGGCAGGCAATCGACGAGGTCGGCCGCCTGGCCGATGCCAAGCTGCCGCGTTCGATGAAGACCGAATGGACCGAGATCACTTTTATGGAAGTGCGTGCCGGGAACACGGCGATGTACGTGTTCGCGTTCTCGGTGGTGTTCGTGTTTCTGGCGCTGGCGGCGCTGTACGAGAGCTGGTCGTTGCCGTTGGCGGTGATCCTGGTGGTGCCGTTGTGCCTGCTTTGCTCGACGACCGGCGTGATGATCATGAAGATGTCGATCAACATCTTCGTGCAGATCGGGTTCGTGGTGCTCATCGGCCTGGCGTGCAAGAACGCCATCCTGATTGTCGAGTTCGCCAAGCTGCTGCGCGAGCAGGGCAAGCCGTTGATGGAAGCCACGGTCGAGGCAACGCGGCTGCGCCTGCGGCCGATCCTGATGACCAGCTTTGCGTTCGTGCTGGGCGTGGTGCCGTTGGTGCTGGCCGAGGGTGCCGGGTCCGAGATGCGCCGAGCACTGGGCATCGCCGTGTTCAGCGGCATGCTCGGCGTGACGCTGTTCGGCCTGCTGTTTACCCCGGCGTTCTTTTACGTGATCGAGGGGCTGACCGAGCGGCGGCCGTTCAACACGCGCACGGCACAGCGCTGGTCGTCGGCACTGACGATGGCGCTGGGAATCCTGCTGCTGGGCATTCCGTTTTTGATCCGGCGGCGTGCTAAGCCGCAAGCGGATGACAGGCCGCCCCCGGCTCCCTAGCCCCTAACCCCTAGCTCCCTCCGCATGATCTCGCATTTCTTCATCGAGCGGCCGATCTTCGCCAGCGTGCTGTCGATTGTCATCACGCTGGCCGGGGCGATCGCGGTGCTCACGCTACCGGTGGCGCAGTATCCCGATGTCACGCCGCCGACGGTGATCGTCACGGCACTGTATCCCGGGGCGAACGCCTCGACGCTGCGCGACACGGTGGCCGCGCCGATCGAGCAACAGGTGAGCGGCGTCGAGAACATGTTGTACATGTCGAGCCAGTGTACGAACGACGGCACCTACACGCTGCTGGTGACGTTCCGGCTAGGGATGGATTCCGACATGGCCCAGGTGCTGGTGCAGAACCGGGTGTCGCTGGCGCTGCCGGTGATCCCCGACCTGGTGCAGCGCGAAGGGATCAACGTCAAGAAGATGTCGCCCAACACACTGATGATCGTCAACCTATACTCGCCGCACGGCGAGTTCGACGACATCTTCCTCAGCAACTATGCCACGATCCAGATTCGCGACGAGTTGGGTCGTCTGCCCGGCGTGGCCAACGTCTCGTACCTCGGCCAGCGCGATTACAGCATGCGCGCCTGGCTCGATCCCGAGAAGCTTGCGGCGCTCGATCTCACGGCCGCCGACATCGTCAACGCCATCGGCGAGCAGAACATCCAGGTCGCCGCCGGAGCCATCGGCCAGCAGCCGGTCCCGCCTGGGCAGCAGTTCCAGTTGACGATCAACACGCTCGGCCGGTTGGTCGACCCCGAGCAGTTCAAGAACATCATCATCAAGATCAACCAAAGCCAACTCGAAAGCGCCACCGCCTCGAACGTCGCCGGAATGCCGGCTCCCGGTGAAAGCGCTTCGACCAGCATTCCCACAGCCGGTGCAACCAGCGTCGTTCGGCTGCGCGACGTGGCCCGGGTGGAACTTGGCAGCCAGCAGTACGACCAGTCGTGCACGCTCGACGGTCAGCCGTCGGTCGCCTTGTCGATCTATCAGTTGCCGGGCACCAACGCCCTCGATACCGCGCGAGGCGTGTACGACAAGATGGAAGACCTAAAGCTGCGATTCCCGACGGGGCTCGACTATGCGATCGTCTACGACACCACGCCGTTCATTCGCGATTCGATCCGCGAGGTGTTCAACACCCTGCGCGACGCGGTGATCCTGGTGGCCGTGGTAGTGCTGGTGTTCTTGCAGAACTGGCGGGCAGCGATCATTCCGCTGGTCGCCGTGCCGGTGGCGATTGTCGGTACATTCGCGATCATGGCCGCGCTCGGGTTCAGCCTGAACAACATCTCGTTATTCGGCCTGGTGCTGGCCATCGGCATCGTGGTCGACGACGCGATCGTGGTGGTCGAGAACATCGAGCGCTGGCTGGACGAAGGCTTGCCGCCGCGCGAAGCGGCCCATCACGCGATGGACGAGGTCACTAGCCCGGTGATCGCCGTGGCCCTGGTGCTGACCGCGGTGTTCGTGCCGTGCGCGTTCATTGGCGGGATCACCGGCGAGTTCTTCCGGCAGTTCGCCGTCACGATTGCCGCCTCAACACTCATCTCGGCATTCAACTCGCTCACGCTCAGCCCCGCCCTCGGGGCGATCTTGCTCAAGCCGCGCGGCGCCAAGCGCGATCCGCTCACCTGGTTGCTCGACGTCACGCTCGGCTGGTTCTTCCGCGCCTTCAATTGGGCATTCGGCAAGGGGACGAGCGCCTACACGGGCACGGTTGGCGCCCTGCTGCGCGTTGAGTACCTGGTGCTCATTCTGTATGCCGGGCTGCTGGTGCTCACGTGGTGGGAGTTCACCCGCGTGCCTACCGGGTTCGTGCCGCAACAGGACAAGGGCTACCTGTTGGTGAACGTGCAGTTGCCCGACTCGGCCAGCGTCGAGCGCACCATGGACGTGATGCGGCGGATCGAGACGCTGGCCCGCCGCAACGACGCCGTCGCGCACACCGTAGGCATCTCCGGTAAGTCGCTGCTGTTGAGCGCCAACGCGCCGAGCATGGGCTCGATGTACGTCATGCTCAAGGAGTTCCACGACCGACCGGGACGTACCGGCGACCAGATCGCTGCCGAGCTGCGCGATGCCTGCCGCCGCGACGTGCGCGAGGCGCTGGTGAGCATCTTCGGCGCCGCGCCGATCGAAGGCCTGGGGACCACCGGCGGCCTGAAGTTAGTGATCGAAGACCGTGGCAACCTGGGGCTCGCCACGCTGCAAAAGGTCAGCGACGAGCTGGTCCGCGAGGGGAACGACTCGCCCGAGCTCGACGGCCTGTTCAACAGCTCGCGGGCCTACACGCCTTGGCTGTACCTGGATATCGACCGCACGAAGTGCATGGCGCTCGGCGTATCGATCAGCGATCTGTTCACCACGCTGCAAGTGTACCTGGGCTCGTTCTACGTGAACAACTTCAACGAGTTCGGGCGCTCGTGGCAGGTGAACGTGATGGCCGACCGCCGGTTCCGTGAGCGGGTCGATGAAATCTTGCTGCTGAAAGTGCGCAACAACCACGGCGACATGGTGCCGCTGGGCACCATCCTGCACGTACACGATACGACCGGCCCCGTGATGCTGATGCGCTACAACATGTACTCGGCCGCCGCGGTGAGCGGGAACATCGCCTCCGGCTACAGCTCGGGACAGGCGATCGACCGCATGCAGGAGCTGGCCGATCGCATCATGCCGCGCTCGATGTCGTACGCCTGGACCGAGTTGACGTACATGCAGCTACAGGCCGGCAACACGGCGATGTACGTGTTCGCCCTGGGCACGGTGTTCGTGTTCCTGGTGCTGGCTGCGCAGTACGAGAGCTGGAAGTTGCCGCTGGCCGTGATCCTGGTGGTGCCGATGTGCTTGCTTTGCTCGGCGGCCGGAGTGGACGCGGCGAACATGGAGATTAACATCTTCACGCAGATCGGCCTGGTGGTGCTCGTGGGGCTGGCGAGCAAGAACGCGATCCTGATCGTCGAGTTCGCCAAGCAACGCCAGGAAGCGGGGCTGCCGCGGCGCGAAGCAGTGCTCGAAGCGTGCCGGCTGCGGTTGCGGCCGATCTTGATGACCAGCTTCGCGTTCATCCTCGGCGTGGTGCCGTTGGTCATCGCCCACGGTGCCGGGGCCGAGATGCGGCAGACGCTCGGCATGGCGGTGTTCGCCGGCATGCTGGGCGTGACGATCTTCGGAGTGTTTCTCACGCCGGTGTTCTACGACGTGCTGCAATCCTTCGGCCCGCCTCCGCAGCCGATCGGCCATCATAATCCGAAAGAGGAAAAACCACGGAGACACAGAGACACAGAGGACGGCACGGAGAAGAGAGAATAATTTGTTCGGCTGCTCCGTGCTTATCTCCGTGCCTCCATGTCTCTGTGGTTATTTCCGCCCGTCGAGCGCGCGAAGAGCATCGCGGGCTTGCACGTCGACGGCGCCGGTGGGATGGCAGGCCCGTAAGCGCTCGATCGCCTCGCGCAGCGTGTCGAACTGTTCGGCCTGCGCTGATTGGGCCAGGTCACCGGCGGCACGCAGGGCGTTGACGTAGATCGTGGTCTGCTTGTACTCGCGCGCCCCTTCTTCCTCCTCGGCTGCGATTCCTGCCGACGATTTCGGGTCGAGCATCTCGACGAGCACCGGCACCGCAGCGGCATTGCCAAGCCGAGCTAGTGTCGTCGCGGCGTTGTAGCGCACGTCGGGATACGCATCGTTTAGCAGGCGTTCCAATCTCTGCTGCGCCTCGTCGCCGCCGTATGCGCCCAGCGCGAAAGCCGCCGTCGAGCGAATCACCGGCTCCGGGTCATCGCTGGCCTTGAGCAACACGTCGAGCACCTCGCGATGCCCACGGCGATCGAAGTCCGGTGAGCTGTTGAGCAATACGGCGATCGCCTTGATTGCCGCGAACCGGACGAATCTTTCGCTCTCGTGCCGCTGCGTGCTTGCGGCCTTGAGCAGCACCGGCAGCACCGCTTCCGGCTCGGCAAACTCGCCCAAGGCATTGCACAGATACACGCGTAGCTTGAGCGAATCTTCGTCGGTCAGCCCTGCGTCAATCTCGCGATCGGTGATGGCGACCAGGCGTTGAATCACGGCGCGGTTGTGCTTCAGATCGGCATGCCGCGCGTCGCGCAGGGCATCGGCCAGGTTCACCGCCGCCTGCCAACGCACGGCACTATCGCGCTCGAGCGCCTGCAGGTAGTCGTACGGATCGCTTCCCCGCTGTGCCAGCCAATTGAACGCCAGCCACACGCAGACGATGATCGCTACAATGGCCGCGGGGATGAGGAACAGTTGCAGAATGAACGTCGCGCTGGGGGGCTCGACCGGTGGCAGGGCGTTGTCGGGCGAGAAGCGCGGAGCGGATTGCGGCGATTGCGATTCGGACATGCGAGTGCGTCAATTGGATGGAATGAACGACTGCCGTGTTGTTGCTGAATCATACCTGCCCGACGCCTGAAGAAAACCTGGCACTCGATGAAGCACTGCTCGACGTGGCTGAGCGGTCGGGCGAGCCGCGCGAAGTGTTGCGCCTGTGGGAGGCGCCGCGGCCGCTGGCGGTCGTGGGGCGATCGAGCCGCGTGGCGGCGGAAATCAACGAGGCGGCCTGCCGTGCTCGCGACGTCCCGATTCTCCGCCGCAGCAGCGGGGGGGCAGCGGTCATTGCCGGCCCGGGCTGCCTGATGTACGCACTGGTGTTGAGCTATCGGCTTCGCCCTGCGATGCGCCTGCTCGATGCCGCCCATCGCACGGTGATGGAGACGATGGTCGCGGCCCTGCGTCCGCTCGTGCCGGCCGTCGAGTGGCAAGGGACTTGCGACCTGACGATCGGAGGCCGGAAATTCTCGGGCAACAGCATGCGCTGCCGCCGCGAGCACCTGCTGTACCATGGCACGCTGCTGTACGACTTTCCGCTGGAGCTGATCGGCGAGTGCCTCGGCACGCCGCCGCGCCAGCCGGAATACCGCGACCACCGGCCGCACACGGCGTTCGTTACCAATGTGCCGGTATCCGCCGAGCGGCTCGGCGCCGCGCTTATCGACGCCTGGCAAGCCGTCGCCCCCTATGGCCCGTTGCCTACTGATCTTGTGCAGGAACTGGTCGAGCAGAAATACAGCCGAGCGGAGTGGACCTATAAACACTGACGGCCGGCGCCGAATCGTTGCCTCACTGGAGCCAAGCCGGCTATAATGCAGGCCCCCACTCGCTTGCCTCCCCGGCCTGTGCCCACCTCGTCATGCGCAAACCGATCGTGCAGCATTGCTTGTGCATCGTAACCGCTGCGCTTTTTAGCGCTGCGACGAGCAGGGCCTTGGCCACGGAGCCGGTGACGTTCGGGCGCGACGTGATGGCGGTCCTGTCGAAGGCCGGCTGCAACCAGGGCACCTGCCACGGCAACCAGAACGGCAAGAACGGGTTCAAGCTCAGCCTGCGTGGCCAGAACCCGGCCGGAGATTTCGACATCTTATTGCGCGAGCAGTTCGGACGCCGCGTCAATCCGCAGGAGCCCGAGCAGAGCCTACTGGTGCTGAAGGCGGTGGCGGCGGTGCCGCATGGCGGTGGCCGCCGGTTCCGCACGGAAGCGCCCGAGTATGACATTCTTTGCCGCTGGATCGCCGACGGTGTGCCAGCCGATCCCACGGATTTGCCGCGGTTGGTGAAGCTCGAAGCCTCGCCGCGCGAGGAGTTCGTCGTCGCCCCGGCCGCCAAAGTGCAGGTGCGCGTTAAGGCCACGTTTGCCGATGGCAGCACGCGCGACGTTACGCGCTGGGCCGTCTACACGCCGTCGAATCCGATCGTTTCGATCGACGAGTCGGGCAGCGTCGAGCGCGAACGCGACGGCGAAACGACGCTGGTCGTCCGCTACCTCAACCGGCAAGCCACCGTGCGGCTGGCGTTCGTCCCCGAGCGCCCCGGCTACCAATGGCGCAACACGCCAGCCAGCAACTTCATCGACGAGCACGTGTTGGCCCGGCTGCGCCGGCTACGCATGGACCCGTCGGACCTGTGCAGCGATGCAGTGTTCGTCCGCCGGGCGTATCTCGACTTGCTCGGCATGCTGCCCGCGGCCGATGAGGCACGTGCGTTTGTTGCCGATGCGGCGGCCGACAAGCGTTCCCGGCTGATCGACACACTGCTCGATCGTCCCGAGTTCGCCGATTTTTGGGCTCAGAAGTGGGCCGACCTGCTGCGTGTCGAGGAGCGCACGCTCGATCGCAAGGGGGTGCAGGTCTTTTATCACTGGCTGCGGCAGGCTGTGGCCGACGACAAGCCGCTGAACGAGTTGGCCCATGAACTGTTGGCGGCGCGTGGCAGCACCTACCGCAATCCGCCCGCGAATTTCTACCGGGCGATGCGCGATCCGATCACTCGCGCCGAGAGCATCGGCCAGGTGTTCCTCGGCGTGCGGCTGCAATGCGCCAAGTGCCACAATCATCCGTTCGATCGCTGGACGCAGGACGACTACAACGGCTGGACCGAAGTCTTTCGCCGCGTCGATTACAAGGTTCTGGAGAATCGCCGCCGCGATAAGAACGACAAGCATGAGTTCGACGGCGAGCAGATCGTGCTGGTAAATGCCAACCAGGAGACTAGTGCCGAGTTCCTCGGCGCGGGGCGTGGCCCGCACGTCGGCGATGATCCACTGCTGGCCGTGGCCGACTGGATTGCCGACGCTACGAACCCATATTTCGCGCGTGCCCAGGCGAACCGTGTTTGGTTCCATTTGATGGGGCGCGGCATTGTCGATCCGATCGACGATTTTCGCGCTACGAACCCGGCGAGCCATCCGGAACTGCTCGACGCCCTGGCCCGCGATTTTGCCGCCTCCGGTTACCGGGCCAAGCCGCTGATCCGGCGCATCATGCAGTCGCGCACGTATCAACTCGCGACCGCAACGAACGACACCAACGCCGGTGACGAGACGAACTACTCGCATGCCCTGTTGCGATCGTTGTCGGCCGAGCAATTGCTCGACGCTCTGCACCAGGTGACCGGCACCAGGGCGAAGTTCCTCGGCTATCCGGCCGGCGTGCGGGCAGGCGAGTTACCGGGAGTGCGCATTGGCCGGAGCCGCGACGGCTCGGGAATGGAAGAGCAGTTTCTCTCCCAGTTTGGCAAGCCGCCGCGATTGCTGTCGTGCGAATGCGAGCGCTCGACCGAACCGACGCTCGGCCAGACGTTCCAACTCATCAGCGGCCAGGCGCTCAACGACCTGCTGCAGCGCGGCGACAACCGGCTCGGAGCGTTGCTAGGCTCGGGTGCTTCGCCTACCGAAATAGTTGATCAACTATATTGGACAGCGCTCGGACGCGCACCGTCCGGCGAAGAATCTTCGGCGATGACCCGCTACCTGGCCGAAGCGCGTGATCGCCGCGCGGCGTTGGAAGATGTTACGTGGAGTTTGGTGAACGCCAAGGAATTTGTTTTGCGGCAGTAAGGCAGTAAGAAGGAACCACAGGGGCACAGAGACACAGAGAAGCAAAAGAAAAGGCGAAGATAGTGGGCGGGGCGACCGGTGAACGTGATCCACTAACGGGAAGGATTATTGAATGTGCGATTGAGGTGCATCGCGCATTAGGGCCAGGTTTGTTGGAATCTGCTTACGAAGAGTGCCTGTGTTACGAGTTGAGTTTGTGTCAGTTGCAATATGTTCGGCAAGTGCCTTTACCGGTGATCTATAAAGGCATCCATCTCGATTGCGGGTACCGACTGGATGTTGTGGTCGAAGAACGCGTCGTGCTTGAACTAAAAACTGTCGAACAACTACATCCGATTCACGATGCTCAACTGCTGACCTATCTCAAGCTCAGTGGCAAACGTACCGGCTTACTTTTGAATTTCAACGTTCCCGTTCTACGTGACGGTATCAAGCGGATCGTGCTCTAATCCTGGCTCTCGCTTCCGTGCCCTCTCTGTGTCTCTGTGCCCCTGTGGTTTTTTATGTACGCCTGTAACGATTACCAACGTACGACGCTTCCGCGGCGGCGGCTGTTGCAGGCCGGCGGGGCGGGTTTGTTGGGGCTGACCATGCCCCGACTGCTCGAGGCCAAGGAAAAGCAAGGCGCGCCGGGGAAGGTTGCGATCAAGCCGCGCGCGAAGAGCGTGATCTTTCTGTTCCAGTTTGGTGGGCCGAGCCATCTGGAAACGTTCGACATGAAGCCCGATGCCCCGGACGGCATCCGCGGGTTGTTCTCGCCGATCCGCTCGAACGTGCCGGGGATCGATGTGTGCGAGCATCTGCCGGGCATGGCCCGGGTAATGGACAAGGTCGCCATCGTGCGCAGCATGACGCACTCGATGAAGAACCATAACTCGGCGGCCTACTACGCACTCAGTGGCCGCGAGCCGCCGGTCGACGATATCCGGCTCAAGGATTCGCTCGAGTTGTTCCCGGCCTACGGCAGCGTGGTCGATCGGGTAGCACCGGGCACGAGCAGTGAGATGCCGACGTTTGTCGCGCATCCCTACGTGATCAGCGACGGTTCGCGGACGCCGGGGCAGTTCGCCAGCTTCCTGGGAAAGATTCACGATCCGCTGGTTGTCACGAGTGATCCGAACCGGCGCGACTTCCGGCTGCCCGAGCTCAGCCTGCCGGCGAACCTGTCGCTGGAGCGGCTGGAACATCGCCGCGAGCTGCAACGGCTGATCGACCAGCAATCGCGGCTGCTCGACACCTCGGCCCGGGTGCGCGGCATCGACGCGTATTACGAATCGGCGCTCGACATGCTCCGTTCGCCGGCGGTGGCCCGGGCGTTCGATTTGTCGCAGGAGCCCGAGAAGCTGCGCGATCGCTACGGACGCACCACCTATGGTCAAAGCTGCCTGCTCGCCCGGCGGTTGGTCGAAGCGGGGGTGAAGTTCGTGAACGTGTACTTCGCCAGTGGCATCGGCGGACAAAGCACCACCGACGGCGGCTGGGACACGCACGGGTTCAACAACACCCGCATGTTTCCGATCATCCAGAAATACCATCTGCCGATCACCGACCAGGTGCTGCCGACGCTCCTCGAAGACCTGGACGAGCGCGGCCTGCTGGACGAGACACTGGTGGTGTGGGTCGGCGAGTTCGGCCGCACGCCCAAGATCAACGGCAGCACCAGCCGCGACCACTGGCCGAGTTGCTACACCGCGCTGCTGGCCGGCGGCGGCGTGAAGCGCGGCTACGTGCACGGCGCCAGCGACAAGAACGGCGCGTACCCGGCGCGCGACCCCGTGAAGCCCGACGACCTGGCCGCCACGATGTTCTACCTGTTGGGGATCGACCCGCAGACCGAAGTACACGACGCCGCCAATCGGCCGCTGACGATCGCCGCCGGCGACCCGGTGACGGGGCTCTTGGCTTAGAGGCGACTGGTCCGCTATACTCGGCGCGCTTTTCGTCAGCCGCGTTGTTTGCATCGCAGCGTTTCCACAGTTCGAAAGGACCGTTATGGCCACGGCGACCGTCCCCGGCATTCACGAAGACGTCACGCAGTGCATCGGCAACACGCCGCTGGTGAAGCTCCGCCGGATCACGCAAGGCTGCCAGGCGACGGTCCTCGGAAAAATCGAAAGCGCCAATCCGCTGTGGAGCGTGAAGGACCGCATTGCCCGGGCGATGATCGACGCCGCCGAGCGCGACGGCAAGATCAAGAAAGACACGGTGATCATCGAGCCGACGAGCGGCAACACCGGCATCGGCCTGGCGTTCGTCTGCGCGGCACGCGGCTACAAGCTGGCCGTCACCATGCCCGAGAGCATGAGCCTCGAACGTCGACGACTGCTGAAGGCCATGGGGGCCGATCTGATCCTGACGCCCGCGGCCGAGGGGATGCCCGGTGCCGTGCGCAAGGCCGAGGAACTGGTGGCGCAGAACAAGAACTACTTCATGCCGCAGCAGTTCAAGAATCCAGCGAATCCTGAAATCCATCGCCAGACCACGGCCGAGGAAATCTGGCGCGATACCGACGGCCAGGTCGATATTTTGGTCTCAGGCGTCGGCACCGGCGGCACGATCACCGGCATCGCCGAGGTCATCAAGAAGCGGAAGCCCGGATTCAAGGCAATCGCGGTCGAACCGACCAACAGCCCGGTCATCACGCAGAAGAAGAAGGGGGAACCACTCAAGCCGGGGCGGCACACGATCCAGGGAATTGGTGCCGGGTTTATTCCCGACGTGCTGAACGTCGACCTGATCGACGAGGTGATCCAGGTGACCGATGACGACGCGATGGAGACGGCCCGCAACCTGGCCAAGATGGAAGGGCTGATGTGCGGCATCAGTTGCGGCGCCGCGGCCTGGGCCGCCGTGCAGGTCGCCAAGCGCCCCGAGAACGCCGGCAAGATGATCGTCGTCATCCTGCCCGACATTGGCGAGCGTTACCTTTCGACGAAGCTGTTCCCGGAGTAACGTTGTTCCCGGAATTAACGACGAGCCGCGACCGTGAGGAAGCGGTTACGTTGTTCGAGCAATCCGCTCCCTTATGGTCGCGGCTCGTTGGCACTGCCGCTTGCAAACTGGCGGGTGCGCCCCGATAATCGGTCCGCAACCATCGCTCACCCGCGGGATCGATCATGTCATCGACGGCGATCGTCGGCTATCTAGCCTTGTTTACGCTGCTGGGCTTCTTGTTTCTGCTGGTCAATCTACTCGTCGGCCGGCTGGTGCGGCCGCAGGCGCCGAACTTCGAAAAGCTGGAAATCTACGAGTGCGGCGAACCGACCATCGGCTCGAGTTTCGTGCAGTTTGACCTGCGGTTCTACGTAGTCGCGCTGCTGTTCATCATCTTCGACGTGGAAGTGGCGTTCTTCTTCCCGTGGGCGGTGGTGTTCGGCAAGGCGACGCATCTGATGGACCCGCAGGTGGCGCTGGTCGAATCGGCCCCGACGACCGGCGGCGAGACGGCCCCGCGGCTCACCGCCCCGGCCCGCAACACGCTGGAGAGCCTTGGCGTTGCCTTGCCGGGTGTGCCGGACCTCGACGCGAGTATCGAGGCCAATGCCGAGCGAACCCGTGCCGCGGCGCGCACCTTGGCCGGCACGAGCATCTGCGACATCCTGGTGTTCTTCGCCGTGCTGATGGTCGGCTTCGCGTACGTGTGGCGGCGAGGCGACCTGGATTGGGTCCGCGCCGTCGGCCACGAGCCCGCCGCTGCTCCGCCAGGTAGCCCGGTGCTGCTGGAAGAGCCTGATGCGGCGCTGGTGAGTTGACGATCTCATAGCCCCCGGCCAAAAACCGGGGCTAAGCAACCTGTCGAGGTCAATCTCTGTGCCAGGTCCAACGCTCCTTGATCAGCTTAAAAAGAAGTTCGGTGCGCACATCAGCGGCGCGAAGCTCGACGCGATCGACCCGTGGATCGAAGTAAGTCCTGACGGACTGGTCGAGGTTTGCACCTATCTGCGCGATGAGCCGACGCTGCAATTCAACTTCCTGAACTGCGTCTCGGGGGTCGATTATTTCGAGCCCGATCCCAAGAAAGCGGCCAAGACCGGCTGGGAGCCGCATCTCGAGGTGGTGTATCACTTGTGGAGCTTGCCGCACCAGGCGAGCCTGGTGCTGAAGGTAATCCTGCCGCGCTGGAAGGATGGCGTGGAAGGGGAACTGCCCGAGGTGCCGACGGTGAGCGACGTGTGGCGGACTGCCGATTGGCACGAGCGCGAAGTGTACGACCTGTGCGGCGTGCGGTTCACCGGGCATCCCAGCCTACGGCGCATCCTGTGCCCGGAAGACTGGATTGGCCACCCCCTGCGCCGAGACTACGAAATGCCGCTGGAGTACCACGGCATCCGGGGGCGCTGAGTGCCGAGTTGCTAGTCGCTAGTCGCTAGTTGCTAGCCAGAAATTTGATCACTGTCATCAACTAGCAACTAGCCACCAGCAACCAACGACTACCACCATGGCTTCTGCAACCGACGATCCACGCATTATTGAGTTCGACGTCCGCACCGACGAGATGTTGGTGAACATGGGACCGCAGCATCCCAGCACTCACGGCGTGCTGCGGCTGGTGCTCAGGACCGACGGCGAGATCGTCAGCGAAGTGACGCCGCACATCGGTTACCTGCACCGCTGCGCCGAGAAGATCGGCGAGAACCTGACGCCCAAGCAGTGGATTCCCTACACCGATCGGATGGACTATCTGGCCGGGATGAACATGAACCTGGGCTGGGCGATGACGGTCGAGAAGCTGATGAAGCTCGAGTTGCCCGAGAAGGCGCGGCATCTGCGCGTGATCATCGCCGAGATGAACCGCATCGCCAGCCACCTGGTGGGCATGGGGGCATATGGTCTCGACCTGGGCACGTTCAGCCCGTTTCTCTACGCCTTCCGCGAGCGCGAGCGAATCCTCGACCTGTTCGAGATGGCATGCGGCGCCCGGCTCACGTACAGCTACCTGACTGTCGGCGGCGCGACACACGACTTGCCGCCCGGCTGGCTGCAAAAGTGTGAAGAGTTTCTGGACCAGTTCTGGCCGGTGATTGCCGAGTGCCACGCGCTGCTGACCACCAATGCGATCTTCGTGCGGCGCTGCGCGGGGATCGGCATCCTTTCGCCGGAGATGGCCGTCAGTTACGGCTGCACGGGGCCGGTGCTGCGCGGCAGCGGCGTCGATTGGGACCTGCGGCGCGACGGCGAAAGCTGGTACACGGCCATGTACGACGGCTATGCCTTCGAAGTGATCGTGCAGAAGGACGGCCACTATCCGAAGGACCACAAGTACCCGGCGATTCCCGGTTCGGCGGTGCTCGGCGACTGCTGGCACCGGTTCTACGTGCGGATGCTCGAAGTGGTGCAGGCGATCGACCTGGTGCGGCAAGCGATCGAGCGCTACAGCACCGCCAGCGGTTCGTTCCAGGTGCCGCTGAAGCTGAACGAAAAGCTGCCCAAGGGGGAAGCGTACCTGGAAACCGAAGCGCCGCGCGGGCAGATGGGCTTCTACGTGGTCAGCGACGGCTCGCCGATCCCGTGGCGCGCCCGGGCACGCAGCAGTTGCTTCTGCAATCTGTCAGTGACCCACGAACTGTGCCGCGGCTGCCTGATCGCCGACGTGCCGGCCATCGTCGGCTCGCTGGACATCGTGATGGGCGAAATCGACCGTTGACGACGTTTTTCGCAAGTCGTTATTTTAACGTCACTTGCGACAAACGAAATTTCCCTAAGTTGCGCCGAATACGGTGCATTTTATGGAATGCGGTGCATTTCAGGTGCATCCCCAACTCGACATCGTGTTGTCCAGTTGCGCCCGGAGCGGGATGAATTGATTGCCGTTTTGAACGTCGGATTTCCTGCAAGGATGGAATCCAGCCAAGCTCCCAACTCACCTTCGCCGACCGTCGCAGGCACCCCCACCGCCTTCTCCAGCGCCCTCGGCGAAATCCGGCTCCTCGTCTCTTCGGGTAGCCCGTCCCACCACGCCACAGCCGCCTTGGCGACCTCCGCATCGAGGACTTCCGTGAAGTACGCAGATGCAGCCTGAACGGCACATCCACCGTTACGTCGAATGGCTCGACCGTCTCCTGATCGAATTCCTCGAATTCATCATCAGCCACGCTCACCGCCGCCCACACAACCTTCAAGTTCGGCAGCCGCTCGCTGCCATTCCGCACCAAGTCCACGACGATGCTGCGGAATCTCTTCGGCATCCGTTCGAGATCGTCGAAGAACAACGCCTCGACCGAAGGATTCTCGAAGATTTGCTCCGGCTTGAAGGGCAGCGCCGATAACCGCCGCCATCGCAGGCCAGCACGCTCGAACGCCTTCTGAACGATGGCTGTTTTGCCGACGCCGTGCCTACCTCGGAACAGGATGTTGAGCCGGTGGTTGATCCAGTAGGTGAGTTTGGTGGCGAGTGATGATTGGCGGGACATGGTTTCTAATCGCAGCATGTCCTTAGCCTGAAAGCGACAATTACCGAGGTCCGAGTTTGTCGATTGTTGCTTTCAGTTGAGTACAGACAGGACCGAGCGCAGCGGCCATGAGGCTTGCGTTCTTTGGGTCAGTCGGCGGCGAATAGGACAAGGGATTTAGGCCGAGCAGATCGCTCGGCATTTTCAGATTGATCCCTCGTGGGACGACCATGATTGTTCGCTGCCGTCCAAGCTGGCCCATGAATAGCCCCAACTCGAAAATAACATTATCCCTTGGTGCAACGGCCTGTCGCTTCCTACTTCTGACGACATCCTCGCCCATGATTACGGCAACTGCAAAATCGGCGGAAATGATCTCTCGCTCAAGGTCTTCCATCGTGTACTTCATGGGGCCAAATACTTGGTCCGTCCACACTCGAACAACGCTGGAGTGATGATCCAGTCCGACCTGAATCTGCTCTGCTACAGACACGTTTTCTGCTGATGAGCAAATAAATACGTTCGGCACTTCATTCGGCCAGCGAAGCGTGTTATTTCGGTTACGAAGACGACCACAGAGTTCCACGGCGATGCGCCGCCACAAGTCGGGGAAGACGCCTGCGATCCGACTGAATTCCGGCTCTGCTACTTTCACCACGACCGACGCCTCGGCTGCTTTGACCGTTGCGCATCGTCGAGCCTTGCAATCAATCAATGCCATTTCGCCTACGTGCGTCCCTGCCTGCCGAACGGCGACCAAGCGCCCGTTCGCCTCTACATTCACGCTTCCCGACACGATGAAGAAAATGTCGTTCTCATCGCACTCCTGCGAAATCAGAATGTCGCCAACACCGAATTCCTGCAACTCGGAAGTCCGAAGCAACTCGTTAGCAAGTTGTTGGTCGCCGTTGACAATCACTTGGCCCATCAGCGCCGTTAAAAGGAGCCGTTGTCCATCTTCACCCTCAAATCGTTGTCTCATCGTGCGGTATCTCTCGCCCGTCGTGGTATTCGCTTACAGCGTTCCGAGATGACAATGCTTAAACTTTCTGCCACTCCCGCAAGGGCAAGGATCGTTCCTACCGACACCGCCACTATCTCGTACCGCTTCCCGTATCCCCTGGAGTCCGTGTGACCGATCTTCGCCCGGCCATTTAGCTTTACCCTCCTTTAGCTGCGATTGAAGAAGCCGTCGTTGGTAGATGCGCTGCTTAAACAGAAACGTATGGATTACAGCAAACAGGTCATTAAGAGAGGTCGGGTCGTCGAAAACGATACCCGATTCGCTTGGCACAAAGAGACAGAGCCTCCAATCGCTTTCGATATGACTATCGCCACGATTAACCCAGCGGTCACGATGACTCTCCAGGTAGACCAAAGGCGACTGGTTTCTGGCCGGGAAGGTCGGCGGGTAAACAAGTCGTAGCCGGACCGTTTCGTACACATGCCCATGTTCCGAGATGACGCTGAACGCCCCACGGATGAACGAACAGCCATTACCGTCGATACCGGCCTCGAATTCTTGTAACAGTCCCGCAGCGATTGATTGCTCCTGTGTCCATCGCTGCGGCAGGGCCTCGTGCCACTGCATTTCATCGCTCCGACATCCAAGGCTTGCTGTTGTGCCACGGTCTTACTGCCGCTGTCGCAGCGGTTGTGACACGAACTTGGCCCTTGCTGACCGATGCTCCAAGGCTGCCAGACTCGGCGGCTTTCTCTTCCTTCTTTTCATCCAAGTTGGGAAAAGTGAGGCCCGTTGCCACGTAAGCGGAACCACGCTTCGTGAATTCGTCTTTCACATCCTCATCTTCGAGTTGGTCGTAAACCTCAGCGGAAATGCGAACTTGCTTCGCCGATGAAATGAACTGAAGCCGCTCAGCCTCGGTGACTTCGGGGCCGAAGCAGATCGTGATCCGCTCTCCCTTCTTGCCGAGCCGTGACACGATGACCTTGCCAACGTCCATTCCGATGGCAACGTGAATGTCCTTGCGGTCAGTCAAATGCTCATTGAGAACATGCTCCATCGACGATTGAATTCCAATCGCCAAATCGACAGCATCCTGGCAGCGGTCGGCGTGGAACGATTGGCCGCTCGGCAGATGAAGAATCCCGAGGATGCAGTCGCCACGATGCTGCAACACTAAACCGTCGAAATCAGTCTCGGCGACCGAATGAAATTCGGATCGAATCATGTGGAACTGGCGAATGAGGCTGACCACTTTCTCGTCGGTTTCGGCCTCTTGTACGTAACGTGTGAAACCATCGAGGTCAGCGAAAAAGGCCACCGCCGCAGTTCGCTTACAATTGCGCTCGCTGAGCTTCGAGACATCAATCAGAACGGTCGCCTCGGAAATTTCAATCTCCTCCAGTGGCAGGGCGTCCCGATGCTCCTCAGTCTTCTTGCGCCAAGCGTCAGGCTTCCAGACGACACCGAGCGTCTTTGCCAATTCAGGATTCCGACTCCACCGCAGTCCGGTTGCTCGGTATGTTTGCACGCCTGACACTTCTTCATCCTTGGCAAAGAACTCTTGAAGGCACTCCGGCATCACGTCGAACATCTCGGACGTGATCGTGATAGTGTCTTTCCCGCCGATGATCTTTGCCGCAAGATTGGCGCATGTGCCGAGCGAGATAAGTTCTCGTTTGCCTGACTTTCCGACGTTTGCGAGGTAGCTGGTGCCGCTGGACAACCCAACGGCACTGCTGAAGTCCCGCACGTCACTGAAAACCACGTTGAACACGTCTAGCACGTAGGTGTTTTGCGTGATGGCGTGGATAACGGCTTGCTTCGCCCGGTCGCCATCCTTCGGGCGCTCGTCACCGTCGTAGGGTTTGAAGACCAGTCCATGCGCTCGAACGGTTTGGCGCTGGATGTCACCAACGTCATCCTGGTCCATCAATTCGCCTTGGATTCTCCGAAGCACGCTGGACGCTCGCACGAGCTTACGCTGTTTCTGCAAGTCGTTCCCTGCATCGTCCACTGCTCGGTGAAAATTCGGAACGTCCACGTATAGGTGAACGCCTTTCGCACGCCGAACGTCTTTTTTCCCAAGGTTCGTGAAATCCATCGACCGTGAAAGGTCTTGGACGTTCAGTTCAAAATCCTTGAAATCGTTAGCTTTGACCCGTTCTTTCGACCGCTTCTCGTTCCAAGCCATCTCGATTTCTCCCTGTCAGATCGAGGAGTTTTGTGAGCGGCAACGATGCCGCAACCGCTATAATCGCTACAGTCTATCAGTTCGCTATGCAAGATGTCAAGAAGTTGAAGGGAGTCGGTGGAGTCGTTACGATAAGCGCTTCGACTTGTCCGAACGAGAGGGTTCATGCCGCATGGCGACTGTTGGTGAACGAATCAAGGCTCGGCGGGAAGCTCTTGGATGGAAGCAGGATGATTTGGCAACCAATGCCAAAATCAGCAAGAGCTTCCTTTCCGACATTGAGAACGGCAAACGGAATGTTGGTGCGGATAAGCTGCTCGACATAGCTCGTGCGCTAAGTCTGTCTCTCGACTACCTGATGACCGGCAAGAACGCTGAAAAGGGAAAGCAATCGCACCAAGAAGTGCAGATTCCAAAGGCTCTCGCCGAATTCGCCGGAGATGCGGGGCTGAGCTTCCGGCAGGCAATTGCGCTCTTGGAAATGCAAAACCAGATCATCGCCCATCGCAGCAGCACGAAGAAAGGTGACTTAGAAAAGATCGACTGGCAGAAATTCTACGAGGCCGTAAAGGAATTCCTATGAACACGTTGGATCAAGAACAAGACGTTGTTGATCTGGCTCGTAAGCTCGGCCTGCGTGGCACCCCGGTTGAAGCGATAATCAACCACTGCCAAAGGCAGATCGACACATGGGTTGTGGAGAATGGTGGTGTTTCGTCGGTCGAAGAACTGGAAAACGTGGTGGCGTCTCGCCTGAACCTCGTGTTCGAGGAGATCAACGACGACGCTGATCTCGATGAACTCAAGTATCGTTACGCCCAGAAAGGCGAGTTTGTTTTCGCTTCGCTCAAGGACGACCTGACGGCTGACACTTACGGCACGATGATTCGGCTGAAAGACCGCAGCTACGTGGCCGTCATCGACTGCCGAGGGAGCAAAGCCGCACGCCGATTCTTTACCCGGTGGCATGAGATCGCTCATCTGCTCGTCGAAGAAAACTTCGAGAAGCAGGTTTTTCGATCAACCGACGAGCCGCTGGAAAGATTGATGGACCAGATTGCTGGTCACGTCGGCTTCTACGATTCACTGTTCACCCCTCTCTTCAGGCTCCACGTTCCAGATGGCGATCTCCTTACCTTCAAGATCGTAGACACGCTGCGGCAATCGTTTTGTTCGTATGCAAGTTTTCAATCGACGCTCTTTGCGTGTCGTCGGCGATTGACGACGCCGCTACTTTACCTCGAAGCAAGCATGGAATACTCGGTGAGTGAACGTCGTGGTCGCAACCAGCGGCGCATGTTCGACCACGAACAGCCGCAGAAGAAGCTGCGAGTTCAATTGACGTTACCGAACGACGCTGCTGCCGAAATGACGTTGACCGCTCGGTGGAACATGCGTGTACCGGAATCGTCCATCGTGTTCGCTGCATTCCAGAACGAACAAGCAGCAGACGTTTCCGGTGAAGAAAACCTCAAGGCGTGGACATTCTCCAGCGGCGGCAGCCTGATGAATTGCGACGTGTTCATTCAGGCACGAAGAATCGAACAGAACGTGATGGCGATAATTCAGCCAGTCAGATAAGTGGGCTGGCAGAGTCGGAATCGCACGCCCTCAGCATCCTCTCCAGCGGCTCCTGGTCGGCAAGCCGGTGATCGTTGCCGACCTCGATCAACGTCGCCTTGCTGTTCCTCACCAACTCTTCACTGTCGGCGAACGGCACAACGTCATCGGCACGGCTGTGCAGGATTACCATGCCCGGTTTCGCCGTCTTCGCCGTACCGTACTTCTTCCACGCCGGGCAGAGCAGGACGAGCCGGGACTCGCCGCTCTCGATGTTCATCGCCACTGCCCCGCCCCTCGATGATCCGACGACGACATCGGGATGGTGCCGGTCGAACTCAGCCTGTGCGATCCGCACGGCTGCGTCAAAGTCGTCGTCGGGCAGCTTCGGGTTGATGACCATGTGGCCGTGGTCCTTGAGGTAAGTCGGCTTCATGCCGCCAGGGACCGACTTCCAGCCGTGAAGGAAGAGGATGGTCATCGTCGGATGGAATCTGATTTCCTCGTGTCCAGTCCTTGCGGCAGTCCCATTGCATCCACGATTAGCCGCAAAGCCAATGCCATAAAATACTTGCGTTTCAAGGGGGCCGTGCCGGTAAACCCGGTGATTGAAATATGATACTACATATGATACCATTTCTCGCACGGCTGCATGGGCCATTCACGGAGCGAGACGATGGCAAAAGTGAAATACGTCCTGCTCTTGCCTTTGACCTTCAACGACAAGAGCAAGGTTCCGAAAGAACTGCGTGACCGCATTTTCGACGACTTGTTCCGACTCGCTGGCGGCTATCACATCGCCGGAACCGGCAAGGGTGCTTACCGCATGAAAGGCGGGCAGAAGCAGGTGGACGACTCGCTTGAGGTATGGGTCGTCATTGAGGAAGACGCCGAGGCCGAACTGCGGGAAATGGTTGCAGGATTTGGAGCGGAATTGGGCCAAGAGTCAATGTATCTGGAACGCACGACCAGCACGGTGGAGTTTGTTCGACCCGTAGCCGTGAGAAGGTGAAACAAATGAAAACCAAAGAGCAGAATCTCCTTGCTTCCGCACAGTCCGTGGCGCTGTCGGCTGAGTCTTGGGCCGATCTGTCAAACACTTTGTTTGATCCGGTCGATGGCCTCGTGGCGAAAGCATTCCCGACCCGTGAGGGGCGTGATGCTTTTGTTCGCAGCAACGAGTACAAGGCGATCCGAAAGCTGATCGACGTGGCCCAAGACCGCACGGGGCTAGTTGAGGGCGCTACTCCGAAGAAGAGCGGCAAGTTCGTAGTGCGACTGCCTCGTTCGCTTCATGCCGCACTGGACTGTGAGGCGGACGAAGAAGGGGTGAGCCTCAATCAACTCGTCGTCACGAAGCTCGCCGTGCAGATGTCTCGACTCGCTGCCAGCACGCAACCGGAAATGGCTCAAGTTGCACAAGCATATCTGGAAGTACGTGAAGGTTATTCCATTGACCGAGTGGTTGCCGACCCTGCCCTCAACCGCCAATTCCTCCGGCGATGCCGTGAATTGGGACTTTCTGGAACCGATTTCGATTTGAACTGGAAACTTTTCAACGGGCGAAAGAACAAGTTCTTCTCGGACCTTCCAAAAACCAAGAACTACACGCCTTCCAAGAGGGACGAATTCGAGTTTTCCAGTGAGATCGCCATTCGGTATGTCCAGGAGCAGTTTCATTCCCAGAAGGGCCGAGAGATTTCTCTGGACAAAATCATTTGTGATCCTGATTTGGCTACTGAGTTCGATGAAATTGCGACGAAGCTCGCCCCCGGATTTAGTCCGCTCGATTATCGGTGCGTTGCCTTGGGTGTTCGCAAGGCGGCGGGTCGCTATTCCAGCAAAGCTCAGTCTGTGAAGCTGCCGGATTTCGACATCCTGGGACCAGCCAATTCGGTTCGAGCCAGCACAATTCCGCTCGACCAGGGCATGTACTTGTTCCGGTGCGAGGACAATTCCATCTTCATCGGTGAGACAGACAACTTGCGCAATCGGATCGAGCGGCATTTTGAATTCGGAGGGAAATCAGGAATCCCAGACTGGCTCTATAAGTGTCGTTCCAAGACCGTCAGTCTAGGGATTGTTCCGACACCCGACGCTGCTCCAACTGAACGGAAGATTCTGGAGTTAGGTGCCGTCTATCGGTTTAAGCCCCTCTTCAATTACATTGGGGGCCGAGTGGCCTGAGATGTCTCAAGACGGCAGGAGGCCGGAACTTCCGGGTTGCGCACATGACTGTAAAAAAGAAGACCTTGCGACCTCCCGTGAAATGGCATGGTGGCAAGTTTTACCTTTGCCACCGGATAATCCATGAGTTTCCGGCGCACCACACCTACGTCGAGCCATTCGGGGGCGCAGCATCGGTGCTATTGAATAAGTCACCTGCTTCGATCGAGGTCTACAACGACTTGGATGAGCGCATTACTCGCCTTTTCCGGGTGTTGCGTGACAACGGCCAGGAACTTCAGCGGCGGCTTTCGCTTACTCCGTACAGCGAGATCGAATTCGATCAAGTGCAAGAACCGTCGCCTGACGAAATCGAACAGGTACGGCGGGACTTTGTTCGCTGGCGACTTTCGCTCGGTGGAAGAGGCGACTCTTTCAGTTTTACCCTGCATCGTGTTCGTCGTGGGATGGCCGATGTGGTGTCGGGTTATCTCTCAACGATTGATGAGCAGTTGCCTCTAATCACGGACAGGCTGCGCACTGTCGAAATTGTCCGACGACCGGCGATTGAAGTCATTCGCACCTGGGACAGTTATGACACGCTCTTTTACTGCGATCCTCCATACGTCCCATCGACTAGGCACGAATCGAGCAGAGCGGTATATGGCTGCGAAATGGTCGAGGCGGATCATCGAGAGTTGGCTGAAGTGCTAAAGGCGTGTAAGGCCAAGATTGTCCTTAGCGGGTATTCATCGGAGCTTTATGATGACCTATACGCCGGATGGAGGACAGTCAGCTTTGACATTGCAAATCATGCAGCAGGCGGTCGAGCAAAGGCGAGAAAACAGGAAGTCCTTTGGATGAACTGGTGAGCAACGACAGTAACGTAAGATTTCAAACTGAATGGAACCGAGATAGCCTGATGTGTGACAAAGACAAGATAAAACAGCACGTCGTCGGCTATCTGGCCAAATGGCACCTGCTCAAACAAGACCGGAAAGAGGATCATGCGCACGAGCCAGGGAAATCGCCGTTGTCGCAGCAAGATTTCGCAAGGCATTGCTGGAACGAGTATCTGCCTGGAATTGGTGCTGGGTATGGCGGAATTATGTGCGACGTATATCAGTACCTCCAAGACTCAAATCCAGACGAGACTCAGGCATTTGAAAGGTCGATTGCGCAAGTATTTCAAGAACTTGGAGTTATGGTCAAAAGTTGTTGATGAAGAAGATTTCAGGCGGCGGCGACTTGTGGTTTGATTCCGTCGTTGAATTGGACTCCGGCGATGACATCGGGCAGCAGCTTCGATCCGTTCAGTAGTCGCCAATGTTTGGCGGCGG
>DATAXP010000079.1:0-27470 GCA_036272935.1 Pirellulales bacterium | reverse complement strand
GAACCGACTCCTAGCCGACGAACCGCACGCCCCCGTTCTTCCAGAAGCCTGTCACGAAACAATCGGTGAGTAAAAGGAATAACAACTCCCCGAACTCACTTAGAATGCGCCCCCTTGACAGACTGAGGCCATATAAGGGTTATGGTGCTGGCCGGTTGGCGGTTATTTGACCCTACGCCCGCAACCTGAGCAGTAAGGTACAGATTCCATATGGATGTAATAGATAATGCCTGGGACCATGAACAAACAGAAGAGTACGACAAAGGTGATCACTTCACCGAAGCCCTGTAAACCCCGTCCACGACCAACCGCGGCCGAGCCGCAATAAGGGCAACTCTTAATGCCGGACTTCTGCGTTGGGGCACTAATTCTCGTCGCACGGGCGACCACAGGGTCGCAAGACGAAACAAGCATCCCGCGCTTGGCTGCCGCCGTTTCCGCACCAGTAGCGGTTGGAGAGTCGATGACGAGTTCGACGTCCTCGCCGGTATCCCTCCATGCCCCACGAAGTCGCCACTGAGTTGCCATCGGTCTCCAAAGGCGTGTTGCCCAGCACCATAACGAGTGTTTAACTTCATTGTACAGCAACCGCGACGCGCATAATCATGGCTGCGTCGATCGTCGTCAAGCTGCTTTACTTCCTGCCGCGTAAACAGTTCTGTTCCGGGAAGATTTCGCTTGCAGGGGTTATTGGCTCTTGTACACTACTGTACACATGACAGCGTCCTTTGCGGGCGTTCTGCTTCGATCTCACGCCGCAGCGCCATCGGAACGATAACGCTGACGGCGTTTCCATGCTCATCCGACACGAATTGAACTTGAGGCTCGTCGGCCACAAACGCCTCCGCTTTTCGTAGATTCTGTGTCGGCGCGTCGCTCACTTGCCTGCGGCGAACGGATGCCCTTTCACGGCCATCGGCACGGCGTACACACTGGTGCGCGCGGTCGAGTAGATTGTCTTGCCGTCGGGGCCGCCGAACGTGGCGTTCGACGGTTGCTCGGGCAGTGCGATGATCCCCAGCGCTTTGCCTTGGGGATCGAACACTTGCAGGCCCAAGGCCGAGGTGATGTACAGATTTCCTTGCTCGTCGACCGTTAGCCCGTCGCCGCCTTTACCGCTTTGCCCTTCGGGCTGTTTGAGCGAGCAGAACACGCGCCCTGTGCCGAGTTTGCCGGGCGACTCGACCGGGTAAGTCATCATCTCGGCCTGCATGCTGGGAATGACATATAGCGTCTTTTCATCCGGCGAGAGGATGACGCCATTGGGCGCCTTGAGGTCGTCGATCAGCCGCGTCACCTTCCCGTCGGCACTGACGTAGTACACCGCCGGCACGCCCTGCGGCAGTGGTTCCGGAGCGCGAAAATGGGGATCGGTAAAGTACACGCCCCCGGCCTGGTCGATCACCAGGTCGTTCGGGGCATTGAACCGCTTGCCTTGGTACGTCTCGGCCAGCGGGCGGAGGTGCTTTCCGTCGGGACTGATCGCCACGACGCGCCCCTGCATCTCGCAAGCCACCAGTTCGCCGGCAGCGTTGAACATCAGCCCGTTCGAGTTGTTCGACGGTTCGCGGAAGGTGGACAGGTTGCCTTGCCGATCGACCTTGTAGATGCGCGACGCCGGCACGTCGCTGAAGAACAAATTGCCGTGGCGATCGCATGCGGGGCCTTCGGTGAACTGAAAGTCGCCATGAACCTTGGTGATCGGCCCGGTCGGCCCCAGGCCGGGAATCGATTCCGACGATCCGTCGGCGGCGAGGGCACGACCGGCGAACAGCACCACCATGAGAGCACGCATGAGCATCGACAGATCTCCTGAATCGAAGGTCGGCCGCGTAGCCGCGGCCGCTAAGCGTTACGGCAGATACTTTTTCCTGAGGCCGGCCAGGGCCATGAAGGCGGGTTTCGCGGCGCCGGTGCCGTCGAACAGGCCGCCGTGGGCGTACTCGTGCGTCTCGGCATCGCTGAGTTGCGACCAGGTGATGGTGCTCACGTACGATTTCGCAAACATCAGCGGCACGAAGCGCTTGATCCACGTGGCTTGGCCTTCGGGGGTCCAACTCCCTTCGTGCGGTGGCGGCATTTGCCCGTTGCGCGCCTTGGGGTCGGGCTGCGTGCCGGTCGGAAAGCTGAGCATCAGGTGCAGCGGCAGCCCCAGGCAGCTCCATAGATCGAGCAGCCGGCTGAAATCGAGCCGGTCGCGCGCCGTGCTGCCGTTCGGCACGTAGCCGACGTTGATCTCCAGGCCGATGCCGCTGAGTTGCAGCCCCGCCCTGACCAGGGCGTCGGCAAAGTGCAGCGGCGACAGATCGAACTCGCCGTGCCGCAAGTATTCGCCCCAGGGTTGATCGAAGCGGATGAACGTTGGTGTTTCGGGGTCGATTTCCCGCGTGACCTCGAGCGTGCGCACGGCGAGTTGCAGCACCTGCTCTTCGTGCAGCGACATCACCTTGCTGCCATTGATCCGGGCCGCGCACTGCCACAGCGCTACCTTGCCGCGATAGCGCGCCACAACCTTGCTCACATAATCGCACACAAAGCCGATAAAGCTGTCGAAATCCCCTTCCCACAGGCTGAGCCAATCGGGCAGGCCGTTGGCATCGAGCCGCAAGAGCGGTCCGCTCAGCGCACGGACACCGTGCTGCTGACACCACTCGATCTGTCCGTCGGCTATCTGCCAGTTGTACTGACCTTCCTGCGACTCGACATCGCGCCACAACATCGACACCACCAGGGCGTTGAACGCGCCGCTGACCTGGGCCAAGGCCGTGGGGCTCATCAACCGATGGCCGAGATGAATGCCCAGCAGCGTCGGCAGCCGACCTAGTTGCTTCATGCGTAGGGCGCTGGCCTGCTCGACGTAGCAGTCGATCAGCAGCTCGCCGGCTTCGACGGCCAGCTCGATGGCGTGCCGGGCGCGCCCGGCTGCGGTGGCCTGGTCCTCGGGAACGGTCACGGCCAGCGTGAACTCCTCGAGCGCCCGCCGCAGCGCCGATTCCACACTGGGCGTGACCACCAGGCCCAGCGCCAGCCACTCGGCCAACTGGTTGCGCACCTGGTTGAGCTTGCCGCGCGCCAACTCGACTTCGAGATAGTACGGCCGATCGCGCTGCATCAGCGTGCCAGTCGCGAGCATCAACTCGCCGCGATGCTCGACCTGGAAAGGAATGTGCAGCCGGCCGGAGTCGGAAACCGCGCGCTCCAGCAGCAGTTGGCCGCCGGCCAGATGGGCGCGCGTCGGCCAGGGGATCTGGTCCAGGCCGGTCAGATAGGCGCGCTCGGCGGCGGCAGCATCGACCCTGCTGGCAGGATCGACAAGCATCCGCATCTGAGCAAGCGGCATAAGCTCCTCACGCGACCAATTCGGCACGGCGCCAGGACACGTCCGCCGGCTTGCCAATGTTCTCTCAACAGCCCGGCCGAAGCGACAAGCTGTCCCCTTCGATTGCGCGAGTCTAGCTGAGCCGGGCGGCGCGTTCAACTAGCGGCAATTTCCGCCGCCATTGCCTGTCTCAGTTCCTGACTCACTGCTTGTCTTGCAGTGTGGTAATCAGAAAGTCGGCCACGCCCGGATACGTGCATTCCGGCCCGTCGGGATACGTCAAATACACGGTGCCGCCGACCTCGTGGATCTTTTCGGCGAGCTTCACGCCAAAGATTGCCGAGTGCGTGGGGTCTTTGGGCAGCTTGGCGGGGTCGATCGGCGCGGAGTACTCGAGCATGACCGGCGGATCGTCCTTGCTCACCAGGTTGTACGGCGAGTACTCCTTGATCCACGGTAGCACTTCCTCGCGGTGCTGATAGAACTGCTCGAAGGGACTCTCGCCGTTGGGCCCCTTGCTGAAGAAGCCGAACGCGTGGCCGCCGTAGGCCATGTTCGGCATCCACTCGCGCATCAACCGGGGATCGAGGCAGGTCTGAGCGCCGAACACGCCGGCACAGGTGAGCCGGGTCGACTCGCGCGCCACGGGATCGTCGCTTGCCGGATCGGCCATGTCGGGATGAAACGCCAGCCACAGCGACGAGCAGGCCCCGGCCGAGCTGCCGGTGGCGCCGACGCGCTTGGGATCGATGTTCCACTCGTTGGCCTTGCTGCGCACGAATTGCAGGGCACGGGCGGCGTCGTGCAGCGGCCACTCGACCGGCGGCTTCACTCCCGCCTCCTGCGCCTGCTGCACGTAGCGATAGTTGATCGAGACGACCGCCAAGCCGGCGGCGAGATACTTTTCCGCGCCCAGCTTGATGGCCGTCGCTTTGTCGCCGCCGCGCCAGCCGCCGCCGTGAATGACGAACACCAGCGGCGCCGAGTCCGACGAGCCCGACCGGTAGAAGTCGAGCACCTGCCGCTCGTGCGCGCCGTAGGGGACGTTGGCCATCGTCGGCGTCGGCCCCTTGGGCTCGTCGGCGGCGAAAGCTCCGGAAACAACAATACAAAGCGAACCAACGAACGTGGCGAGCGACGGCATTTTCATCGGAATGGAACTCCAAGGTGGGACACAACGCAGTTCCATTTGTGCTTGCTGCAAAGGCGATTGTCAAATCCGAGGCGGAATAACCACAGAGGCACCGAGGGCACGGAGCAGCGGGGAGGCACATTCCCTTCTTTTCCTCTCTGTGCCTCGGTGCCTCGGTTGGTTCAATAAAAAAAACGAGCGCGCAGCGCGGCAATCGCCGCCGCGCTGCGGCTCATTGAAACGACTGACTAGTGTTCGGACGCCGAGCCCGCACTGGCGGCCGAGGCGTTCTTGATGGGGATTAAAAAAAGCCTCGGCCACAGGCGGCCGGCCGTGATGCGAGCAGCGCAACACAGCCGTGGTTTTCCCCGCGGGGAAACCGCTCGGGCTGCCTGGGATGAAGTCCTCGTGGAAGGAGAACCGCCTCAACCGTTTCGTCATCCGCCGATCGCCGATTGATCACGCACAGTTCTCCGGAACGCTCAACATTGGCGGCACGCCCCTGCCAGAAGCGAAATGCTTTTCGGCCGCGCGATTGTAGTGAGTCGTTTAGCGCTAAACGTCCCATGCCACCGCACGACCGACGGAGCGATTGTCGAGGCTCACGGCCCCAAGCCGAACTTGGCGAGCATCGCACACAGCCCCAAGAACTCGGGCTGCCGATGCCGCGCTTGTCGCCTCGACGAACTTTTGGTGGCCGTCCTTCAACCGCTCCGGCCGCCGTCGACTACGAGGTATTCAATCAAACCACGGGACAATGGTCGAGCGCAGAAGTAGGCCAGTGGAGGAGCAATTAGCAGTTAGCGGTGAGCGGTTAGCTGACTGCTAGAGCGCGTTTCGCAACGGTGTGGCGTCCTGTCGGGGTGCCATGCTCACGCTTGCGTGAGCATGGCACCCGACCTCGCCGCTACAGCTAGCTGAAAAGCGCTCTAATTGCTTCACGACGGTCGTCACCGGCCGCCGCGCAAGCGCGGGTCGGTTGCTTCTTGCAGACCTTCGCCGATCAGGTTGTAGGCCAGCACGGCCAGGAAGATTGCCGCGCCGGGGAAGACCACCAGCCACCACAGTTGCAGTGGGTTGCCGCGGGCGGCGTCGAGCAGCTTGCCCCAGCTCGGGTTCGGCGGCGGAGCGCCGACCCCCAGGAAGCTCAACGCACTTTCGGTGAGAATGGCCGAGGCGATGCCGAACGTGACCGGCACCAGGATTGGCGCCAGCGCGTTGGGCAGAATGTAGCGAAACATGATTCGCCCCTGGCCCACGCCAACGGCCTCGGCCGCGGTGACGAAGTCGATGTGCCGCAGCTTGAGGAACTCGGCTCGCGTGAGCCGGGCGATGCCGGTCCAACCGGTCGCGCCGATGACGGCCATGATGTGCCAGATCGTCGGCTTCTCGAGCACGGCGATCAGCGCCAGGATCAGCACCAGCGTGGGGATGCACATGATGAGCTCGATGAACCGGCTGAGGAGCATGTCGACCCAGCCGCCGAGATAGCCGGCCAGCGCGCCGAGCACGATGCCGATCGTCGCGGCGATGCCCATCGACACGAACCCCACCAGCAGCGCGACGCGCGTGCCGTGCACCATCTGGGCGAACACGTCGATGCCGGCCTGCGTGGTGCCGAGCAAGTTCCAGCGGTTCGGATGTCCCGCCACGCCCGACGGGTTCGCCGGCTGGCCGGGCCATTCGTCCTCGCGCACGCGGCGGTAAGGGTCCTGGTACACCGGTGGCCAGAGGGCCCAACTCTCGGGGTCTTTCTTCTCGAGGTTCTTGGGATAGATCTGGCGAAAGCGGTCTTGCTGGAAGATCGGGTTCTCCCACTCGCGGTACACGTAGCCGAGTGCCGGAAAGTACCAGTGCCCCTTGTAGTGGACGGCGATCGGCTTGGTGCCGGCAATGGCCGGAGCGAAGATCGCGACCAACGTGAGCAGCACGACATAGCCCAGGGCGATCATCGCCATCGGCCGGCGACGATAGCGCCGCCAAGCCTCGCCCCAGAACCCGCGCGACGCCGGCGCGAGGCGATCGACCATGTCGACGGCAAGGGTTTCGGCAGGATCAACAGGGACGGTGGACATGGGGCAGAATGCAGAAGTCAGAAGTAGGAATGCAGAAGTGCCGGCATTCCGTCTTTTACTTCTGCATTCATACTTCTACCTTCCGCCTTTCCTACGAGTAGCTCACTCTCGGGTCGACCACGGCGTAGAGCACATCGGCCAGCAGGGTGCCGGCGAGTGTCAGCAGCGAGAACACCAACGTCAGGCACATAATCACCGGGTAGTCGCGGGCGGTGATCGAATCGAAGAACAGGTTGCCGATCCCCGGCCAAACGAAGATGCGCTCGATAATCACCGAGCCGCCCAACAGCGACGGCAGCGTGAGGCCGACCATCGTTACCAGTGGGATCAGTGTGTTGCGGAAGGCGTGGACCAGCACCACGCGCGCTTCGCCCACGCCCTTGGCCCGCGCGGTGCGCACGTAATCTTGCCGGATGACTTCCATCATGTTGGCGCGGATGAAGCGGCTGTAGTATGCCAAACCGCCGTAGGTCTCGCAGGCGGTGGGCAACAGCGCGTGCTTGAACAGGTCCCAGGTTTTGCCCGCGGGAGACAGTTGCTGGTACACCTCGAGATCGTCGTGCATGTGATACAGCGGCAACAGGTCGAAGTACTGGGCGAACGTCATTTGCAGCAGCAGCGCCGCCACGAACGTCGGAAACGAGTAAAGCATGTACAGCAGCAGGCTGATCGCGCGCTCATCGGGCGCTCCGCTGCGCGCGGTGGAATACAGCCCCAGGGGGATCGACAGCAGGTACATCAACACTAGCGAGCTGACCGACAGGGCCAAGGTCGGGCCCAGACGCTCGCCGATCACGCGCGTCACCGGCTGCTTGTGGGCGAACGACTGCCCCAGATCGAACCGCAGCACGTTGCCCAGCCAGACGAAGTACGCCGAGTACCACGGCTTGTCGAGCCCGTACGCGCGCCGCATCCGCTCGTAGTCTTCGGGGTTAAGCTTTTTGCTGGGGTCCATCTCGGTCATCGCCGCCGTGAGCGGCGTGCCGGGCATGTGGCGGATCAGCGCGTAGACCACCACCGTGATCAGCAGCAGCGTCACCGACCCGATCAGCACCCGGCGAACGATGTAGGTGAGCATGCGAATTCAGAAGTAAGAAGTATGAATGCAGAAGCCAGCATGCAGCACTTCTGCATTCATACTTCTTACTTCTGCATTTCCTACTGGGCTTCGGCCGATTTCCACAGCGCGTTGAAGCCGGGGCTGTAGCCGTAGGGTCCGCGGGGGCTGAAGTTGTAACCGCGGAGTTGCTTGTTGAAGCCGTAGAACGAACTGCGGAAGTAGAGCCAGGTGTACGGCTGGTCAGCATAGATCAGGCGGTCGATCTCGGCATAGATCTTCGCGCGCTTGTCGCGATCGAATTCGCGGCGTCCGGCTTCGTACAGCTTGTCGACCTTGGAATTCGAATAGTTCACAAAGTTGCGACCCGCGCCGGTCATCCACAGGTTGTCGCTGGTATCGGGATCGGTGCCGGTGCCCCAGCCTCCCATCATCGCGTGGAACTCGTGGCTGATCTCCTTCTCTTGCAGCACGGTGTATTCCATCGGGCGCACGTTGCACAGCACGCCAATCTGCTCGAGGTTCTGCTTGAGCAGCGTGCAAATCTGAATCGGCAAGGGGGCATTGTTGCAGATGATGCTGAACTCGAACTGCGTGGTGACGCCGTCGATCACCCGATCGCGCGTGCCGTCGCCATCGCTGTCGACCCAGCCGGCCTCGTTCAGCAGGTCCTCGGCGCGATCGAGGTCTTGCGTGTACGGCTGCGGCACGTCGGTCTTGGGAGCCATCCAGGCGGTCGGATGGTAGATGCCGTTGCACGGCTGATACAGCCCGTAGCAAAGCGTGTCGAGCATCTCCTTGTGGTCGAACGCGTACGACATCGCCTTGCGCACCCGCAGGTCGGAGAAGAACGGCGTCTTGATGTTCCAGCCGAAGTAGAAGTACACCCACTCCAGGCCGCGGGCCTTGGTGTTGGTGCGATAAAAATCGTCCCCTTCGGTTTGCGTGGTCCACTGCTCGGGGTTCAGGATCGCCTCGTCGACCAGTCCCTTCTTCAGCGACAGCAGCGTGGTGTTCGGATCTTGCAGCACCGTGAAGCGCACTCGCTTGAAGTACGGCTTGGGGCGCACCTGCCGGCCGTCGACCATGTAGTAATCGTCGCGGCGCTCGACGACCAGTTCGACGCCGCGCGTGCGGCTGACCATCTTATACGGCCCGCCGCAGACCGGGTTGTCTTCGAACCGCACGTGGTACGGGCTATTCTCGAGCGTGGGATCCTCGGCGATCGAGTCCTTGTAAATGTGCTGGGGGATGACCGGAAAGTTGATGTTCCAAACGTTGGTGGCCAGCGCTTCCTTGTGAAAGAACACCACCGTGTGGTCGTCGTAGGCTTTCACGTAGCGCAACTGGTCGGTCCCCGAGCGGACGGCGGGCACCGGCACGCGCGGATTCATGATCGTCAGGAACGAAAACTCGACATCGTGGGCCGTGATCGGCACGCCGTCGCTCCAGCGTAGGTCGTCGCGCAGCACGACCTTATCGAGCAGATGGTCGTCGCTCGATTGCCAGGAGCGGACAGCATCCTTCGCCGCGAAGGGGAAAAAGTTCCAATCGAACGAGAACAGCCCAAAGCCGGTGAGCGTGCCGAATTCCCCTTCGGCGGCCGAACTGTGCATGACGGGATTGGTGCTCTTCACGTCGCCGCCCAGGTGCCGGACCATGGTGGCGTCCCAGTTCACTTGGGCGCCGGCCTCGGGCAGGCGGCCCAGGGCGCTGAGAATCTGGTCGTTGGCCGTGGCGCTGGTGTTTTGCAGGCGCAGGACCTGCTCGATCGTCGTGAGCGGCTTTTCCTTGGCTTGCTTGGCCCGCAGCAGGTCGAGCCCGTCGAGCACCGGCTGATCGATCCACTTCACGCGAGCATCGATTTCGGCCAGCTTCGGGGCATCGAACGGGGCGACCAGCGATTCTTCCTGGGCGGCTTCTACCTGGACGAGCAATAGCGAGGCGACAAGCACCGCAGCCACGGCGGCGCGACAAACCAGCGACAGCATCATCAATCCGTTCCTCGGGTTCTCGTTCTGATTTAGCCGCGTCGCTTGCGACGCGCGGGGCAAGCCCCGCGGCTAAATGAGCGCCGCTGCGGCGCATGCTATCGCATGGCGGCGGCGCGGGTCAACCGCCCCGCGGGCCGACGGTGCCCGCCGCCAGCTAGCGTCGTTACCGCTGTTGCCTCGAACAATTGGTCGATGGTAACTTATGCCTCCCCTCGTTGGCGGAGTCGACGGATCGACGCCGCTTGCGACAGGCATCTTCTTAAGGGCGAGCTCGACATGGATGTCACCGGGCACGATCTCACCGGCCAAGGCGCGCGCGGCTGTCGATGGACATTGGTCTTCGCGCTGAGCTTGCTCGGCGCTTCTAGCGCCACGGCCCAGAACGCGGGACCTTTGCAAACGGGCGAGGCCGAATGGATCTGGTCGGCGACCCTCCATGGCAAAGCGCCGGCGCCGGTCTGCCTGTTCCGCAAGACATTCGAAGCCCGCAACATCGAGTCGGCCAAGGTGCAGATCACCTGCGACGACCGTTTCGAGCTGCACGTCAACGGCCGGCCGGTGGCCGAAGGCACCGATTGGAAGGTGCTCAACACCGTCGACATCACCAAGTATTTGAACAACGGCGTGAACGTGCTGGCCGTCAGGGCCGAGAACACGCAAGGCAACACGGCAGGTCTGATGGCCCGCGTGCTGGTGAAGAGCCGCGGAGCGACCGCGGTTTCGTACTCGACCGATCGCACCTGGCGCGTGCGCAACGGCGAGACGAGCGGCTGGCTGCGACCGCAGTTCAACGACGTGCAATGGGCCGCCGCACACAGCCTCGGTGAGTTCGGCGCGACCGCCCCCTGGCACGACCAGGTGCAGACTGTCGACGGCTCGCATGCCAAGCGCTTCAGCGTCACGCGCGATTTCCGGGTCGAGCGCGTCGTGCGTCCGGAACTCACCGGCTCGGTCATCGCCATGGCCTTCAACGAGTGGGGCGAACTGCTGATCTCCAGCGAAGGCAGCGGCCTGCTGCTGGTCACCGACAAGGACAAGGACGGCGTGCCCGAAACGGTTTCGACCTACTGCGGCCAGGTGAAGAACTGCCAAGGCATCTTGCCGCTGAACGGCGAGGTATTCGCCGTCGGCGACGGGCCGCAGGGACCGGCACTGTATCGGCTCACCGACGAGAACCAGGACAGCAAGGCCGAGGGGGTGCGCGCCTTGTGGGGCTTCAACGGCCCGCTGGGCGAGCACGGTCCGCACGCCGTCACGCTGGGCCCCGAAGGAATGCTGTACGTGATGATCGGCAACCACTCGTCGATCAAGCGCCTGGCCGACCCGGCGGCCGGCGACGAGGCGAAACCGACGGACACTACCGCACCGTACGGTCCGCAGAGTCCGTACCATCATTGGTACGAAGGCGACCTGCTCGTGCCGAAGTACGAGGACGCCAACGGCCACGCGGTCGGAGTGAAGGCGCCGTGCGGCACCGTCGTGCGCACGAACCTCGATGGCACGGTGGTCGAGCTATTCGCCGGCGGGCTGCGCAACGCCTACGACATGGCGTTCGACAAGCACGGCGAACTGTGGACCTACGATTCCGACATGGAATGGGACGTCGGCCTGCCGTGGTATCGGCCGACGCGGCTGTATCACGTCGTCCCCGGTGCCGAGTTCGGCTCGCGCAGCGGTTGGTCGCCCTGGCCCGATTACTTCGTCGACAATCTGCCGGCGATGCTCGAAACCGATCGCGGCTCGCCAACCGGCGTCGAAGTGTACAACCATCGCATGTACCCGACGGCGTATCACGGGGCGATCTTCCTCGGCGACTGGTCGCAGGGGCGCATCCTGGTGATCCGCACCAAGCCGACGGGCGGCAGCTACGAGGCCACGGGCGAAGTGTTTCTCGAAGGGCGTCCGCTGAACGTCACCGATCTGGCGGTCGGTCCCGAAGGCTGGCTGTACTTCTGCACCGGCGGTCGCGGCACCGAAGGGGGCGTGTACCGAGTGGTGTGGACCGGGCAGGTGCCGCCGCAGCCCAAGTCGTCGCCCATCGTGCAGGCGCTTCGGCAGCCGCAGCAGCAGAGCGCATGGGGACGGCAGGGCGTGGCACTGATGCAAGAGAAAATGGGGACCGACTGGAACCGGCAACTGCCGGCCGTCGCGATCGAAGCGACCAACCAGCTCGACGACCGCGTGCGGGCACTCGACCTGATGCAGCTTTACGGTCCGCCGATCGACACGAAGCTGATCTCCAAACTGGCGCACGATACGCAAGCGCCGGTGCGAGCGAAGGCCGCTTACCTGGCTGGCGTGCATGTCGACAAGAGCCTGTCGGCAACGCTCGTGCAATTGCTCAGCGACACCGACGCACTGGTCCGCCGCCGCGCTTGTGAGGCGATCGCGCGCGGCGGCTACGACCTCGATCCGACGGCGATCACGTCGCTGTTGGCCGACGCGGATCGTTCGGTGGTCTGGTCGGCGCGGCGGGCCATGCAGTCGATCCACCCTGATCGCTGGCGGACCGACGTGATGACCTCGGACAACATTCGCGAGTTCATCGAAGGTTCGACGGCGCTGTTGGCGCTCGAGACCGATGCCGAAACTTCGCGGGCCGTGATCGCCCGCGGCCGCAAACGGCTGCGCGGCTACGTGAGCGACGACAACTTCATCGACCTGATGCGCGTCTTCCAACTGGCGCTCGTCCAAGCCCAGCTCGCCGGCGACGACGTTGCCGAGCTGCGCACCGACCTGGCCCGCGAGTATCCCACGAGCGAAGCGCGGATGAATCGCGAGCTGATCCGGCTGCTCTGCTACCTGCAAACGCCAGAAGTCGTGCGGCCGTTGCTGGCCGAGCTGAAAGGCAAAGCGCCGCCGGTCGAGAAGCTGCACGCCGCGCTGTGTGCGCGGTACTTGAACGTCGGCTGGACGAGCGGCCAGAAACTCGAGCTGCTGGCGTTCTACGAGCAGGCACGCCGGCGTGAAGGGGGCTACAGTTACGCCGGCTATATCGACAATGTATCGAAAGATTTCTTCGCCAGCTTCGACGACACTTTGCGGCAGCAGGTGCTCGCCCACGGCGAACGTTGGCCCAACGCCGCGCTGAACGTGCTGGCCACGGTCGAGAACCCCAGCCCGGCAGTCGTCGCGCAGTTGATCGAGCTCGACGGCAAGCTGCGCTCGGTCGAAGGCGATGAGGCGCGCAAGCTGCAAGTCGGCACCGTCGCGGTGCTGTCGAGCAGCAACAATGCCGAGGCGATGGCCTATCTGCGGCGCTGTTTCGAGGCCTTCCCGGAGCGGCGCGAGGAGCTGGCCATGGGCCTGGCCCAGTCGCCGGGTGGCGACAACTGGCCGCTGTTGGTCCGTTCGCTGCCGGTGGTCGAAGGGGTTGCCGCCCAGGAAGTGCTCGTGCAACTCACGAAAGCCGACGAAGCCACGACCGATGCCGGCGCCATGCGGCAGGTGATCCTCTGCGGCTTAAAGCTCAAAGACCAAGGTGGAAGCTATGCCGCGGCACTGCTCAACAAGTGGTCGGGCCAGGCGGTGAGCGACCCCAGCGATCCGTGGGACGTCGCGCTGGGAAAATGGCAGGCGTGGTACAACGACAACTATCCCAACCAGCAGCAAGTCGAGTTGCCGGCCGAGTCGCAGGCCAGCAAATGGAGCTACCAGGAACTGCTGGCGTATCTGCAAAGCGACGAAGCCCAGCACGCCCAGCCGGTCCGCGGGGCCAAGGTGTTCGAGAAGGCCCAGTGCATCAAGTGCCATCGCCACAGCGGCCGCGGCGAAGGGATCGGCCCCGACCTTTCGACCATCGGTCAGCGCTTCCAACGCAAGGAAATTCTGCAGTCGATCATGTTTCCCTCGCAGGTCGTCTCCGACCAGTACGCCAGCAAGACCGTCGTCACCGACGATGGCCTGACCTACACCGGCATCGTCGGCGCGGGCTCTGCCGGATCGATCGTCGTGCTGCAATCCAACGGCGAGAAGGTGGTGCTCGACAAGGAAAACATCGAGCAGATCGAGCCCAGCCGCTTGTCGGTCATGCCCGAAGGCCTGCTCGACCGGTTGACGCTCGAAGAGATCGGCGAGCTGTTCGCCTACATGACGGCCCAGCCCTCGCGAGTTACGCAGCGACCACGGTAACGTGTGCGGCGTATGACTTGTGGGAGGCGAATCCTTTCGCCGACCTCCATCGGCGAAGGGATTCGCCTCCCACACTTCGTCATTCGTCATTTACGCGCTACTGCTGCCGGCGCTTCTGGTATCGCCGGCTGGCTTCTTCGAGTACGCGGCGTTCTTCGCGCGTCAGACTGGCTTCCCCCTGGCTGCTGATCTTGGCCAGCAACTCATCGACGCGCTGCTGTTGGCTATGCTCGTCCACCGGTCGATGCACGCGCAGGCTCGGGCGGCGCAGCCGCAGCCGCGGCATGCGGTCGGGAATCCACGAGGAGAGCCGCCATTTGCTGCGCCAATACAGGAACGCCAAGCCCACGCCGCCCAGATGCGCCAGGTACGCGACGTTCCCCCCCTGGCCGACGCCCAGCGCCCCGGCCAGGTCCATCACGATGAACAGCGTCCCGGCCACCCACGCCGGCATCGGCAAGATGCCAAAGATCAGGATCATGCGATGCGGATAATGCAGCACGAACATCATCGTCATGCCCATCACCGCCCCCGAGGCGCCGATCAGCGGCAGCCCCGTGTGCGCAAACGTACGCTCGCCGACCAGCCACACCAGCCCGCTGCCGACCAGCAGCAGCATGTACAGCAGCAGGTACTCGCGGCGGCCGTAGATCGCTTCGACCTCGCGGCCGAAGAAATACAGGCCGATCATGTTGAACAGGATGTGGCGGATGTTGTTCAGATCGTGCAGGAAGCCGTACGTCAGCAGTTGCCACACGTTCCACGGATGCGAGAGCAGATTGCCCTGGAGCGCGCACCATTCGGTCAACGGCCCGACACGTTCGCCGAACAGCGGATCGTCGTGCGAGAACAGATAGTCGACGAGAAACACCGCCACGTTGACGATGATCAGGTTGGTCGTCATCGACCGCGGCCCACCGGGAAACACACCCGGGGCGTAATCGTCCTCGCGCAGATAATCGCGGTCATACAGGCCCATCGGCGGAGAACCAACGTTGCAGCGTGGAGGTAACGAACCGGAGAACAGATGTCGAATTCTAGCACATTCGACCAAACGGAGAATCGACCCGCCGAGCGAGGCAGCCGTTGTGGCATGGTCTCCCGACCATGCCACCCGGCGTAGCACGGTCGGGAGACCGTGCTACAACACGCGCACCGGGGGCATTACTGCCCCCGCTCGCCTTTATCGGCCCGCACGCACGGGGCCGGTCAGCGCGTCGACGCGGCGGGCCGCCTCGGTTTGCTCGGCGGTCCAGCGCTCGGCCAACTGCTTGTTCTCCGCCAGCAGCCGATTGATCTTCTCCTCGAGCGAGGCGAGCTGCGAGACGGTCGCGGCCGACTGCTTCTGCACCAGGTCGCGCTCCGCGGTCACGCGTTGCAGCTCCTCGTTGAGCGCGACGATCTCACGATCGCGGCTGGCCACTTGCCCACCTTCGCCCACCAGGCCGTCGGCGGCGCGCTTCATCGCGGCCAATTGCGTGTTCATCGCCAGCACCGAGTCCTCCATCTCCCAGATGTCGCGGTGCAGCTCGCGGAGCGCCACGGCGTAGTCGCGCAGCGGCCGCAGGTAGAACCGCCCCGACACGAACTTCCCGCCGACGTACTTGCCTTCGCGCAGATCGTACTCGCCGGCACCGGTGGCGTTGGGCTCGAACGCGAACTCGTCGGCTCCGGTGGTGTCGTTCTTCTTGGGCACCAGGTCGAACTTCCCCTTGTTCTCGGCGTTGCGCACCCACACCTGGCTGATCTGTTCCGGCGGAGTGTCGGCCTGGGCATCTTTGCCATCGGCCAGGTACCCGGGCCGACTGACTTGGGGAATCAACTTGGCCAATTCCGCTTCACCCAGCCCGGCAAAGGCGGAGTGCCGATCAGATGGCATGACCTCGTACAGCACCCAATCCGATTGGCTGTTCACGATCTGTTCGAGCTTCCGCGGCGAGAGGCGCTCTGCCGGCGAGAGCACGATCGTCTGCCCGTTGACGCCCGTCACTTTAAACGGCCCCAGGTACGTGCCGCGTGTCGGGGCGTCGGGATTGTCGAGCTCGGCCTTCTGAAACACGTACAGCAACGTGCCATCGCGAATGGAGTGCGGCGTCGGGGCGTCGATCTTCACGCTCGCCTCGCCTTTTTCGGCATCAACCTGTCCGCGCTTGCACTGATCCCAAACGCGTCCGCGATCGACCAGCAGCGCGTCGAGCGCCACTTCCAGTTGCCTGACGCCGGGCTTTTCCTCTTTCAGTTGCGCGGTGACCGGACGCCCTTCGCCGGGCCACAGCGGCGTGACCTGGGTGGTCGCATCACCATTGGCCAACAGGTCGTTCTGCTGCTCGATGGCACCGATCTGTCCGCCGTTGCCGTCTTTGCCTTCGAGCTTGGCGACGGTCGCCGACCAGGCGCCGCGGACCTTCAGCGTCTTGGCCCCCAGATAGACAAACGCCAGGCTCAGCAGCAGCAACAACGCAACGAACGCAACGCGAACGATATTGATCATGCGTTAAAAGTCGGAGAAGGCCGGCGAAAAGCCGTGATGCGCAGAGAAGACTTGCTCTTTTGCCGCCGGTCCAATCGATCATAGGCACGCCCGGAAAGCAGTGTCAAGTTTTTGCGGGAAACCGCGGGAAAACAGGCCTTCCGCTTAGCGGCCGCGTCCACGCGGCCGTTGCCCGGCGCCGGCCGACGACAGCCGGAGGTAAGCGGCGCTGCGCAGCCCTTTGTGTTGCAGCGCGCTCAAAACCAGTTAGAATTTGAAGATCTGGTAAGTTCGCGCGGCCAGGGACGCTCTCGAGCGGCGCGCGACAGCGCTGGTTGCTAGCGGCTCTCGCGGCGGGAGGTCTGTTTTCGATGGGCGACAAGGTTACGTCGCCGGATGCTTCCGGCAATGCGCCCGTGCCATCGCAACCCAAGGCAGCACCGGCTGCCTCTGCCAAGCCATCGGTGGCGCCTGCTAAGGCCACAGCGAAGCCAGTCGCCAACGGCGCCGCGCCGGCCAAGCCCGCACCGGTTGCCGCCCGACCCGCCGTTGCCGCCCCTCGACCGGTAAGCGCGCCTGCCCAGCAGCCCGCTGCACCAGTCAAGCCGGCCGCCGCGCCGGTGAAGTCCAACGGCTCCGCGGCAGCTCCCAATGGCGCTGCCGCTGCTGCTCCCGCAAAGCCTGCTGCCGCGCCGACTGCCTCGCCAGCCGTGGTGCAGGCAGTTCAACCCGCTGCTGCCGTCGCGGCAGTGCGCGCGGTCGCTCCTGCTCCCGCCACGACAAACGTCCTGGCCGAGTTCGACGAGCTGCAAAGTGCCGGGGCACTTTCGCTGCGGCAGATCTTGCCGCCGATCGCCGTTAGCTTGTTGCTGCACATGGCGCTGCTGATCACGTTGGGCTTGATGACCAGCGCGCCGCCGCCGAAGGAACAGACACGCGAACTCGTGGCGATCATTGATGAAGACCGCGGCGATTCGCTCGACGTGGTCGATGAGACGCCCGTGCCGATCGACGTCGATGTCGTTGAGATCCCGCAGCTGCTCGCGGCCACCAACGTCGTCGAGGTTCCCATCTCCGCCGAGCCCAGCCCGGTTGTGACCGTAGCCGACATCGCGCTCGATACCGTGCCGGCCGGCGACGTGATGATGAAGATCAGCACCGGCGCTGCAGCCAGCATCGTCGATTCGCGCAGCGAGAAGGGGCGCATGCGTACCGTGGTGGCCCAAGGGGGCAACGAGGCGAGCGAAGCGGCCGTGGCCAAGGCGCTCGATTGGATCTCGCGGCACCAGATGCCCGACGGTGGCTGGAGCATCGACCACACTCACGCCCCAAGCTGCAACGGCAAGTGCAAAGACCCCGGCAGCCTGGTGAACGCCCGCATGGGAGCAACCGCCCTGGCGGTGTTGCCGTTCCTGGGAGCCGGGCAAACACACAAGCAGGGCAAGTACAAGAAGGAAGTGCAGGCCGGCCTGTTCTTCATCGCCAACAGTATGAAGATCACTCCCAACGGCGGCGACTGCACGACCGGCGGCGGCAGCTTCTACTCGCACGGGCTGTGTGCGATCGCCTTGTGCGAAGCCTACGCGATGACCCAAGACAAGGGACTCGCCGACCGCGCCCAGTTGGCGCTCAACTACATCGCCTACGCTCAAGACCCGGTCGGCGGCGGCTGGCGCTACGCGGCCCGGCAACCGGGCGACACGTCGGTCGTCGGCTGGCAGCTCATGGCGCTCAAGAGCGGTCACATGGCTTTCCTGCCGGTGCGCCCCGAGACGATCAAGCTCTCGATGCGCTTCCTCGATTCGGTGCAGGCCGAAGGGGGCGCGATGTACGGCTACACCAGCACCGGTAAAGGGCCGGGCACGACGGCCGTCGGCCTGCTCTGCCGCATGTACCTTGGCTGGAAGCACGACGAGCCGGCGCTGGAAAAAGGCATTCAGTACCTTTCGAAGATGGGTCCGTCGAAAGACAACGTCTATTTCAACTACTACGCCACGCAGGTGCTCCACCATTACGAAGGTGAACTGTGGAGCCGGTGGAACGAGAAGATGCGCGACCAGCTCATCGACACGCAATCGAAGAACGGCCACGAGGCGGGCAGTTGGTTCACCGGCGCCAACGGCCACATGAACGAGGCGGGTGGGCGGCTGTACTGCACGTCGCTGAGCTGCATGACGCTCGAGGTCTACTACCGCCACCTGCCGCTGTACAAGAAAAGCTCGACCGACGACGAGTTTTGACGGGAAGCAATTAGCAGTTAGCGGTCAGCAATGAGCCGGAAACCGCCGGCTAACCGCTAGTTGCTCATCGCTAATCGCTTCTGGCCGCAAGCTATAATTGGCAGATATTGCCCCTTACCGCGCGCCGTGGCGGGAACGGACGCCCCGCCCCTGCGTTCCTGGTCACTGCGCAGGAATCTGCCCCCATGGCGTCCGAACCGTTGGCGACCCCGGCATGCGACCCTGTGCGGGAAGAACCGCGCAGTCGCTCGGCGGATAAACCTGCCGATCCGCTCATCAAGGAGCTGCATCGCCGCACGCCTGCGCCGCCGCGGCAAATCGAGCGGGCCGAACTCGCCGCTCCGCCGGTGAGCATCGCCAGGGCCGAGGCCGCTGCGACGGGCGACGCTGTAGGGTGCGTCGAGCCAAAGGCGAGACGCACCGCGACGGGTGCATGGCTGCTGCGGCATCGCTGGCTCACCAGCTTCGTCGCCAGTGCCGTCGTGCATGCCCTGCTGCTGGTGGTGCTTGGGCTGCTCATGATCGCGCACGAGCCCGTGGCCTCGCCGCGGGCGCTGATCGCCCGGCTCGGCGATGCCGGCGAGGCGCAGCTCGATCAACTCCACGAGCGCGATGTTCCAGATCGCAAGGCCGCGGGCGAGCCGATCATCGCCGCGATCGACATCGTTCCGCGCGAGCCGCGCGATGCGCTCGAGCCAGCCGCTGAGCGCCAAGGTGAGGCGACCGGCGCACTGTCGTTGCCGCTGGGCAACCTCGCGGCGCGCGTCGGCGTCGCCGAGGCTGGCTCGCCCGCCGGCGCCTTGGCAGGCCGGCGCGGCAGCGTGCGCGGCGGACTGTTGAGCTCGGGCGGAGGCAACCGCGCCAGCGAAGATGCGGTGGCCCGCGGCCTGCGCTGGCTCGAAGCGCACCAGCAGCGCGACGGTAGTTGGAACTTCAACCATCAGCGCGGCAGTTGCGGCGGTGCTTGTTCGCACCCCGGCAACATCGCGTCGACCACCGGTGCCACGGCCCTGGCCCTGCTGCCGTTCCTCGGCGCGGGGCACACGCACCGCGAAGGCGATTATCAAACCACCGTCGAACGCGGCCTGTACTATCTGCGCGGCCGCATGCGTCCCACCGCCGACGGCGGCGATTTTCAGGAAGGCACGATGTACGCCCAGGGACTCTCGGCGATCGCCCTGTGCGAGGCGCTGGCCATGACCGGCGACAGCTCGCTGCGCACTCCGGCCGAGGCGGCCATCGACTTCATCGTCTACGCCCAGGACAAGCAAGGGGGCGGCTGGCGTTATTCGCCCGGCCAGCCCGGCGACATGACCGTCACCGGCTGGCAGCTCATGTCGCTGCGCAGCGGCCAGATGAACTACCTGCGCGTCCCCTCGGCCACGATTGATCGCGCGATCAAGTTCCTCGACTCACTCGGCGAAGACCGCGGCGCGACGTATGGCTACTTGCAGCGCGGCAGCGAGCCAACGTCGACCGCCGTCGGCCTGCTCTGCCGCATGTTCACCGGCTGGCCGAGGTCGAATCCCGCGCTGGTCCGTGGCGTGAAGTTCCTGAGCAGCCGCGGCCCCTCGCCCGACGACATCTACTTCAACTATTACGCGACCCAGGTGCTGCACCATTGGGGCGGAGCGGAATGGATCGCTTGGAACCAGCAGATGCGCGATCAGCTCGTCGATTCGCAATCGCGCAACGGCCACGAATCGGGAAGCTGGTTCTTCGAAGACAAGCACCAGGCCGCGGCTGGCGGCGGCCGCCTCTACACCACCTGCATGGCCATCATGACGCTCGAAGTGTACTATCGCTACCTGCCGATCTACGGCGACCGCTCGACGCCCAGCGACTTCTAAAAACGGCGGCATTGAACCGCAGAGGCGCAGAGGCGCAGAGGACGCGGAGGTTCGGCAGAGGGATTCTTATTCTCGAAACTCGTCTCTGCGTTCTTCCCTGCGTTCTCTGCGCTCTCTGCGGTTCAATTCACCACCATGCGCGTGATCCCCGTCCTCGACCTGCTCGGCGGCTGCGTGGTACGCGGCATCGCCGGGCGGCGCAGCGAGTATCGCCCGGTCCGTAGCGCACTCTGCCGCGACGCACAGCCTGCAACGGTGGCGCGAGCGCTCGTCGAACACTTCGGATTCAACCAGGCTTACGTTGCCGATCTCGACGCGATTGCCGGCCGCGAGCCGGACCGCGCATCGTACGACGCGATCGCCGCTTGCGGCCTGCAACTTTGGATCGATGCCGGCGCGCGCGCGGCAAGCACGATCACGGCGTCGCGAATGGTTGTCGGCAGCGAATCGATCGACGGTCCCGAAGGAGTCGCGGAACTACTGGCGGCGGTTGGCCCCGAGCGCTTCGTTTTCAGCCTCGATCTGCACGACGGCGGCTGGTTCGGCACCGCAGCGGTATGGCAAGGCATTTCGCCGCTCGACGCAGCCTGCCTCGCCGTCGAAGCCGGAGTCGAACGGCTCATGGTGCTCGACCTGGTCCGCGTCGGCGTCGCCTACGGAGTCGGCACGGAAACACTCTGCCGCGAGATACGTGAGCTTTCGCCGCACATCGAACTGATCGCCGGCGGCGGCGTGCGCGGGCCGGCTGATCTCGAATCGCTCGCAGCCGCCGGCTGCGATGCCGCGCTCGTCGCCAGCGCTCTGCACGATGGCCGACTTACGCGCGCCGAAATCGAAGGTGTTTAGCCGGCGGACTTGTCCGCCGCGCGCCGCAGGACGCGGCGAGCAAGCTCGCCGGCTAAACTACAGCCATCGCGGCTCGCGTTTCTCAGCAAATGCGGCCAGCCCTTCAGCAGCCGCCTCGGTCGTGCGGGCCGTAGCGCTGACCGCCGCGCCAGCGGCGAGCAGTGTGGTCAAGTTCTCGCCGATTGTTTCGTTCAGCATCCGCTTGGTGAGTTGCAGCGCTTCGGGAGCGCAGCGGGCGCACTGCGTGGCAATCTCGTGGGCCCGCGGCCACAGATGATCGTCGGCCACGATCTCGTGGAAAGCGCCGATCCGCAGCGCCTCGGCCGCGTCGATCGTGACGGCGGTCATCAGCAGCCGTCCCGCTTGTCCGCCACCGATGCGGAACTGCAACAGCGGCGCGACGATGCCCGCCGTAATGCCGCGCAGCGGTTCGGGCAGGCCGAACTTCGCGCCCTGGGACGCCACCACGATGTCGCAGGCCAGCATCAGCCCGGCGCCACCCGCGAGCGCCGGACCATTGACCGCCGCGATCAGTGGCTTGGGGAAGCGCAACATGGTGAGCATCAGGTCGTGATACACCAGCGCATCGTTGCGCCATTGCTCCTGGGCGTCGGGCTCCTTGCTCGTGGCGAGCATCTCGGCTAGGTCCATGCCGGCGCAGAACGCCGGCCCCGCGCCGGTGAGCACCACCGCCCGCACGCGCCGCTCCAGGTGCAGATCGCCGAGCGCCTGGTCCAACTCGGCCAGCAGGGCGCGGCTCAAGGCATTGCGCTTTTCCGGGCGCGACAGGATGATTGTCCCAGTGTGCTCGTGAATGTGGACTTTGAGCAGGGGCATGGTTAGCCGCGTCGTTTACGACGCGCTTCCTCGCAACATGGCGGACAGATTTTTCGGCGCCGACAGCGGCAGTTCCATGATCGCCGTGCTCAGCAATTTCCCTTGCGTGTCGATGCGCAGCGACCGGCTCGCCCCGCCGCCGAGAGCGTCGAACAGCACAAAGTTCAGTGCCCCAATTCTTGGCAGCTCGTAGCGCTCGACGCGCGATGTCCCCAGCCCGGCAAAGTATTCATTCACGCGCTCCGCCGTGAGCGTGTCGCGCAAAAAGCAAAAGCCCTCCGCCGTGTACGCGATCACGCCGATATTGGCATGATTTCCCTTGTCGCCGCTGCGGGCGTGGGCGAGCTGGCCGAGAGTAATGGTGTTCATGCGACCCAATCCTTCGCGGCCCGCACGTCCGCTTGCGGTTTAGCGATGTCCCGCGGCACCAGTGTCGGCCAGTACGCCAACACCGGGCGCACTGCGCCGCGCGCTGCCGTGTAACCGGCCAACCCCGCGGGGCCGCTGGTTGCCAAGGGTGCGAACTCGCGCGTGAAGCGTTCGCATGCTTCGCGCCGCGGGTCGTGGACCGAAAGGCGCAACATTACTTCTGTTGGATCGCTGGCCCGCGAAGAGGCAAGCCCAGGCACGCCGTCGCCTGCGCCGAGGCATTCGATCAGCGAGCGCTCGTAGTCGTACCCCGCAGCGCGCAGCCGCTCGAGGATGATCCGCCCGCACTCGCGGGCCTTGGCCACGCAGTCGTGCCCGTAAACCAGCAACTGCCCGCCGGCCATGTAACCGTCGCGATACGCCAGCGACACCTTCAATTGCTCCGGCGCCGCTCGGCCGGTCGCGCCGGAGACGCGCACCCGGTCGGGACCAACGTCTTCCACCTCGACGGTCGTGAAATCGACATCGACATCCGGCGTAAGGTAATGTGCTGGGTCACCGATCTCGTACACTAGTTGTTCGCATGCCGTCTCACGATTCACGCGCCCACCGGTGCCAGCAGGCTTGGTGATGACGCAACTACCGTCCTCGCTCAGCTCGGCGATTGGGTAGCCGACGCTGGCCAGGTCGATCTCGTGCCAGTGGGGATAGAACGCGCCGGTCGTCTGCGCGCCGCACTCGATGAGGTGCCCGGCCACGCTCATGCCGGCCAGGCGGTTCCAATCGGTCCACGAGCCGCCGAACTCGTGCATCGCGGGGCCGACGGTGAGCGAGGCATCGGCGACGCGGCCGGTGATGACGATCCCGGCGCCGCCGCCAAGCGCCGCGGCAATCGGTTGTGCACCGAGATACGCGTTGGCGCTGACGATTTCCTTTTGCAGGTCGCGAAGAGGCAAGCCGGTGTCGAGGTTGGTGAAGTCGCAGCCAGCGGCCTGCAGTTCAGCGAGTCGCGGCAATAAATCGTCGCCAGTGACGACGCCGATCGAGGTGTCGCCGAGTCCGGCATCAACCAGAATCTGCGAAGCACGCCGAGCGCAGGCCTCGGGGTTCATGCCGCCGCCGTTGGTGACGATCTTCAATTGCGGCTGCGCCTTCAGCACCGGCACCAGCGACGCCAGCACCGTGAGAAAATCTTCGGCGTAGCCGGTCGATGGGTTCTTTTCGCGGTTGCGGGCCAGGATCGACAGTGTCAGCTCGGCGAGATATTCGAGCGTGAGATAGTCGAGCCCGCCCGCCAGAGCCAGGCGGCGCGGGGCATTGAGGTTGTCCCCCAAGAATCCCGCGCCGTTGCCAATGCGAATGGTCTTCATGAAACAGGAACCGCAGATGCACGCAGATGCACGCAGATGGGGCAGCAAAGGTATTCTATCTGCGTTCATCTGCGTTTATCCGCGGGTTCAATTTCAAACCTGGAACACGCCGAGGCGATAGGGTTCGGTGTCCGCCTGGCGAGTGACGATTTCCAGAGCGGCGATCAGTTCGTCGCGTGTGGCCGCGGGGTCGATGATCCGGTCGATCCAGCCGCGGGCGGCGGCGTAGCGCACGTCCATCTGCCGTTCGTAGTCCCCCTTCACCTTGTCGCGCACGGCGGCCAGCTCGGCGGCATCGACGGCGTGCCCCTGGCGTTCGAGGCTTTTGATCGTGATCTCGAGCAAGGTGCCCGTGGCCTGTTCGCCTCCCATCACGGCGCAGCGTGCGCTGGGCCAGGCGTAGATCAGCCGCGGATCGAACGCCTTGCCGCACAGTGCGTAGTTGCCGGCGCCGAACGATCCGCCGACGATCACCGTCAGCTTGGGGACGCGCGAATTGCTGATCGCACTCACCAGCTTCGCCCCGGCCTTGATAATACCGGAACGCTCGCTGTCGCGGCCGACCATGAACCCGTTCACATCTTGCAGGAACACGATCGGCAGCCAGTCCTGGTTGCAGTTCATCACGAACCGCGCCGCCTTCTCGGCACTATCGACGTACAGCACGCCGCCGAACTGGATCGGACCGTCGGCCGGGCGGACGGTGTGATGCTGGTTGGCGACGATGCCGACGCTGAACCCGCCGAGCCGCGCGGTGCCGCAGACCACCGACTGACCGTACTCGGGCTTGTATTCCTGAAACGAATGGGCGTCGACAATGCACGAGAGCACATCGCGCACCTCGTAATCGCGGCGAGGATTGGGGTCGACGAGCTTGTAGATATCAGCGGCCGGGCGGGCCGGGGCGACCGGGTGTTGCCGCCGAAACGGCGCCGGGCACTGAGCGGGATCGGGAGTGCCGAGCGCGATCAACTCGCGGAGCCGGGCGAGACAGGCTTCGTCGGTGGGGTCGCGGTAGTCGATCGTGCCCGATACTTGCGCGTGCATCACCGCTCCACCGAGCTCGTCGCTCGTGGCTTGCTGGCCGATCGCGCTACGCACCAGTGCCGGGCCGGCAAGGTAGAGGCCCGAGCCGTCGGTCATCAGCAGCTTGTCGCAGAGCACCGGCAGGTAGCCGCCGCCGGCCACGCAGTTGCCCATGATCGCGGAGATTTGCGGCAGCCCCGCGGCGCTCATCACAGCGTTGTTGCGAAAGATGCGGCCGAAATCGTCTTCGTCCGGGAACACGTCTTCCTGCAACGGCAGGAACACGCCGGCCGAATCGACCAGGTACACCAACGGCAGCCGATTTTGAAACGCGATCCGCTGGGCGCGCAGCACTTTTTTGGCTGTCGCGGGAAAGAACGCACCGGCCTTCACGGTGGCGTCGTTGGCGATGATCATCTGCCGCCGGCCGGCGACGATCCCCACGCCGCACACCACACCCGCGGCCGGCGCTCCGCCATACTCGGCATACATCTCCCAGCCGGCCCACAGGCCGAACTCGAGGAACGGTGTGCCGGGAAACTGCGTACCGGGATCGATCAGCCGGGCGATGCGCTCGCGGGCCGTGAGCCGATGCTTGGCGTGCTGCCGGGCAATCGCGTCGGGGCCGCCGCCCAGCTCGATACGAGCGGCCTCGTCGGCAATGTGGCGGGCCAGGGTGGCGAGATCATCGGATGCGGAGCGTGCCATGCCAGGGCATCTTAGCAACCCCGGCGGCGGTTGCGGAATCTCAACACTTCCGTGGCGCGCCGTGTTGCGGGAACGCCACGCGGCGGCGGAGATGGCGGCCGGGGACGGCCGCCGCTAAGCGGGGCTGTTCAACGACTTGCGCGGGCACTTGGGTCTGCCCTCGCGTTGCGGCACCGCAGATGCTTTCTCGGGGCTTCCCCCTGCGTCGCGGACAAGAAAGCGAACAACTCCCATGGAAGCCATCGCCTTGAAAAAGCCCTCGAAGAAAGCCCCGGCTCGCAAAGCCCCCGCTCACAAGGCTGCTGTTCATAAGGCCGCTACTCACAAAACACCGGCAGCGAAACCTTCGCGGCCAGCCAAGCCGAGCACGGCGAAGCACGTTCGCGGCAGCGACGACGCCGAGGGGGCGCCGCTCGGCCTCGATTTCGAGGCCGACGAAGCGCCGATCGAGTTGGTCGAGGCGTTCGACGAGCAAGCCAGCGACGAGGCCATCGCCGCACCGGAGGAAGAAGAACTGGAAAGCATCGCGATCACGGATCACATCGACGATCCGATCCGCATCTACCTGATGCAGATGGGCGAGATTCCGCTGATGAACCGCGAGCAGGAAATCTCGGCGGCCAAGCGGATCGAGAGTTCGCGCACTCGTTATCGGCGCAGCCTGCTGTGCAGCGATTTCATCCTGCAAGGGGCCGTGAACCTGCTCAAGAAAGTGCGCAACGGCGAGCTGCGGCTCGATCGCACGGTGGACGTGTCGGTGACCAACGCCAGCGAGAAGAAGCAGATCCTCGCCCTGTTGGGGCCGAACCTGCACACGCTCGACCATCTGTTGGAACAGAACCGTCACGATTTTCGGATCGTGATCAGCAAGAATCACGGCGCCGCTGAGCGGCAGTCGGTCTGGCATCGACTGCTCCAGCGGCGCCACAAGGCCATCCGGCTGATCGAGGAGCTGCGTCTGCGGACGCAGCGCCTGCAGCCGCTCGTCGAGACGCTCGACCAGATTGCCCGGCGGATGACTGCGGTTGCCGGCGAGCTGAAGGCGGCCGAGTCGAGTGCCGGGAACGAAGCGCTGGTCGCCAAGCTGCGCAAGGAGCTGCGGTACCTGATGCGGATCACGCTCGAAAGCCCCACGACGCTGCATAAGCGATCGACGCGCACGGCCAGCTACCGCGTTGAATATGACGCCGCGAAGCGCGTGCTTTCGGCGGCCAACTTGCGGCTAGTGGTGTCGATCGCCAAGCGCTACCGCAACCGCGGGCTCAGCTTCCTCGATCTGATCCAAGAGGGGAACACCGGCCTGATGCGTGCCGTCGATAAGTTCGAGCACGCCCGCGGATTCAAGTTCTCGACCTACGCCACGTGGTGGATTCGCCAGGCGATCACCCGTTCGCTGGCCGATCAGAGCCGCACCATTCGCCTGCCGGTCCACATGATCGAGACGATCGGAAAGGTGCGCAGCGTGACCCGCGACTACTTGCAGCAGTTCGGCCGCGAGCCGACGCTCGAAGAGATGGCCGAGCAGACCGGCCTGACGCTCGACGAGGCCCGCTGCGTGATGAAGATGACGCGGCAACCGTTGTCGCTGGATCAGCCGGTCGGCGACGTCGACGACAGTTTCTTCGGCGAGTTCATCCAAGACCACCGCGAAGTCGACGCCCTGCACGACATCACGCAGGACTCGCTCAAGCGCCACGTGAACGACGTGCTGTCGAGCCTGAATTACCGCGAGCGCGAAATCCTGCGGCTCCGCTACGGCCTGGCCGACGGCTACTCGTACACGCTGGAAGAGGTCGGCAAGATTTTTTCGGTCACCCGCGAACGCGTCCGCCAGATCGAGGCCAAGGCAGTACGCAAGCTCCAGCACCCAATGCGCTGCCGTGAGCTGCTGGGCTACATCGACGACGCGGGAATTGCGTAAGGGCAATGAGTCCGTCAATACCAGCCCGACGCGCCAGCGAGGGATGGCGCGTGTACCCGCCTCATCCCTCGCTGGCGCTTCGGGCTACTTGCCCGCCCGTAGCGCTTTCTCGTCGCGGGCGTACA
>DATAXP010000078.1:0-50945 GCA_036272935.1 Pirellulales bacterium | reverse complement strand
TGTACGTCGTCGATCCACACGTCGCCCGAACCGACGAGCTCGAACTTCACTTCGAGCGACGCGACCGCCTCGCCCGGCAGATCGTGGACCGGGAAGATATATTGTCCCCACGTGGTTTGCAGCTTCTGCCCGGTCGAGCCGCCGACCACCGCGAAGCGCGAGTATTTGTCGTCGCCGACGGCCTGGATGCCCAGACGCACGGTCGGCTGCCGCGATTCGTCATCGACGCGCAGCCAAACGGCCAGCGACAATCGTCCGGTCGCCGGCTTGGCGACCGGCAGGCTCGTCAGTTGCGCGCCCTCATCGCCTGAGTGCAGGTGCATTGATTGTCCTTTGAGGCGCACGTGCTTGGCATCGAGCGTCGCCGTTGCCTCGCTGCGCGGGTTCAGGTGCCAGCCTGGCAGTGCCACCGTGCGCTCGGGCGGCTGCTCGAAATCGGCGTTCATCAAGGCGGTCGTGTGCGATGGCGACTTCAACGACGCCGCGCGGTTCCACAGGTCGGCAATCCGAATGTCAAGCTGATCGGTGATCTTGCCGGGTAGCTTGAGCTGCGGCGAGCCGAAGCGGACCGCATCGCTACTGAACATCGCGCCGACCAGGTCGTACGGCCGCAGGTCGATCGTGCACACACGCTGCGTCCCTTCGCCTTGCAAGACGACGGCGTGGCGCGTGGTGAGTAAATGCATGCGACAACTGTCGCCGGCCGTCACCGGGAGCGTCACCGACAAGTTCCAGGGAGAATCGTTCACGGCGTACAGCCAGGCGTGGCCATCGTACACCGCGGTGCGCAGGACGACTGGCTGCGTCGCCCCCTCGACCGCTGCGAACGCCGTGGCCGGAAGTTGCCGATACACGCCGAGCATCTCGCGCACCGCGTCTTCCTGCCCCAGAGGCAGCAACCAGCCACCGTCGAAGATCGCCTGGCAGTCGTGAACCGCCAGGGCGTGGGCGAAGCGTTGCCGGTTGCGGTCGCCCGAGGGGCTCGACTGCGTGACCAGCCGCAATTGCGTCTTGCGGAAGGGACTCTTGGCGTCGAAGCTCGGCAACGTCGTCTCGTGGCGCTCATGCAGCAGCAATGCGCCGGGGGACGGCTTGCTGTGCAAATCATCGTCAAATTCTGGCGTCAGGTTGATTTCGAGGTTCGTCGCTTGCGACGCCAACGGCACCAGTGGTGCTACGCGTTGCGGTCGCAGCAGCACGACGTTCGCTGCGTCGTCGTACAACGACGCAGCGATGCCGACGCGCAGCAGCAGGTCCTCGGGCGTAGCGTTGCGCGGCAATGCCGGGTGCAATGCGCGATGCAGCTCGGGGCGGGAGAAAATATCGCCGGTGGCCAGATACAGCTTGGCGTTGGGGCGAGCCTCGGCCAAAACGTCAGCCACGCGCTGGTAGAACTTCAGCAGGCCGCGGGCGCGCCACTCGAGCCAGATTGTGCGGTAACGGTCGGCGAGCAAGGCGGCTCGGCGCTCGAGGTGTTCGGGACCTGCCGGGCCAAGGTCGACGCGCGTCTCGCGTTCGAACCGGGCAAGCGTTTCGTCGTCGTAGCCCCATGCATCGCCGGGGAACTGCGCGTAGCCATCGGCCGCCAGGTTCAGCGCCAGGCCGGCTAGCGCGGGATGCTTGCCGTAGCGTTCGACCAGCTCGCGCACCACATCGAGCATCGCCTCCTGCACCATCGGATTGAGCGGATTGTAATACGGCGCGAGATGCTGCCGCGGAGCATGGCGAGCGAGCCAAGGCTTACCGTCGGCGCCAACCAGCTCGATGCCTAGGGCGTCGTTGCCGCCGCGCCGCCGGATCGCCTCGAGGCGCGGCAACGGTGCCGAGAATTGCAGGGCCGGCACCAGCCTCAGCTGCTCGCGATCGAACAGCCGCAGTAGCAGCTCGAGCACGTCCTTGCGCACGGCGTCTTGCCCGCTGGAGAAAAACGCGCCGTCGTCGAAGCGGGGCGTCGGCTCGAGCTGCGCGCTGGGATAGATCGTGCTGCCGTCGGCCAGCACGGCGATCATTGCGGCGTCGTAGCCTACGTAGTGCAGGTACTCGACCAGTCGCGACGCTCCTTGGTAGAACGTCGTCCAGTCGTCGAACGTGCGGCCGGTGTGGCCGCTGAGCGGATCGCTTGCCTGCTCGCCGGAAAAATTCTCGGGGAACAACGGACGGTTGAACATCACGGCGCACAGCCGATCGCTGGCCGTGGCTCCCGGCGGGGCGAAGCGCGGCAGGTGCACTTCGGGTTCTGGTGCGTCGCGCCCCAGCCCTGGGATCTCGCGGCTCAGGTTCGACAGCGAAGTGCGCGACGGTCCCCTCGGCCCCAGCAGCCGCAGCTTGCCGTACACGGCGTGCGAACCGTCCTGCCGGTTGGTCACCAGCGCCAACGGCGATGCGGTGCGCGGCCAGAACACCACCCGGTGCTTGAGCATCGACGGCGAGGTGTCGGTCGCGGCCTCGGCGGCGGTGTACACGCCCGAGTCGAGCCCGATCGGCAACACCGCTCCGGCGGCATTCGGTTCGACGACGCTGATGCCCAAATGCTGCGGCACATCCGACGGGTATTCGACCTCAAGCAAATGCGGTTGTCCCGGCCGGCCGACCGGCAGCGGATACGCTTCCCAGGCGATGGCCGTGTCGCGTCCGCCAGGGCCGAGCTGCACCAGCGCGCCCAGCGGATGCTGCCGCGGCGACAGAGCATCGTTGCCCAACGGTCCGCGACGATATCCCGGCACGAGCGGCAGATTCGTGAGCCGTTCCCACCAGCGCGGATTGGCCGGGTCGATCTCGACGAGCACCTCAAAGGTTGGCGCCGTGGCGGGAAGCTCGGGTCGGTCGGCGGCAACGACGACGAGTTGCACGCGCCGCTCCTCGACCATGCTGCGTAGGCCCAGCCGATCGGACAGCGCCTTGCGGCTGGCCGTGAGCACCAGGTCGTACACCCCTTCTGCTTCCGGCAAGGCGACGGCGAACGATACCGGCGGCTGCGTCTCGAGCATGTCGCCCAGAAAAATCTCGCGATCATCGTTCCACACTGGCCGATCACTGCGCGCGGCCAACAGCCGGGCTTGCAGCCGCACACGCGCGCCGGCGCCGAACGCCGGCACTATCGGCCGCACGCCGATGTTGAATTGCTCGCCGGCGGCGAACACCAGCGAATCGCGATCGAACTGCACGCGCAGCTTGTCGCCCGGCGCGCGGCGAGCCAGCAAGCGGCTGCCGTCGTTGCCCAAGGGCGCGGTGAAAAAATCGTCGATCACGCGCTCCAGCGGAATGTCGAATTCCATCGGAGCCTGGTCGCCGGCGCGCAGCTTCACGTGCATCGTCGCCCCGAGCGGAGCCGTCACCAGCACGTCGAACCCGTCGTAAATCCGCGGACTGGGCGAGGCGATGAACAGCCGATCGCCGTCGACCCACATCGAGCCCGGCTCGTCGGCCTCGAGTCCCATCGGCCGCAACTCGCTGAGCGCGCCGCCGGGAACTGCCACTTCCCCCTGCCAGCGCCGCTCGGTGCTGCCACCCCACTCGACTCGCACGCGCAGCGCCACGGGCGTTTCGGAAGCGCGCGCAGCGTGGCGCAGCGAGCCTGTTGCCACGATCGCGAGCAGCGCCATGACGCAGCGCAGGCGCAGCGCAGCTCGAGCGGACGTGCGACGTGGACATCCTTGTCCGATCATCGGCGAGGCTCAGACCTTAGGTGGAGTTCGCGCGTAGAACGGTGGCGCAAAAAAGGATGCGGATTATACCGTTGTGGCAGCGGGTCGACCTACAGCGATTCCCAGGCCCCAAGCCCACGGATGACCGCCAACGGTTTTGAGTATTTCGGGACCGCAGCCGGCCATCCGCGGGCTTTTTCGTGCTCAGCGCCAGGGACTTGAAAGCACGTCTGCCAGCGGCGCCAGCATCGACACAGCGCCAATGCCTGATTCCACTTCCGCGAGTGCCTGCTCCAGCAGCTCGACGATTTCCGGGCAGCGGTTGGCCACGTCGTTCGTCTCCCAGCGGTCGTCAGGCTTTGTGTAGAGTTGGCAATCGACTGCGGGATCGGGATCGACGCCCAGGCCTGCTAGCTTGCGCAGATACCACGCCGCGGTGCGAATACCGCGCTCGCCCGCTGGCGACATCGCCGCAGCTCGATCACGCAGCACGTCCACCTCGCCGCCGATGATGGGCAACAGGCTACGGGGCGAGAGCATTGATTGCTCGGCCACCGGCGGCTGGCCGAGCCACTCGGTAAACGTGGCAAACAGATCGCCAGGCTGCACCAGCGCTTGCGAGCGGCACGCTTGGCCGAGGCCGTCGGGCAGGCGCATCAGCAGCGGCACGTGGACCGTCTCACCATAGAGCACTTCGTCCCACGCGCCGATGCGCCGGTGCTCGCCCAGCGCGATGCCGCGCGGTGCCGTGACCGCCAACAGCGTATCTTGCGTTAGCGCGCTTTCGTCCAGAAATTCGAGCAGCCCGGCGAGGCATTCATCCAGCACGCCCACTTGCCCCGCGTACGCCTGGCAGTATCCCAACAGTGTGTCGGGATCGTAGTGCTGGGGGAGCACCAGTCGCGGCACCTCCACGAACTCGGGGGGCAGTGCTTCTTCGGTATCGCTGTAGCGGTTGCGATACTCCAGCGGCGCATCCCACACGCGCCCCAGCGACGCCACGTGCAGCAAGGCGCGCAGCGGCCGCGGGGCGCTGCCGAGCGCGTCGATCGCAGCCGAGAAGAACGTCGCCAGGTGCGTTTCCTCGGCACTGGCCGCGGTCTGCGCGACCGGCTTCTCGACCAACACCGTCGGCGACATTTCGGGCGCGTCCACCAACGGCTCGTCAGCAAACACTTGCAACGGCAACCTCGTTGCGTTCGCCGCCGCCGGTTCCAGCGCGTGCTCCCCGGTGAACACGGCTCGATAAAACGCCTCGAGCGTCGGACAGTCGCTTATCACGTGGTCGAAGGTGAACCCCTCGGCAGCCAAGCGGTTGAAGGCCGGCGTGCCGACCCAGGTATTGCCGTACGGACCGAGATAGCCCGCGTGCAGCCGATCGATCGCCAGCACAATAATGTTCACGCGCCGGCGTCGCCCTGGGTCCAACGGCCGTCGATCTGCCGCCACATGCCGTTACCGGGCGATTTGTCTCGTAACGAGTGAGGAAGCCGATCAGCTCGCACGTTGTCGAAGCATTCGAGCGCCGCGAAGCGCCGCAGCGCCGCGGGAATGCCGACGGCCGTGAAGCCGGGATGGCCGGTGGCGGGATACGGCCCGCCGTGATTCATTGCGGGGCTGACCGCCACACCGGTGGGCATTTTGTCGTTGAGCAGCCGTCCGACGCGCCGCCGCAGGCGCGGTGCCAGCTCGGCGTACAGCGCGTCGTCGCCGCTGACTCCCTCTCCCCTTGCGGGAGCGGGTTGGGGTGAGGGGGAAATGCCGCCGGAGTAAATACACCCGGTCAGGTTCCCTTCGAGCCGCTCGATCGCTTCGGCCGCTTCGTGTACATCATCGAGCAGCACGACGAGCGACGCGTTGCCGAACGCCTCGGTTTGCAGCGCCTCGGCATGCTCGACGAACGTCCGTCCTTCGACGCACAGCAGCGTGTTGGCAAAACGATAGCCAGGACCATCGAGCCGCGCGCCGCCGACGAGCACACGGGCACCGGCCGCGGCAATCGTTTTGAGATTACGCTGGAGTGTCTCGAGCACGCCGCGCGAGAGCAAGGGGGCTGGCGCGGCCGCGGCGAAACGCTGCTTCACCGCGTCCAGGAACCGATCGCTCGCCGCCGACTTGATCAGCATCACGAGCCCCGGGTTGGTGCAGAACTGGCCGGCCCCCATCAGGCAACTGGCAGCGAACTCCTCGGCGATCTTGTCGCCGCGTTCTTCGAGAGCACCGGGCAGAATGATGACCGGATTGACGCTCGATAGTTCGAGATAGATCGGCTTGCCAGCCGCGTCGGCCGCCGCTTTGAGCTTCAGCCCCGCGCTGCGACTGCCGGTGTACGCGCTCGCACCGAGGCGCACGTCGGCCACCAGGCGTTCGCCGTCGGCGTGGCCGGTGCGATAGATCAGTTGCACGGTGCCGCGGGGTAGGCCGGTCTCGAGCGCGGCGGCGTGGGCTTCCTCGGCTAACAGCCGCGTGGTGCCGGGATGCGACGAGTTGGCCTTGGCGATCACCGGGTTGCCCGCGGCCAGGGCCGCGGCAAGGTCGCCGCCGCTGGCGCTGTTGAAGGCTAGAGGAAAGTTGTTCGGCCCGAACACCGCCACCGGCCCCAACGGCGCGAAGTACGAGCGGATATTGAGCTTCGTATCGATCGTCGGCAGCGTCCAGGAACCTTCGACCGCCGCCGCGGCAGCCTGCCGCAACTGCCCGGTGGTGCGCGGCAACTCCACCTCGGCCAGGCGCGGCGAGCGGGGTAGTGCCGTCTCGGCCACGGCCACGTCGATAATCTCCCTCTGCCGGGCTTCGATCCGCTCGGCAAACCGGTGAAGCATCCGCGCGATGCGCTCCGGCGGAATCGAGCACAGTGCGATCGCTGCCTCGTGCGCCGCGGCCAGCGCGGCGTCGCAATCGTCCCAACCGCTCACCGGATAAACGCTCGGCAATGGCTCGCCGGTCGCTGGGTTCTCGGCCTGGAAGGTTCCCGCGGCGGAGGCTTCGCGCCACTGGCCGGCGATCAAAACGGGAGCGGTAGACACGGCGCGACGGTTCCTAGCGTAGGATTAAGCGAAGGTGGCTCCATTCTAGAGCGAAGCGCGGTGGGGCACTACTAGCCCGAGGCGCCAGCGAGGGATGCCCGCAGTGGTACGCACAGCTCCTTCGCTGGCGCGTCGGGCTAGTTGTCTCTCGGGGCTCTGATTACGATGCGAGTTTTGAGGGTCGTGGCGTGGATTTCAGCATCGGGTCGTGGAACCAGGCCGAGATCATCCGGCGCGTGTTGGCCGGCACTGCCCGGATTCTCAGCGGCGCCAGCGTGCGCTGGATCGACTGCCAACCCGAGGCCTGCCAGCGGATTTACTTTGCCAACCACACCAGCCATCTCGACGCTTTGGTGCTGTGGTCCTCGCTGCCGCCCGACTTGCGACGCATGACGCGCCCCGTGGCGGCCAAGGACTATTGGGACAAGGGGATCGTTCGGCCGTACCTGGCCCGGCACGTGTTCGATGCCCTGCTGATCGATCGCCGCAATATCAAGGTGCACCAAAGTCCCGTCGACCTGATGATCCAAGCAATTGGACAGACGCATTCGCTGATCGTGTTCCCCGAGGGGAGCCGCAGCGTCGACTCCGACATCGAGGAATTCAAGAGTGGACTGTACTATTTGGCTAAAAAGCGGCCGGACCTGGAATTGGTGCCGGTGCACATCGACAATCTGAACCGCGTGTTGCCGCGCGGCGAATTCCTGCCGGTGCCGATGCTGAGCTGCATCAGCTTCGGCCCGCCGATGTGGCTGGAGCAGGGGGAATTGAAGACCGACTTTCTGCACCGTGCCCGCGAGGCGGTGCGAGCGCTGAAGGACAAGTGAAAATGCAGAAGTCAGAGGTCAGAAGGCAGAAGGCAGAAGGTACTCGCGGCGTCCGCCTTCGTTTCGCATTCTGCATTTTGCATTTTGCATTTATCGAGGGCCGCTGATGGACGTGACGACGATCGGACTGGTCGGGTCGGTGCTGGCCCTGTTGGGGCTGGCGACCGGCGTCGGCCAGGTGCTCAAGCGACAGGCCGAGACGGGGCTCGACCCGGCGGCAGTCGAGCAGTTCAACCTCCGCATTCGCGCCTGGTGGCTGCTGTGCGCCGTGCTGGCGGCCGCGTTTTTCCTCACGGGAACGCTGGCAACTGAAATCCTGTTCGGCCTGCTGTCGTTCTGGGCGCTGCGCGAGTTCATCACGCTCACGCCGACGCGCGCTGCCGATCACCGCGCGCTGTTCTGGGTGTTCTTCGCCTTCACGCCACTGCAATACGTGCTCGTGGCGCGGAACGAGTACAGCCTGTACAGCATCGTGATCCCGGTGTACGGATTCTTGTTCATCCCGGCGAGGGTGGCGCTGGCCGGTGATTTCAAGCGCTACCTGGAACGCTGCGCGAAAATTCAGGCTGGCTTGATGATCTGCGTCTACTGCCTCAGCCACGCACCGGCGCTACTGCATTTGCGCTTCGCGCAATCGGGATACGACAATCGCCGGCTGCTGTTCTATTTCATCCTGGTTGTGGTGGCCGGCGACGCGTTCGGCTACATCTGCGAGAAGCTCTTCGGCAAGCACGTGATCGCCCCGGCCATCAATGCCAACCGTACCTGGGAAGGTTTCTTGGGCGGCATGGCCTGTGCCACGTTGTTCGGCATGGCCATGTCGTGGGCCACGCCTTTCGGCCCGGCCTACTCGGCGATGATGTCGGCGGTGATCAGCGTGATGGGATTTGCCGGCGGGATAACGATGTCGGCCATCAAGCGCGACCGCGGCGTGAAAGACTACGGCACGCTGGTGCAAGGACACGGCGGCGTGCTCGACCGCATCGATTCCATCTGCTTCGCCGCCCCGGTGTTCTTCCACCTCACGCGCTACCTGTTCGTGCCTTGACCTAGCACCCGATCCGCCAGCCTCGTCGTCGCTTCGTCGTCGTTGTCCCACAAGGCTGCCAGTGCGGCGCGGATGCGGCGGCCGGCGGTGAGCAGGTAGTAGCGGCCGGTTGCTAGGGCGGCGCTTCGTTCGGCTTCGGGGAAATGTTCGTCGATGGCCATCGCGTCGAGCCGGTTGAGCACGCAGCTTGAAACGTACAGCTCGATCGCGGCATCGGCCACTCGGCCCAACTCGTATTGCCGGTCGAGGATGCTCTCCTGGTAATGTCGCAACAGGGCTTCGACATTCGATCCGAACGAGCCGACCAACCGGCCCAGGGCGGCGGCATCCTCATCGAGCATGCTGGCCCGCACGCGCACCGTCGGTGCCGCCAGCAGCGATCCCATCTTGCGCGAAGCGAATCGGCCAATGCGCCCGAGGTTGCCCACCGGGTTGAGCACCGCGTTGAGCACGCCTTGCAGTTCGAGCCCCACGTCGCGCATGCCGACCAGCGCCAGGAACGCACGCAGCACGTCGTTGGCCCCTTCGCCGATCATGTTGATCCGCGCGTCGCGCATCATCCGTTCGTACGGTTCGTCGGTGAAGTAAGCCTTGCCACCGAAGATCTGGATCGTGTCGTTGATGATCCGCCAGAGCACGTCGGTGGCGAACACCTTGAGCATGGCGGTTTCGAGCATGTAGTCTTCGGCGCCCGAGTCGATCAACGAGGCGGTCTGATACGTGGCCGATTCCATCGCGAACGTGCCTGCGGCCATGTACGCCAGCTTTTCCTTCACCAGCTCGAACGTGCCGAGCGTCTCGCCGAACTGCACGCGCGTGTTGGCATGCTGCGTGGCGCGCTCGAGGCAGAGCTTCGCCGCCCCGGTACAACTGGCGCCGAACGTAGTGCGGCCGAAATCGAGTACCGTCAACGCCACCTTCAGCCCCTTGCCCAACTGGCCGAGGATATTTTCCTTCGGGACGAACATATCGTGGAAGGCAAGCCGGGCCGTCGCGCTACCGCGCACGCCGCACTTGGGCATGCGCTTCTCCACGACCTCGAATCCCGGCATGTCGGGCGTGACGATGAAGGCTGTGATCTTGGTTTCCTTCTGTCCCGGCACCGGCGTGCGGGCCATCACCGTGAGCACCTGGGCGATGCCGCCATTGGTGATCCAGCGCTTCGTGCCATTGAGCACGTAGCCGCGGCCGTCGGGCGTGGGCACCGCGTGGGTCTGCACGTTCGCGGCGTCGCTGCCGGCTTCCGGCTCGGTGAGCGCGAAGGCGCTGATCCACTCGCCGCTGGCGAGCTTCGGCAGCCACTGGGCCTGCTGCTTCGCGTTGCCGAACAGCACCAGCGCCCGCGGGCCGATCGAGTGATGGGCGTTGACGAACAGGGCGGTGCTCGCGCAGTGGCCGCCGAGCACTTCGAGTACCCGGCAATACTCGGCCTGCGACAAATCAAGCCCGCCGACGCTCTTAGGCAGGCAGGCACCTAGCACGCCCAGCCGGCCAAGCCCCGCGACTACCGAATCGGGAATCATCGCCTCGCGGTCAATGGCGACCGGGTCGATCGCCTCGCGGCAGAACTGGCGTAGCTGGCTGATCAGACCATCGACCGCCGACAGCTTCGCCGGCGGCGGATACGGCATTAGCCGTTCGTCGAGGTACCGGCCGAAATACAGTCCCTTGGCGAATCCGGCCCGGTGGAGACTGTCGCCGAGCAGTTCCTCGGCCTCGGCGACCTGCTTATCGCGGTGTGCGTTGCTCATGGCTCCGGCGGCAATGGCCGCGAGGGGTGGCGTGCTGTCGCTGCCATACATCGGCGCGAGGAATTATCCTCGCCGCCGCGAAAAAAGACAAACCGTCAACGCCTCTCATGCGACGTTCAGCGGCCGCGATCAAGCGGCGAGTTGGCCGCGACGGCTAGTTGTTGCCGATTTGCAGCGGCCAGTACACAGTTTGAGCCGGTGGCTGCGTGCCGGCCGAGTCGCCCGCCGCTTGGACAGCCGCGGCGGCCGGAGCGTTATTCTCGGTGGCGGCTGGCTCGGCCGAAGCTTGCCCATCGGCACCCTTGCCGGCGGCGGCGCAGTTGCAGCCGCAATGGCAGCAGTAGGCTTCGACGACGCATTTGAAGCCTGGCTTCTCTTCCACGGTCACCTTCTTGACCAGCAGCGTCCGCGTGCGCACGCAGCCGCACGTCGGCTGCCAGATTTTTTCTTCGTGGCAGCCGCCGCAGCCGTCGTTGACGCAGCGAGTGCCACACGGCTCGCTGCGACCGGGAATGCAGAAGTCCTCGCACTTGGTCGAGTACTCGGTCCTCGCCACCTTCTTCACCTCGGGAACCAGGTGGCACACTTTCTTCAGCTTGTGGCAACCACACTGCGGGCAGCACGAATGGTGCTGAAGTTCCTCGGCAGCAACCCACACCGGGCTCAGCGCCGTCGCAACGAGCAAGGCAAGACGGATCGATTTCATCGTGCACGCCTGCAAAAAAAGCGGGATGTTATCGCTTGTCGGCGTTTTGCGGGATATTTCTGCACGGCCACGCCGTGAAATTGAAAGTACGCGTGATTTCGTCGTTACAGGCCGCAAGGTTTCGCAGTGTTGCCGCTGGCAAAGTTACACTGCGTCGCAGAACGCTTTAAAATGCGCGTTCAGCGTCATCGCCTTTTTTTTGCCGGACACGACCGTCATGCCTCGGCGCAATCTGCTGCTGCTTGCCGCGACGCTGATCGTTTCGGCCATGTGCTACGCCAAGGCCGATAGCGCTCACCGCAGCCGCTACGGCCGCATGTTCAACACGTTCGTGCAGCTCCTCGAAAAGATCGAAACGCGCTACGTCGAGCCGGTCGATGAGCGCGAACTGTTCGAAGGAGCGCTGCACGGCACGGTGGCGGCGCTCGACGATCCCAACTCGGCCTACTACAGCCCGCGCCAGGCGCAGGCGAGCCGCTCGCAGCTCGAGCAGCAATTCGGCGGCATCGGCATCGAGTTGACCTGGGACCGAGCCACGCGGCAACTGACGATCGTCACGCCGCTGGTCGGCTCTCCGGCCGAGATGGCCGGCGTGTTGCCGGGCGACAAGATCATCGAGATCGACGGCCAAGGGATGGAGGACATTACGTTCGACGACGCGGCCCGCCGGCTGCGCGGCAAGCCCGGCACGATCGTACGGCTCAAGCTGTTGCGCGAAGGACAAGACGACGCCGTCGACGTCGCCCTGCGCCGGGCAATCATCAAAACCGAAACCGTCGTCGGCTATCGGCGCACCCGCGGCGGCACGTCACGGCACGCCTGGGATTATTTTCTTCCCGGGACCGATCGTGTGGCCTATGTGCGTGTCACGTTGTTCGGAAAAAACACTGCCGAAGAACTGAAGTCCACCCTCGAATCGCTAAAGCAACAGCACATGACCGGTCTGGTGCTCGACCTGCGCAACAACGGCGGCGGGTTGTTGCAGGCGGCCCAGGAAACGTGCAACCTGTTCATTCACGAAGGCGTGATCGTCAGCACGCGCGGGCGCGACGGCCGTCCGCTCGACGTGCGCCGCGCCGACGGCACCGGCCCGCTGACCGACGTTCCCGTGGCTGTGCTCATCAATCGCTTCAGTGCCAGCGCCAGCGAGATTGTTGCCGCCTGCTTGCAGGATCATCAGCGGGCAACGATCGTGGGCACTCGCAGCTACGGCAAAGGGACCGTGCAGGACGTGCTGCTGCTGGAAGACGGAATCAGCGAGGTGCGCCTGACGATCGCCACCTACTGGCGGCCCAGTGGCAAGAATATTCATCGCAGCCGCTCGGCGACCGATCGTGATGAATGGGGCGTGCTGCCTGATCCCGGCGATGATGTGCCGCTGAGCGATAAGCAATGGTCAGAAATCGTTCGCGATCGCGCGCGCCGCAGCCACGTGAACGCGCCTGCCGTGGCGCCCAAGGCCGACGAGCCGACGGTCGCCGACCCGCAGCTCGACCGTGCCGTCGAGGCGTTGCAAGCGGATCGTTGATCTTAGGCGGGTCGCGCAGCTTGTGAGCGAACGCCGCACAAACGCTGAGCGGGTCGATTCGCTCACGGCGACGGGTCGAGCTGCTGGCGCACCAAGAAACTGCGGTTTTTCCGCCCTTTTGCCTGCCGAACGCACGCGATTCAAGTCCGGCATCGAAGTTGCTTGCGGTAGATAGGTAAGACAAGCAGATCGCAGCATTCGAGGTGCGAGTCATGACTACGACCAATCTACATGCTGAAATGGTCCGGATCGCATTGACTGAGCCGACGGGCGTCGTGCGGGAGGGCCCGCCGCGCAACTTGTTGCCGTGGGCCGATCCGTGCGTCTCGCGGATGATGGAGGATCATCGCCTGCAAGCGGCCCTGCAAGATTCGCTCGCGTTTCTCAAAGGGACGCGCGACGTGCGATAGCCGCGCCAGGCGACTGATTTAGCCGCGTCACTTGTGACGCGCGGGGCAAGCCCCGCGGCTAAATGCGCATCTCGGCCGCACTTTCTCCGGCATACCTGCCTGGATATGCTTACAGGATAGGGCGCCAGGTTGCTTGCTTCGCGAGTTCCGCTGCCGGATGGAAGAACGTACCGACCCATCGTCGTTCGACGCACCCCGTGCGCCGTCTGGACCGCTGTACCCGGTGTCGACCATCCCTCCCGAGCGGTCGCCGATCAGGCCGGTCACGGCGGAGCCGATCCTGGCCGAAGGGGTGTACGAGCCGATCCGCCCCGGCGAGCAAATCTACTACATCGTTCCGACGCAGCGGCGTGTCGTTTTGCCGGTGCTATTGTTCATCACCACGGCCGCGGCAACGTTCTGGGCCGGCGCCACCGGCAGTACGCCCGACGGACCGCTCGATTTGTTACAGTTCCCTTTCGACCCGCTGGAGGTCGTCTTTCGCGCGTGCGAAGGGTGGCGCGACGGGCTGACCTACATGCTCGCGGTGATGGCCATCCTGCTGGCGCATGAGATGGGGCACTTTCTGCAAGCGCTGCGCTACCGTGTGCCGGCTAGCCTGCCGTACTTCATCCCGATGGCGATCACGCCCCTGGGGACCATGGGAGCCGTGATCGCGATGCGCGGCAACCAGGCCGACCGCCGCGAATTGTTCGATATCGGACTCACCGGCCCGATCGCCGGGCTGCTGATTGCACTACCGGTTACCTGGATAGCAATCATCCAGGGCACGACTGTCGGCCCTCCGATGTACTTCAACGATCCGCTCATCATCCAGTGGCTGATCGCTTGGTTACGTCCCGACCTGCAGCCGGGCGAGAGTCTTGCTTGGAGCCCATTGTACTTGGCCGGCTGGGTGGGGATGCTGATCACCGGGCTGAACATGATGCCGATCAGCCAGCTCGACGGCGGACACGTCGCCTACGCCTTGCTCGGCCGGCGGGCGCACTGGTTGGCGCGCGGTCTGGTGATGGCCGCGGTCGTCTTCATTATGGCGCAAAACGCCTACGGCTGGATCATCATGTTGGCGCTGGTTGTGTACATGGGAACCGACCATCCGCGCACCGCCAACGATCGTGCCCCGCTGGGCTGGTGGCGCTATGTGCTGGGCTGGGCCTCGCTGGTCATCCCCGTGCTGTGCTTCGTGCCGGTGCCGATCGGCGAGTGAATCGTGGCCGCGTGGGGCAGGCATTCCTGCCTACCATCGGCGACGCCCTCGCCGCAGACAAGAATGTCTGCCCCACGCGGATCAATGTTAGCACGCTCCCCGGCGGCTCAGCACGCTCGATGGGGTCGCGGCCAGCAGTTTCAGGTCGGTCCACAGGCTTTGCCGCTCGATGTAGCGAATGTCCATGCGCACCCAATCCTCGAAGCCGATTTCGCTGCGGCCACTCACCTGCCATAGGCACGTGAGGCCCGGCTTCACGCTCAATCGGCGACGCTGCCACGGTGTGTACTGCACCACCTCCTTGGCCAACGGCGGCCGCGGGCCCACCAGCGCCATGTGACCAGCCAGGACGTTAAGCAGTTGCGGCATCTCGTCGATGCTCAGGCTCCGCAGCACCCGGCCGACCCGCGTGATCCGCGGATCACGGCGATTCTTGAAGATCGGTCCCGACTGATGCTCGTTGGCCACGTCGGCCTGCCGCGCTTCGGCGTCGACCACCATCGTACGGAACTTGAGCATTGGAAACTGGTGGCCGCAGTGGCCGACGCGGCGCTGGCAGAAGATTGGCCGGCCGCGCGTCGTCACCGTCAGCACCACCAGTGCCGCGAGCATGATCGGCGAAAACAGCACCAGCAGCCCCAGGGCGCCGACGATGTCGAGCGTCCGCTTCAACACCAGGTACGCCGGCGAGTCGTTTCCGGCCGGGGCGACAAAGGGACGCTGATCGAGACTGTCGAGGATGTCGTGCATCGAGTGGTTTCCTGTTCGGCCGAGGTTCGTTGTCTGTTGCGTGGCCGGGAGAAAAGCAAAGCAGGTACCTCGACCCTGCGCGGCGGTCGGCCGGCGGCGCGACCTGTCGCTGAAACCCAACGCCGGCAATCATTTATCGATCGCGAAACATTGTTGAGCGGCAGTTCCGATTGCGCCGTTCGCGTTGCCGCTACGCAACCACCGTGTCGCCGCAATACGACACTTGTGGCGTTCTCGCCACCGGCTCATTCGCGCCATTTTGGATACGCGACCTGCCCGGGAATGCGAACGCGGGTGGTGAACAGCGTCTTGCCGGAGGTGATGTACAGAGTGCGACCGTCGGCCCCGCCGAAGGCCAGGTTCGTGAGCCGATCTTCCGGCATGTCGATCCGTCCGCGCAGTTGCCCTTCGGGCGAGAAGATGTAGACGCCCGGCGGCACATGGGTCGTTTCGTACGGTCCCTTGGGCAGCCGCACTCCCGCGGCGACGTACAGATTTCCTTCGATGTCGAGCCGCATGCCATCGCCGCCACGTCCCGGGGCAAAGTCGACGAGTTGTCGCTGGTTCGACGGATTGCCCACGGCATCGAGATCGAACTCCCACACCTTGCGGTTGCCACCAGCGACCGGGCAACTGTCGATCAGGTACAGCCGGCGACCGTCGAGCGTGACGGCGATGCCGTTGGGACGCTGCACGGCCGGTTGCCCAACGATGCGCGTCACGCGTGGCGGGGCATCATCGTCGAGATCGATGCGGTACACGCCGTCGACGTCCATCTCCATCGACCCGCGGCAGTCGTAGGCCGGATCGGTGAAGTACAATCGTCCGGCAGCATCGAAGCAAAGGTCGTTCGGCGAGTTATAACGCACTCCGTCGTAGCGGTCGGTGATGGTTTCGTACTGGCCCGTCATCAAATCGGTGCGCGTGATTCGCCGGCCACCGCCGGGGCCGAACTCGGCCCCTTCGCAGTGATACAATCGTCCTTGCGGATCGAAGGCGTGGCCGTTCGTGCGATGGCTCGGCTCGCGGAAGATTGTGAGCCGACCGTCGGCGGTGCGCTTGTAGATGCGGTTGTTGAGAATGTCGGAAAAGTAGACGTTCCCGGCGGCGTCGACCGCCGGACCTTCGGTGAACGCCACCGCCGAGGCAACCGTCACCGGCCGCTCGACGAACTGCTCGGGAAACGGGACGTTTTGAAAGTCATTCATGGCGACATGGTAGCGAAGCACGACGACTCATGGCGAGCGGGGCGTGTCAACGCCCCGGTGATTCCGGTGGAAAACCGGTAGTGCGCAAGGTTGAACCGCGGACAGCATCACTCGTTCACGTGCGTCTCCAGAAACCGCGCCAGGCGATGGAAATCGCTGTCGCGGTCGACGTAGCGCACCACGGTCACCAGTGTTTGCTGGTCAACCAGTTCGTGGAACGGCACGTAACGTAGATCGAGCTGGCCGGTGATCGACACCATCACGGCGTTGAGCTTCTTCTCGACCAGCGCGCGGTACGCACCGACGCCCAACTGGCTGCCGAGCATTACGTCGAACGCATGGGGCCGGGCACAGCGGGCCTCGTAGCCGAGTTGCAAGCCGGTGACTTTGCGGCTCTTGCCCGTCTGCCGCTTGTACTCCTCCATGATCAGCTTCGAGAACGTGCGGCCCAGGTTCACCTGTGAGATCGAAATATGCCCGTGCTCGTCGCGCGGGATGCCCTGCAAGTACGAATGAGGCAGGAACTCAGCCAGCCCCTCGGCCATCACGATCACGCCGAACTCTTTCCCTTCGTCCTCGCGGGCACGCATCGTACGCACCAGCCGCTTCACCACTTCCTCGACCTTCATCACCGGCCGCGTCGTGCCGTTGCCTGCCGCGGGGTCGGTGATCGGTTCCTCGTCGCGGTACTTGCCGTGGACGTCTTCGACGCTCACCACCAGGCTCGCTTCGCCGGCGATCGCCGCGCCGTAGGCCAACCAGCCGGCGCTGCGCCCCATCGTCTCGGCCAGGTAATACGAACGCCCCGCTTCGGCATCGGCCAGCAGATTGCGGATCTCCTCGGCGATCGTTTCGACGGCGGTGAAGTAGCCGAACGTGAAGTCGATGCCCATGTAATCGTTGTCGATCGTCTTGGGCAGATGGACCACCGGGATGCGCTTGGCAGTGGCGGGAAGGAACTCCTGAAACATCTGGAACTTGTTGGCGGTCTTGAGCGTGTCGTCGCCGCCGATCGATACCAGGGCATCGACCCCCAGCGACACCAGGGCGTCGTGCACGGTTTGTAGCGGCTTGCGACGCTCGGGATCGCGCAGGTGATCGGGGTGCGACAGGTGCTTGCCCGGGTTCGTGCGCGCGGTGCCGATCATGATCCCCTGGCTGTTCCGCGTGCGGCGGAGAATCTTGTGATCGATCTTCACGTAGTCGCGGCCGGCCTGCATCGGATGGTCGGGACCGAACTCGACCAAGTGCGAGTAGCCGTGCAAGATGCCGAACACTTCGATGCCGTTGCGCAAGAACGACACCGCAGCCGTCGAGATCACCGCATTGGCTGCTGGCGCGGGTCCGCCGGCGAAAAGGATCGCCACGCGGCGGATATCGGTTTGTACGTGTGGCGGCGGCGAGAGCGTACTCGTCATGCGGTTCCTGACTCGGCAGAACTGAGGATAACTGCGGACATTTTGGCAGTTGATGGCCGACGCGCAAAGGCCACTTGTTGGCCCCGGATTGACGGCGAGTTAAGATGCGCCGAGTTCCTGACACAAGGCCCCTCGCCTACCCGTTATGTCGTTCATCGATCTACGCAGCGATACCGCCACCCGACCCACCGCCGCAATGCGTGCCGCCATGGCCGCTGCCGAAGTGGGCGACGACGTGCTCGGCGAAGACCCAACGATCCGTGGGCTCGAGGAGCGCATCGCCGCGACGCTCGCCAAAGAGGCGGCAGTGTTTGTCCCTTCGGGCACCATGTCGAACCAGATAGGCGTGCGGCTGCACTGCCAGCCGGGGGACGAGGTGATCCTCGAATCGGGCTGTCATATCTACAACCACGAACAGGGGGGCCTCGCCCAGCTCAGCGGTTTGGCGACCCGCACGCTCGATGGTGAGCGCGGCATGCTGCGGCTCGAGCAGATTCAAAACCTCATCCGTCCCGATAACATCCACTACGTGCGCACCCGGCTGGTATGCCTCGAAAACACACACAATCGTGCCGGCGGCGCCGTGTTGCCGTACGACCAGCTCGAGCAGCTTTGCTCATGGGCCCACGAGCGCGGCCTGGCGACGCATCTCGACGGCGCGCGGCTGTTCAATGCCGTCGTCGCCTCGGGCATCTCGGCCGATCGCTGGGCGCAGCACTTCGACACGGTGAGCGTTTGCTTCAGCAAGGGGTTGGGTGCTCCGGTCGGTTCGGCGCTCTGCGGCACGCGCGCCGCTATTCGCACTGCCGTGAGGATTCGCAAGCTATTGGGCGGCGGGATGCGGCAAGCGGGCATCATCGCCGCCGGTGCGCTGTATGCGCTGGAGCATCACGTCGAGCGATTGGCGGAGGACCATGCCCACGCGGCATTGCTGGCCGACGCGGTGCGCGCGACCGAAGGACTTTCGCTGCGGCATGGCAACGTCGAAACGAACATCGTCTTCTTCGACATGGCACCGGAGCTTGGGACAGCCAGTGAGTTCTGCGGCCGCCTGCGCGAGCGCGGCGTGCTGGCGATGGCCGAGAACCTGCGCACGATCCGCGCCGTGACGCATCTCGACGTCAGCCGCGAGCAGATTGTCCGCGCTTGCAGCGCGCTTGGCGAAGCCGCGTCGTCGGCTGCCAGCAATCGTCCGGCGACAGCCGTCCGTTCGGCGTATGCGTGAGGGCGGTATGGCTACGGGCTCCAGGCTTCGGGCTACGGACAGCAAACGTCCGATCGCCTGTAGCCTGGAACCCGAAGCCTGTTCTCACCGCGGCGAGATAAACACATCGCTGCGCGGGAATTTCTTGAACAGCGACGCCGGCTTGCTGAAGTTGGTCGCAAGCACATCCAGCGGGTTGCCGGCGATCCATTGCGACAGGTCGATCGCCTGGTACTCCCCCGAGTTGAAGCCGATGAGCACGCGGCACTGCTTCTCGCCGACATTCTCAATCGAGTGGCCGTAGCCCTGCGGGATGTAGCCGACATCGCCCGTGTGCAGCGTCTCGGTACGATACCGGCCGTGCGAGCCGAACATCGTCACGCTGACGTCGCCCGAGATGACGTACTGCCACTCGTCGGCGTTCGGGTGCCAGTGCAGCTCGCGCAGCGCGCCCGGTTCGAGATCGAGGATCACGCCCGTGATGGTCGTCGAGATTGGAAACCGGCTCGAATCGACTCGCCATTCTCGGCCCCCCTTGAAGGTCCCGTGCGGCGGCTCGGCGAGCATGCGGAACTTGTGTGTCTGCGGCGGCGCCTTCAGGCCTTGCAAGTTTGGCGGTTGCTCGTCCGGGGGCTTCTTGCCGCGGGCAAAGTACACCTCGTCGGTCGGAAAACCGTCGAAGGCCGACTCGGGCAGCTCAAAATTCTTGGCCAGCAGCGCCTTGGGCGTATGGCCGATCCAGTCGGTTATGCTGAACGTGCCGAATTCGGAGAAGTAGCCGTTGTCGAAGATCAGGATGAAGTGGGCCGGCTTGTCGCCGAGGCATTCGAGCATGTGTCCGTGCCCGCGCGGAAAGTACCATAGGTCGCCCGGCTCGAAATCGTTCGTCTCGGCCTGCCCGTCGGGGCTGATGATGGTGGTACGCATGTTCCCTTCGACGATGAACGCCCACTCGGCCGCCGTGGCATGCCAGTGCAGTTCGCGCATCGCCCCGGGCTCGAGCCTCATCGACACGCCGGCAATCCCCTTCGAGATCGGCAACTGTGTGACCGTCGCCTCCTTGCCGACGCTGTTGCCAATCACCTTGCCGTGCGATTTCTCTAGTTCGAACTTGAACGTCGGCAACTCGTCGCCAGCCAACAGCGGATCGGGAACGTTATTCTGGAAGCTGGGGTCGCCGCCTTCGGCCGAGCGCATCGCCGCCATGCTCGCCGCAGCCGCCGCTGCCCCAAGAAATCCTCGTCGTGAGCAATCGCTCATCGCATGTTCCTCCTGGTGTGCGATTGCATGTTCGGCATAGCATATCCGGAAGCATGTTTAGCAGATTGCATCGTTTGGCAGCAAGCGAAAGCATGAGCAGTGGCTAAATTGAGCGCCGGGCTGTTGATGTATCGCCGTTGCTCCGGCACGCTCGAGGTGCTGCTGGTGCATCCCGGCGGACCGTTCTGGGCCAAGAAAGACCTCGGCGCTTGGTCGATCCCCAAGGGCGAGCACACGCTCGAGGAAGAGCCGTTGGCCGCCGCGCGCCGCGAGTTTCTGGAAGAAACCGGCATTGAGCCCTCAGGCGAATTCCTCGATCTTGGATCAATCAAGCAACCCAGCGGCAAGACGATCCAAGCCTGGGCGTTTGAAGGAAACTGCGACGCAACGACCGTGAGCAGCAATACGTTTACGCTCGAGTGGCCGAAGGGCTCGGGGCGGATGCGCGAGTACCCGGAAGTCGATCGTGCCGAGTGGTTCACGTTCGACGAAGCACGTAGACGCTTGATCGCTGGCCAGCTAGGCTTTCTCGATCAACTCCAGCGCCTCGTAACGTGAGCAATGCACGCCATGCGCACCACGCTTGCCATCCTGCTGGGCCTCTTCGCGACAACATCGCTTGCCAACGCCGCCGAGCCGGCACCATTGCGCATCGAGCGGATGACCATCCTCACCGGTTCCGACGACTCGCTATGGTTCCAATCGCGCGGGGCCGTGATCCCCGGGCAGCCGCCACGGATCATGGTGACGACGCAGGCGCTCGATCGCGGCGGAGTGCATGCCTTTCGCGACATTTCGGAGATTTCCAGCAGCGACAATGGATCGACCTGGACCGCGCCAAAAGTCATCGAGCCGCTGCGGCGAAAGAAGAATGCCGACGGAGATGAACTGGTTGCCGGTGATTTATCGCCTCAGTGGCATGCCGCCAGCGGCACCGTGCTCGCGACCGGCAAGATGTTCGGCTTCCGTGGCGGGACGCGCGAGGACCGCGCTCTCGAGCGAGTCGCTGACTGCGTTTACTCGCCATCGACCAACGCCTGGGGCGAGCTGCGGACGCTCGACCTGCCGGTGACCGATCATGCTGGCCGCAAGATCGTCTCACCGAACAGCGGCTGTTGCCAGCGATACGATTTGCCTGGCGGCGACATCCTGCTGCCGATTCGTTATTCCGCCGGCAAGGTCGACGCACCGTACGTCACCATCGTCGCGCTGTGTCGCTTCGACGGCACGACCTTGATTTACGAGCGCCACGGCAGCGAACTGTCACGGGCCAAGGGGCGCGGCCTGTACGAACCGTCGATCACTGCTTTCCATGGTCGGTATTACGTCACCATGCGTGCCGACGACTCGGGATTTGTGGCCCGCAGCTCCGACGGGCTCGATTACGAGCCGATTGTCGAGTGGACGTTCGACGACGGCAAGCCGCTGGGGAGCTACAACACGCAGCAACACTGGATCGCTCACGGCGATGCGCTGTATCTGGTCTACACTCGCCGTGGCGCCGACAACGATCACATCTTCCGCCATCGTGCACCGCTGTTCATCGCCCAGGTCGATCCCGAACGGCTATGTGTCGTGCGAGCTACCGAACAGGTGCTCTTTCCCGAAGACAACGCCTCGCTGGGCAACGGCGGCGTGCTGGAGGTCAGTCCAAACGAAACCTGGTTCATCGAGTCGGAACTGGTCGCGGGCTCCCGTCAGCGCGACTGCAACAAAGTGATGGTCGCACGCATCTTGTGGGCGAATTGATTGACCTGTCCGGCAGGGCGACATACGATGAATTTCTGCCCCGGTTTCCCGCTTGCCATCCCTCCGCGACCATGCCTCGTCTCGCCTGGCTGCAACTTGCCGTGACGGCGTTCGTCGGGCTCGCGCGCCCTGCGCCGGCCGCCGAGATCGATTTCGCGCACGACATTGTGCCGATCCTTCAGAAGCATTGCGCCACGTGCCACACCAACGGCACGTACAAGGGTTCGTTCTCGCTCGATACCCGCGAAGCGATGCTCGAATCCGAGGCGGTGACGCCCGGCAAGCCGGCCGACAGCGAACTCGTGTCGCGCATCCGCAGCAGCGATCCCGACGAACGCATGCCCCCGGCCGACCAACCGGCCCTGAAACCCGCAGATATCGCGACGCTTGAGCGCTGGATCGCCTCTGGCGCGAAGTGGGACGAAGGCTTCACGTTCAAGCGCGCCGGATACGTGGCGCCGCTGCTGCCGCGTCGGCCGACGCTGCCGCCGGCTCGAGCGGGGCTCGAGCATCCGATCGACCGCATCCTCGACGCGTACTTCGCACGGCATAAGGTCGCCTGGCCCGCGCCGCTCGACGATGCCGCCTGGATGCGCCGGATGTATCTCGATGTGATCGGCCTGTTGCCGCAGCCGGAAGAGATCGACGCCTTCGCAGCCAACCCGGCGAGCGAAAAGCACGCGCTGGCGGTGGCCGGCGTGCTGGCCGACCGGCGCGCCTATGCCGACCATTGGATGACGTTCTGGAACGACCTGCTGCGGAACGATTATTCGGGCATCGGCTTCCGCGAGGACGGCCGGCACCAGATTACCGATTGGCTGTATCAGTCGCTCGTCGACAACAAGCCATACGACCAGTTCGTGCGCGAGCTGATCGCCCCGACTGAGGAATCGAAGGGGTTCATCCACGGCATTCAGTGGCGTGGCCGAGTGAATGCCAGCCAGACGCGCGAGATTCAGTTCTCGCAGAATGTCTCGCAGGTGTTCTTCGGCATCAACATGAAGTGCGCCTCGTGCCACGATAGCTTCATCGACCGCTGGAAGCTCGACGACGCCTACGCGCTGGCGGCCATCAACGCCGAGAAGCCGCTGGAGATTTACCGCTGTGACAAAGCGACCGACACCACTGCGACAGCACGGTTCCTGTGGCCCGAACTGGGCACGATCGATCCGGCACTTCCGCGTGCCGAACGGCTGGCTCAGCTTGCGAAACTCATCACGCACCCCGACAACGGCCGCTTCCAGCGCACGATCGTCAATCGTATCTGGCAGCGGATGTTCGGCCGTGGCATTGTACACCCGGTCGACGTGATGGCCGGCGAACCATGGAGCGCCGACTTGTTGGATTACCTGGCCAGGTACCTGGTCGACAACGGTTACGACCTGAAAAAGCTGATCGAGCACATCGCCACCAGCCGCATCTACCGGTCCCAAGCGGCGACGTTCGACGAGCTGCCAGGCGGCGACGACTACGTGTTCCACGGCGCGGAACTGAAGCGGATGACCGCCGAGCAGTTCATCGACGCGATCTACACCATCACCGGCACGCAGGCGGCGAAACTCGGCGCGAAGCTCAAGCCACCGCAGGCTTCGCGGCGCGAACGGGCACTAACACGCTCGGGGCTGACGACGCTCGATCTGCTGCAACGTTCGCTCGGCCGACCCAACCGCGAGCAGATAGTCACCACGCGGGCCGATCAACTCACCACGCTCGAAGCGCTCGACCTGTCGAACGGCACGCCGCTGGTGGACCTGCTGAATCGCGGAGCGGCGGCGCTGCTGAAAGAGCATGCGAAGCTCGATAGCGAGGCGATTGCGCGACGAGTGTTTCGCAGTGCACTCAGCCGCGAGCCGACCAGTGAGGAACAAACGACGCTTGTCGAGATCGTCGGCCGGCAACCGGCGGCCGAGAGCGTGGCCGATCTGCTGTGGACGATTGTGATGCTGCCCGAGTTCCAGTTGATCCGTTGAGGATGCCATGTCGATGGAATCTTTTGATCGCCGCGCGTTTCTCGGTTCGATGAGCGCCGCCGCGTTGGCGACCTTGGCCGGCGGCGAGCCGCGGCTGTCGGCAAAGCCGAAGGAGAAGAAGCTCCAGCCGACGGCCGATACGTGCATTCTGCTGTGGATGGCCGGCGGCATGGCAGGTCCCGAGACGTTCGATCCTAAGCGTTACGAACCGTACGAAGTGGGGCTACCGTGTGAGCAGATCATCAGCACCTTCGCGACGATCGACACCGTCGTCGACGGCGTGAAGATTTCTGACGGGCTGGAAAACATTGCCGGCGTGATGGACCGCGCGACGCTCATCCGGTCGCACGTGGTCGCCGACCTAGGGAACATCCTGCACTCGCGGCATCAGTATCACTGGCACACCGGCTACGTTCCGCCGCAGACGGTCGCCGCTCCACACCTGGGAGCGTGGATCGCCCGGATGCGCGGCCCGAACAACCCGGCGATCCCGGCGTTCATCAACATCGGCCAACGGCTCGAAGGGGTCGGCGAATCGGACGAGCTGAAGGCATTCACGACCGGCGGATTCTTCGGCAGCGAATACGGACCATTCAACCTGCCCGACCCGTTGGACGCCGTGGCTGCCGTGCGGCCGCCAAAGGGGATGACGGCTGAGCGCTTCGCCACGCGGCAACGGCGGTACGAGCGGCTGATCAAGCAAAGCCCGCTGGCCGACCTGGCGAGCGATTACCATCAGCAATCGATGCTGCGGGCCCTGGACAACGCCCATCGCCTGCTCGCCTCGCCCGAGCGCGACGCGTTCGATCTGACCAAGGAGCCGAAGGAGAGCTTCGACCGCTACAACACGGGGCGCTTTGGCCTTGGCTGCCTGCTGGCCCGGCGACTCACGGAGGCCGGCGCGCGGTACATCGAAGTGACGACCGAGTACGTGCCGTTCATGAGCTGGGACACTCACGAGAACGGCCATGCCACGCTGGTCGACATGAAGAAGAGCATCGATCGGCCGATCGCGCAACTGATCCTCGACCTGGAGCAGCGCGGCCTGCTCGACCGCACGCTGGTGATCATCGCCAGTGAATTCAGCCGCGACATGATGATCGAAGGCGTACCTGGGAGCACGGCCCGCGACCAATCGCGCGCCAAGACCGATACGATGCAGGAGCCGAAGCATTACGGCCTGCATCGCCATTTCACCGGCGGCCAGCCGGTGGTGATGTTCGGCGGCGGCATGAAGCGAGGCCTGTTGTACGGTGAGACGGCGGCCGAGCGTCCCTGCATCGCGACGAAAAATCCGGTGAGCATTCCCGACCTGCACGCCACGATCTACCGTGCGATGGGCATCTCGCCCAAGGCGGCATTCGAGATCGAGAAGCGGCCGTTCTATGCCACCGAAGATGGCAAAGGTCAGCCGGTGGCCGAACTGTTCGCAAAATCGATCTGACGCAACAAGCCCTGCGCTCGGTGGTTGACGCAACTGCCCAGCACGCAGTTCAACCGGGCCGAAGCCTCTAAGTTGATGGTCCAGCGTCTGCGCGAGTGCGTCCGGCTGCGCGAATGCGTCGCCCAGCGAGCAGGCCTCGCGGCGGCCGACTGAGGTTCGCCCCCGGTTCACGCGGATTTGCCAGGAAAATGTTTGTCTCGAAATTGTTAGGGAATTGTTAGAATAAACCCTCCCCAGTGCTAGTCGTTACTGTATAGGTTTAGAAGACACGCATTAGCGCGACCCGCCGCTCCGACCAACCGACGCATCGCAGCAAAATGTTTCATATCAAAAAGTTATGGTGGATTGGCGGCGTTGCTGGCTTGGCGACTGTTGCCGGCGGCTTCGCACTGTTGCCGCATGGTCATCCGGCGGCTTTGGCCCATGCGGCCGCAGCCGAGCATGCGCAGCCCGGGGAGCAGTCAGCTTCCGCGATCCGCGTCGAAACCATTGCACCAACGCCCGGCGGCATCGTGCGCAAGACTGTGCAACCGGGTTCGGCCCACTCGTTTCAGTCGGCAGGGTTGTACGCCAAGGTCTCGGGTTATCTGAAGAGCCAGGCGGTCGATATTGGCTCGGTAGTGAAGCGTGGCCAGGTGCTTGCCGAGATCGACATTCCCGAGTTGGCCCAGGAGCTGCTGCGCGACCAGGGGCAACTTCGCCAGGCGGAAGCCGAAGTGGTGCAGTCCCAGGCCGCGATCGCCAGCGCCGAGGCCGAGCAGAAAGCTGCCGAGGCGCTGATCGCCGAGGCCGAGGCGCATGTGAAGCGCGCCACGTCGGAGCGCGAGTTCCGGGAGAAGGCGTACGATCGCATCCGCAACCTGCATTCGCTCAAGAGCGTCGAGGAGCGGCTGGTCGACGAGAAGCTCGATCAATTGAACGCCGCCGGCGCCGCCGAACTAGCGGCTCGCAGCACGGTGATCAGCGCGCGGCAGCAGGCGGCTGCCGCGGCCGCCAAGGTGCGTCGCGCCGAAGCTGATTTGCTGGTGGCCAAGGCCAAGATCGACGTGGTGCAAGCCACGGTGGCGCGCACAGGCGTGCTGCTCGACTATACAAAGATCGTTTCGCCGTACGACGGCGTGGTGACGGAACGGAACTTTCATCCTGGCGCGTTCATTCGCTCGGCCGACCAGAGCGAGCACCAGCCGCTGCTGGCGGTCGATCGCATCGACCTGATGCGGATCGTGGTGCAGGTGCCCGATCGCGACGTGCCGTTCACGCAGCCTGGCGACGAGGCGACGATTGTGTTCGACGCGCTGCCGGGGCAAAAATTCACCGGCAAGGTGGCGCGAGTTTCGGCTTCGGAGAATCCCGAGTCGCGCACGATGCGCGTCGAGATCGACGTGCCGAACACCGACGGCATCCTCCGCGACGGCATGTACGGCCAGGTCGAGATCGAGCTGGAAAAAGCCTCGCCCGGAGTGACGATCCCTTCCGCATGCGTGATCAGCGATGTGCGTGCGAACCAGGCAAAAGTGTACGTGGTCGAGCAGGGCAAGGTGCGGCTCACGACGATCGAAACCGGCAAGGACACCGGCGTGCTGATTGAAGTCAAACAAGGCCTGACAACGAGCGACCGCGTGGTGCTCAAGCCGCCGAGCAGCCTGATCGACGGCCTGGCGGTCGAGGCGGTCGCCGCGCCGGTGGCCCAAAAGTCCGGCCATTAATCTTCCCGCCTGCCGCCTTTGCTTGTCCCGCCTTTCCTCCGCTCTGCCTGAACTTGCCCCATGAATGGTCTGATTCGCGCGTCGCTCAAGAATCCCTTTGCCGTCACGGTGATGGCGCTGGCCCTGCTGCTGCTGGGCTTCATCGTGCTCGATCGAATTCCGGTCGACATTCTGCCGGTGTTCAAAAGTCCGGCGACGCAGACGCTCACGTTCTATCGTGGTCTGCCGGCCGAGGATGTCGAGAAGTCGATCACCAGCCGCATGGAGCGCGGCACGTCGCAGGCGGCGGGGATGGCCCGGTTGGAATCGCGATCGATCCAAGGCGTGAGCGTCATCCGCAACTATTTTCAGACCGACGCCGACCGTGCCGAATCGCTGACGCAGATCAACGCCTTGGCAACGTTGGAAATCCCCACGCTGCCGCCGGGGACGCTGCCGCCGGTGATCATGCCGTTCGATCCGACGGGGACGGTGCCGGTGTGCCTGGTGGCACTCAACAGCCCGACGCAGACCGAGCAGACGCTGTACGACGTGGCCCGCTACGACGTGCGACCGATGGTGATGAGCAACCCCGGCGCGGTTGCGCCGGTGGTGTTCGGCGGCAAGATTCGCTCGATCATGATGTACCTCGATCGCATCCGCATGCAGGCCCGGCAACTCGCGCCGACCGACGTGATGCGGGCGACCGACAGCTTCAACGTCTTTCTGCCCAACGGCAGCATCAAGCTTGGCGATTACGATTACGCCGTGGGGAGCAACTCGCTGTTCGACCTGGTCGAGCGCATGGGCGACATCCCGCTCCGCAGCCAGTCGGGCAACTCGGCGTTCCTGCGCGACGTGGCGCTGCCGCAGGATTCATCATTCATCCAGACCAGCGTGGTGCGCGTCGACGGTCGCCGGCAGGTGTATGTGCCGGTGTATCGGCAGCCCGGCACCAGCACGTTGACCGTGGTGAACACGCTGCGCAAGGCGCTGCCCGACATCGAGTCGCGGCTAAGCAAACCTGAGATTGTGCTGAAGATCGTGATGGACCAGTCGGTCTACGTGCGAAACTCGATTGCCGCGCTGGCCCAGGAAGGAGCGCTGGGAGCCGGCCTGTGCTCGCTGGTGATCCTGCTGTTCCTGGGCCAGTGGCGGATGACGCTGATTGCCGTGTTCACCATTCCGCTGTCGGTCCTGGCGGCGATCATCTGCCTGTACGGCCTGGGGCAGACGATCAACGTGATGACGCTGGCCGGGCTGGCCCTGGCGATCGGCCCGCTGGTCGATAGCGCGATCATCTGCCTGGAGAACACGCAACGGCACCTGGCGATGGGCGTAGAGCCGACCCAGGCCGCGTATCTGGGGGCGAGCGAAGTGGCGATGCCCGAGCTGGTGAGCACGCTGTGCACGTTCCTGGTGCTCACGCCGCTGGTGCTGGTGCCGGGGATGGGCAAGTTCCTGTTCCAGCCGATGGCCTTGGCCGTGGCCCTGGCGATGATTGCCGCCTACCTGTTGTCGCGCAGCCTAGTGCCGTCGTTCAGCGCGCTGTTGCTGAAGCCGCACGCCGCGCATGACGCCCATGCGGCCCCATCGCGGAACCCGTTCAGCCGGGCGTTCGCTGCCTGGGAACGGCTGATCGATCGGGGCATCGGCTGGTACGTGCGCGGATTGAACTGGACGCTGCGACACCGTGGATTAACGGTCGGCGTCGGCTTCGCGCTGTTGATCGGTGCGGTTGTGGCGATCGGCCCACGCCTGCGGCGCGAGTTTTTCCCTGAAGTCGACGCCGGAGCATTCGAGATTGCCGTCCGGGCGCCGACCGGCACGCGCATCGAAGTGACCGAAGAGCGGATTGCGGCCGTCGAAAAATTCGTGCGCGAAACGATCGACCCGCACGATTTCGACCTGATCGTCTCGGAAATGGGCGTGACGCCCGACTGGTCGGCCGCCTACACGCCCAACGCCGGCCCGATGGACGGCGTGGTCAAGGTGCAGTTGCGCGAGCATCGCAGCCACAGTGCGCAAGAGTACGTGGCCACGCTGCGTGCCGGGCTGGTGTCGAACCGCAAGTACGCCGACCTGGATTTCTCGTTCGACGCCGGCGGCATGGTGCGCGGCGCGCTGAACGAGGGGAAGTCGTCGCCGCTGACGGTGCGCGTCGTCGGCAAGGATCAGAAGGCCTGCTACCAGGTGGCCGAGAACATCAAGCGCGATCTGGGCGAAGTCAACGGCATCGTCGACGCGCGGATCATCCAGCGGATGAACTATCCACAGTTCGTCATCAACGTCGATCGCGCGAAGGCGGCCGACTTGGGGCTGACGCAGGCCGACGTGATGCGCAACGTGGTGGCGGCGTGCAACTCGAGCATCTCGTTCAACAAGACGAATTTCTGGATCGACCCGGCCAGCCACAACCAGTACTTCGTCGGCGTGCAGTATCCGGAGCACGACATCCAGTCGATCGACACGCTGTTGGATATTCCAGTCACGAGCCCCAAGCAGTTGCAGCCGGTGCCGCTGCGCTCGGTCGCCACGCTCACGCGCAACAACGTGCCGTCGGAGATCACGCACTACAACATCCAGCCCACGATCGAGCTGACGATGAACATCGAGCACCGCGACCTGGGGCACGTCTCGGACGACGTAAGCCGGCTGCTCGAAAAGCACGGCAAGCTCAACGCCGCCGACGGTTTTTGGGCCCCGTACGATCCCAAGGGGGATGGCACCACGACGCTCAAGGGCTCGAAGATCATCCTCAGCGGCGAGTACGCCCGGATGCAGGACACGTTCAAAAGCCTGAGCCTGGGACTGGTGCTTGCCAGCGTGCTGATGTACTTCCTGATGGTCGGGCTCGACCGTTCGTGGATCGTGCCGCTGACCGTGATGCTCGTGGTGCCCATCTCGCTGGGCGGCGTGCTGCCGGTGCTCTACTTCACCGGCACCGCGCTGAACGTGCAGTCGCTCTTGGGGATCATCTTCGTCGTGGGGATCAAGGTGGCGAACACGGTGCTGATGACCGATTTTGCCCAGGAGCTGCGGCGGCACGAAGGGCTGTCGCCGACCGAGGCGATCCGCAAGGCGGCGAGCATCCGCGTGCGCCCGGTCACGATGACGGCACTGGCGGCGTTCTTCGCCATGATTCCGGCAGCCATTGCCTGGGAACGCGGCAGCGAGGCCAACGCCCCACTGGCCCGCGCGATCCTCGGCGGCCTGCTGGCCGGCGAACCGGCGACGCTGTTCGTTCTGCCGGCGCTGTACTCGCTGCTGGTCCGCGACAAGCAACCGAAGACCGCGGTCGCAACGGCACATTCCTAGAGCGTTACCGATTCTTCTGGGTGCAGTCGACTTAGGACCGCTTTGCGCGAGCGTGAACAGAGGCGTGGTCTGCAAATACCTCGCGTCCACGAGCAAGGATCTCGGCCTTTTCCTTTTCAATGGCGGCGAGCGCCTTACGATGGCGCTGCCGGCTCTCACGCGTCGCGGCCACCTTCTTCAGCTTAAAAGTTTTTTTCTCGGCCATTGCTACACCTCAAAGGCAGTAACCACGTAGATGTGAGCTTCGTCGACGATCTCGTAGACGCAGGCGAGACGCCGATTGTCGGCCGTCAGTCCGAAGGCAATCATGTTGTCGGATGTGCGACTCTTTTCAACCCGCGACGGACTGTTGATGACCTGTTGAAACTCGTCGATGGTAACGCCGTGATGAGTCAATTTCTCCAATCTCTCGGCATCGTATAAAATCGTGTACTCCGCCATCACCACCTTACCGAATTATACTTCGGCGTCCAACCAGTGCGGACACGACCCGTTGTCGCGACGGGTCGACTACCCCCGACAGGGCTCGAACCTGTAACCTTCAGCTCCGGAGGCTGACGCTCTATCCAATTGAGCTACGGGGGCATGCGCGCGTGGCACCTCGTGGCCACGCCACTTGGTCGCGGCCGTGCTTTTCGCTATTCGGCGCTTCGTGGGGCGGCGACGCAAGCCAAGCTACTCGATTTTTCCTCGACTGTCACTAAGACTGGCCCCGCCGCTTGCCGGCGAGAGTAGAATAGCAATGCGATGCCCTCCTCAGCCGCACCAGTCCAAGAAGTCATCCGTGTCGTCTGTGTGGACGATCATCCGCTGGTGCGCAAGGGGATCGCTTCGATCCTGGGCAACGAGCGCGATATGAAGCTCGTGGCCGAGGCGGGCAACGGCCGCGAAGCCCTCGACGTGGTCCGCCGGCACAAGCCCGATGTGATCCTGATGGACCTGCGGATGCCGGAGCTCGACGGCATCGCGGCGGTCAAGCGCATCCGTGCCGAGATGCCGGAGGCGAAGATCATCGCGCTCACCAGCTTCGACGGCGACCAGGACATTTACCGGGCGCTCGAAGCGGGGGTGCGCGGCTACCTGCTCAAGGAAACCGTGCACTCGGAAGTGCTCAACGCCATCCGGCAGGTACACTCGGGCAAGCGGTTGATCTCGCCCGAGGTGGCCGAGCGGCTAAGCGAGTACTTCCCGCAGGTGCCACTCACGCCGCGCGAGATCGAAGTGCTGACGCTGGTGGCCCAGGGACTGGCGAACAAAGAGATCGCCGCCAAGCTGGGCAAGGCAAGCGGCACGGTAAAGATCCACGTGCAGAACATCATTGCCAAGCTCGGCGCCACCGATCGCACGCACGCCGTGACAATCGCCATGCAGCGCGGGATCATTCACCTGAAGTAAAGCAGTTAGCGGTCAGCAATTAGCGACTAGCCGGCAAAATAGTTCGTCAGAGCTGAAAGCTGATTGCTAACTGCTTCCCGGTGGCAATCGCCTGGCCGCCTGATTAAATTCGTGGGACATCCCTGCTCCGCGTCTTGCACAGGCTTCGCCGCCCATGATCCGCATCGCCGCTATTGTATTGTTGCTCTCGGCCCGTGCCGGGGCTGCCGAGCTGTCTCCCGTGACACCGGTCGTCAAAGGATTGGTGAACCCCGAGAGCGTGTGCGTCGGCGGCGATGGCAAAACGGTCGTCTACTACGTGACGACCATCGGCGAATTCGACAAGCCGGGCGACGGCAGCGTCGCGCGGGTTCAGCCGGGGAAGATCGAGACTTTCGCCACCGGGCTGGACGATCCGAAGGGGATCGTCGCCGTGAAAGACGGCTTCCTGGTGACCGATGTGCGGCGCGTGGTGCGCGTCGATCCGGAAGGCAAAGTCAGCGTGTTCGCCGCGGCCGAGGCCTTCCCCATCCCGCCGTTGTTTCTGAACGATATCGACGTCGACGATACGGGGAACGTCTACGTGACCGACACCGGCGATCGCAAAGGGGCCGGCGGCGGGTTATTCCGCATCGCTCCCGATGGCAAGGTGACCACGGTGCTGCATCAGTCGCAAGGGGCGCCGCTCGTGGGGCCCAATGGCGTGATGGTCGACGACAAGGAGCACGTGCTGCTGGCCGACTTCCTGGCCGGCAAGGTGTATCGCGTGAAGCTGGCCGACGGATCGCTCGAGACGATTGCCGAAGGGTTTCTGGGTGCTGACGGTCTGGCGCGCGACTACGACGGCAACCTGTACCTCAGCCAATGGCTCACCGGCGATGTGTCGGTGTTGCCGGTCGGCACGAAGACGTGGCAGAAGCTGTCGACCGGCGCGTTTCAGTCGGCGGCCGATATCTGCATCAACTACGGCACCGGCCACGTGGTGGTCCCCGACATGAAAGGGGGTACGCTTTCGACGGTCGCACTGAAGAACAACAATCCGACCGACGTCGACACCGCGCCGCTAGGTACCGTGGCGATTCGGCAAGCATGGCCCGAAATCGAGATTCCCCGGCCGATCGTGCTCACCCACGCCGGCGATCACAGCGGGCGGGTGTTCGTTGCCTCGCAGTATGGCCGGGTGTACATTCTGCCGGCCGACGAGGCCGTGTCGGAAGCGAAGCTGTTTTTCGACCTCAAGCCGCGGGTGGTCTACAAAGACACCGAGAACGAGGAAGGCTTTCTGGGCATGGCCTTCCATCCGAAGTTCAGCGAGAACGGCCAGTTTTTCGCCTACTACACGTCGACGGCCGGCGAGCATCTGTCGGTGATCTCGCGCTTCCGGGTCGATCCGAAGAACCCGGATTTCGCCGAGATGTCGAGCGAGGAAGAAATCCTGCGCATCCCGCAGCCGTACTGGAACCATAACGGCGGCACGCTCGCGTTCGGCCCCGATGGCTATCTGTACGTCGGCCTCGGCGACGGCGGCAAACGCGACGATCCGCAACGCAACGGCCAGAACCCCGCCGCGCTGCTCGGCTCGATCCTGCGCATCGACGTCGATCATCAGGATTCGGGCAAGGCGTACGCCATCCCGAAAGACAATCCTTTTGCCGGCCGCAGCGACGCGGCGCCGGAGAATTACTCGAAAGGTTGGCGCAACATCTGGCGGATGTCGTTCGACCGAGCCACCGGAGCACTGTGGGCAGCCGATGTGGGCCAGGACATTTGGGAGGAGATCAACGTCGTGCAGCCGGGCGGCAACTACGGTTGGAACCTGCGCGAATCGATGCACCGTTTCGGCCGCGACGGCTCGGGTCCGCGGCCCAACCTGATCGATCCGATCTGGGAGTATCACCACGACATCGGCAAGAGCATCACCGGCGGATACGTCTACCGCGGCTCGAAGGTGCCGGACCTGCAAGGCAAGTATCTGTATGCCGACTACGTGACCGGGCGCGTGTGGGCGCTGGCCTACGACCGCGAGACGAAGCGCGTGATCAGCAACCGCGAGATCGCCGGCAACATTTCGCCGGTGATGAGCTTCGGCGAAGACCAGGCAGGCGAGGTGTACTTCCTCACGGTGCAGGGCAGGATTTTCCGCTTCGCGGAGAAGTAGGTTACAGGCTCCGGGCTACAGCTCGGCGAGCATCGACCACCCGAAGCCCGCAGCCCGCAGCCCGGAGCCCGGAGCCTGCCGTTCACATTCCCCCGAGGCTTTGCAGCAGCTCTTCGGCCTCTTTGCCGATCGAGCTGTTGCCGGCGTCTTGGACGACTTTCCTGAGCATCGTGGCGGCCTGCTTTTTGACAGTCGGCTTGCCGCTGGCGATCAGCTTCTTGGCCGCATCGAGCGAGCGCTTGGCAGTCATCGCCGATTTGACTTCGGGATCGCTTAACAGCTCCTTTCGCTTGGCCGCCACTTCCGCTGGCAGCTCGAAGGCCTTGTAGCCGTCGGCGAGTGCTGAATACCTGCTGAATGCGTCGAACTTGCGTCCCTCGTCGAGCGCCTTCTTCGCCTCGGCCGTCTGTTTTTCAATCCTGGCTTGGACCGCCGCTTTGAGCAGTTCGGCACCCTGCTTCACGTCGGCCTCCGACGAGGTGAGTCCCTTCTTGATCGCGCTGGCCGCGGCGTTCGGGTCGCCGAATTCGACCGCGAACCACGCCGGCTTCAGCGCTTCGGGAATCTTTGCCGGGTCAACTGTCCACTCGGCACCGACGAGTGCGCTTTGCGTCGAGCGCTCGAAATCACGCCAGTCTCCGCGGGCGACGTCAGCCTTGGGCGTGATCATCATCAACTGTGCATCGTTCATCGCGCTGATCTCACCGACGCCGTAGGCGCGGGCCAGGGCGCCGCCGGTGTCGACGAAAACCGGCCATTGCAAGCCAACTTGCTGCGCGTAGCCGCCGATCACGGGCCGCGCCTCGTCGGGCACGACGGCAATGAAGATGACCGGCTTGCCTTGGAACTTTTTGGTCGTTTCGAACATCAAGGGCCAGCGGCCTCGCACCGCGTTGCTGTTGGGGTCGAAGAAAAAGACGACGACTCCCTTCCCCTTCAGCGACTCGACGGCAATCGGTCCCGAGTTCAGCCAGCTTTCGGCCCCTCCAGGAAACGGTGGTGCGGGGTTTCCGATGGCCGATTGCGAACGAGTGTTAGCCAGCCCTGCGAGCGAATCGCTGGGCTTCGCACCCGCTTTGCCAGGCGGCGGATTGTTTTGTGCGAGGACGCTCGATCCAACCAAGCAAACAGCGACAGCAACCAAGGATCGCATCATGTCACGAGCCCCCATTGCCCCCGGGCCAGCGGAACCGACTGCCAGTGTACGAGGCCCGGATCGCGAAACAAGAGGGCGACCGTTGTCCCTGATCAATTGCGGTCGATTGCTCGTTACGGCAACTGGCAACGGACCACTGACAACGGACCGGAAACACCGATATACTTTGCTTCGCAAGGGCACGGATCGGTTCACTGTCACGAAAGGATTACGTAGCGGTGCAACTAGCGATGATCGGCCTGGGACGGATGGGGGCCAGCATGACCCGGCGGCTTTTGCGGGCGGGGCACGAAGTTATCGTGTACGACGTACACCCCGAGCCGGTCGCGCAGCTCGCGGCCGACGGCGCCGTCGGGGCGTCGTCGCTTGCCGAGCTGGCAGCGAAGCTCAAGCCACCGCGCGCGGTGTGGCTGATGGTGCCGGCAGCGGTCGTCGATCGGACGCTCGACGATCTAACGCCGCACCTGGCCAAGGACGACGCGATCATCGACGGCGGCAACTCGTACTACGTCGACGATCTGCGCCGCGCCGCGGACCTCAAGACCAAGGGGCTGCACTATGTTGACGCCGGCACCAGCGGCGGCGTGTGGGGCCTGGATCGCGGATATTGCCTGATGATCGGCGGCGAAAAGGAGGTGGTCGCCCGGCTCGATCCGATCTTCCGGGCACTGGCGCCGAACACCGACTGCGTGCCGCGCACTCCCGGCCGCGACAAGCTCGACGGCGCGAATCCGAGAAGCACCGCCGAGCACGGCTATCTGCACTGCGGTCCCAACGGAGCGGGGCATTTCGTGAAGATGGTGCATAACGGCATCGAGTACGGCATCATGGCCGCGTATGCCGAGGGCATGGCGATCCTGCACCGCGCCAACGTCGGCAAGCAATCGCGGCAGGCCGATGCCGAAACCGCCCCGCTGCAACACCCGGAACACTATCAATACGACATCAACGTGTGCGACGTGGCCGAGGTATGGCGACGTGGCAGCGTGATCTCGTCGTGGCTGCTCGACCTCACGGCCCAGGCCCTCGTGAAAGACCCGAAGCTGGCGACGTTCGAGGGACGAGTTTCCGATTCGGGCGAAGGACGATGGACCATTCACGCGGCGATCGACGAAGGGGTGCCGGCGCACGTGCTCTCGACCGCGTTGTACCAGCGTTTCGCCTCGCGCGGCGAGGCCGACTACGCCGACAAGCTCCTCTCGGCAATGCGACTGGGTTTCGGCGGCCATTTGGAGAAGAAATGATCGTTTAGCCGGCGCGCTTGCGGGCCGCCTTGGCGCGGTCGCCGCGGCGACCGGCTAAACAAGCTGGAATCATTCATGAATAACCACTCCGACGCACTCGTATTCTTCGGCGCCACGGGCGACTTGGCGTACAAGAAAATCTTTCCCGCCTTGCAGTCGATGGCGCGGCACGGGCACCTGTCGGTGCCGGTGATCGGCGTGGCCCGTGCCGGCTGGAATCTCGAACAGTTCCGGGCTCGTGCGCGCGACAGCCTCGAATCGCACGGCGGCATCGACAAGGTGGCATTCGACAAGCTCTCGGAGCTGCTACGTTACGTCGACGGCGATTACAACGACCCGGCCACCTTCACCGCGCTGCGCAAGGAACTGGGCGAGGCCCAGCACCCGGCCCACTATCTGGCAATTCCGCCGTCGATGTTCGCCGTGGTAGTTAAGCAGCTTTGCGAATCCGGCTGCGCCAAGGGGGCGCGGGTGATTATCGAGAAGCCGTTCGGCCGCACGCTCGAAACCGCCCAGGAACTCAATCGCACACTGCTGACCTGCTTCGACGAATCGTCGATCTTTCGCATCGACCATTTCCTCGGCAAAGGGCCGGTGCAGAACCTGCTGTATTTCCGCTTCGCCAACTCGTTCCTCGAACCGATCTGGAACAGCCATTACGTGTCGAGCGTGCAGATCACCATGGCCGAGAACTTCGGCGTGCAGGGGCGCGGGGCTTTCTACGAAGAGGCGGGCTGTATTCGCGACGTGGTGCAGAACCACCTGCTGCAAATTCTGGCGAACGTTGCCATGGAGCCGCCGGCCGGCGTCGATGCCGAGTCGATCCGCGACGAGAAGGTGAAGGTCCTCAAGGCAATGGTCCCCTTGGACGCGAAGCACGTGGTTCGCGGGCAGTTCGTCGGCTACCGGCAGGAGGCCGGCGTCAACGCTCACTCGCACGTCGAAACCTACGCGGCTCTTAAGCTCGAAATTCATTCGTGGCGGTGGCAAGGAGTGCCGTTCTACATTCGTGCCGGCAAGTGCATGCCCGTGACCTGCACCGAAGTAATGGCTGAGTTTCGCCGGCCGCCGGCCGTGTGGACCACGAAGCGGCCGCCGCGCAATCAGCTTCGCTTTCGCATTCAACCGGACATTGTGATCGGCCTGGAAGCGACGACCAAAACGCCAGGCGAAGAGATGGTTGGCGAGTCGATCGAATTGCTCGCCACGCACCGCCCCCATGGCGACGAGATGGACGCCTACGAGCGGCTGCTCGGCGACGCGATGAAGGGTGACTCGACTCAGTTCGCGCGCGAGGACTACGTCGAGGCGGCATGGCGCGTGGTCGAACCGGTGCTGGGCGACGCGACGCCGATCCATTTCTATGAGCCAGAATCGTGGGGGCCGCCCGAGGCCGACCGCCTCATCGCCCCCGCGCATTGGAAAGAGCCGGTGATGCCGGCGAACCCGTAGTTAGCCAGCAGGGCATGGCACGTTGATAAATGGCGATAGAAGGAGCCCTTAGGTGCGGCAAACGTCCCTGTTCGATGACGAATCCGAGTTTATCACCGATGACCGGAGTGGGACGTTCGTTAACAATATGCAGCTGCCGATTCACAGATGGTTCAGGTACTCGGCAGGCTTCTCCGCACAGTGGGTCAGGGAATTGATCCAATCTGAACGACGGGGTGGCAAACCGCAGGTTCTTGACCCGTTCGCCGGATCGGGCACCGTCGTACTCGAAGCCGAACGAGCGGGAGCGGAAGGGATCGGAATCGAGTCTCACCCGTTCGTCGCTAGGATTGCACGCGCTAAGCTCGCATGGAGTGAGGATGTTCTGGTATTTCGCAGACTGAGCAAGTCCATCTTGGATACGGCAAGGAGCAAGGAAGGAAGCTCGGTCGGTTATCCCAAGCTCATCCACAAGTGTTTCCCTCAAGAACCCCTCGCAAAACTGGATGCCTTACGTCGAGCCCTAGTAGCACACCCAGAGGAGTCAGTCTGTTACGAGCTTTGCTGGTTGGCGCTGGTGTCGATCCTCCGCCTTTGCTCGCCGGTGGGAACGGCTCAGTGGCAGTACGTCCTCCCGAAAAAGTCCAAGGCAAAAACACTTGAGCCTTTTAGGGCGTTCGAAGAGCGGATTGACTTGATGGCTCGGGACATGCGAATTCGCCAATACGAGGGCAACCGCGTCTCGCATGGTCGCGTCATTGCATCTGATGCTCGAACTTGCGAGGGCGTCGAAGATCAATGGGCAGACCTAGTCATCACCTCACCGCCTTACGCGAACAACTACGACTACGCCGATGCAACCCGCCTGGAGATGAGCTTCCTAGGGGAAATCAGCGGCTGGGGTGACTTGCAGACCACCATTCGGCAACGGCTAATCCGGAGTTGCACCCAGCACGTAGCCCCCTATGCCAAGTGCACTAGCTCTATCTTGAAGACCGATGAGGTTGCCGTGATCGCAGAAGAACTCACACGAGTCTGCTACGAACTCGATCGAATCAAGGAAGGGCATGGTGGTAAAAAACCCTACCATGCGATGATTGCACATTACTTCCACGACTTGTCCAAAGTTTGGGTTTCTCTCCGCAGAGTGGTACGGCCCGGTGGGCGTGTGTGTTTCGTCGTTGGCGATTCTGCTCCGTATGGCGTCCATGTTCCGGTGGATCGGTGGCTTGGAGAACTCGCCGTCAACGCTGGCTTTAAGACCTACAGATTCGAAAAGTTGCGCGATCGAAATACGAAATGGAAGAACCGCAAGCACAGGGTTCCCCTACATGAAGGGCGACTCTGGGTAGACGCTTGACATGGCCGACCAGGAACATGCTTCTGCAGGTCACAAGCTCGGCCAGCTCGTCGGAGACTGGTTCGAGGAGTTCTTCGTAATGTCCCTGTTGCGCAGAGTTGCCGATCATTTGAATCTCTACCTTGATTGTCGCTTCTGCCCACGCCAAGCGCGGCGAGGCGACAAGATCATCTGGACGGACTTCGAAGGGAATCTGGTCGATTACGACTTCGTCATGGAGCTGGATGCCACCGACAATAAGCTGGGAATCCCAGTCGCATTCTTTGAGTGCTTTTGGAGGCGAGGCAAGCGACACTCGAAAGACAAGGCTCGCGATGACACCGGCAAGTTCTCGCCGATGCGAGACGTTCACCCGACAGCTCGCTTCCTAGGGATCGTGGCAGGTGGCGACTTCACAGCGCCCGCGCGCGCGCTCGTGCAGAACCGGCAGATTGACCTCTTCTACGTTCCGAAGACAAAGATAGTCTCGGCCTTTGAGAGAAGCGGGTTGCAGATCGACTATCCGGACCGGCTCGCGGAGCCGGACAAAGCAAAATTAGCTGATGCCTTCGCCGCGGGCCTCACGCTCACAAAGAAAACGGAGACAGCCGAGACACTCCGGGAATTGATCGGTGAAGTTAGTCTCAACACCTACGTCGACAGGGTTCGGGCTGCCTTGGGCGCGTTGCCGCAAGAAATCCGAATTATTGCCCAGCACGAATCGAAGCCAGAGGTGTTCGAGACCATCGCAGACGCAACGGACTTTCTGAAAGCTCCGAAGTTCGATTACACCGCAGTGGTGGAGAACTTCATTTACGAAATCACTTACACTGACGGAACGGAGTTCGAGCGAATGCTTGACACGATCGGCGAGGTAAAGACGCTGCATCGTGAAATCGAGCGGCTAGCTTTGCATATGAGCTCGCTCAATGCCTAATTTAAACCGGTGAACCAAGCGATCACCCTAGCGGGCCGCCATCCAGATTTCGCGCGACATCACAGATGAAGTCGTCCCGGCAAGTTAACGCAGTTTTTTGCACCGAGGCGAATGGCGCATGACCGCCGACCTGAAACTGCCGACCGTCTATCTGGCTCGTCATGGAGAAACTGCCTGGTCGTTAACCGGTCAGCATACGGGCCTGACCGACTTGCCGCTCACCAAGCAGGGAGAAGAAAACGCGCGCAGCCTGGGCCGGTACTTGAAGCCTTTGCAGTTCGACCGCGTGTGGTGCAGCCCGCTGCTGCGGGCGCGCCGGACGTGCGAGCTGGCCGGCTATTCGGACCACGCCGAGCTCGATCCCGATCTGGTCGAGTGGAACTACGGCCGCTACGAAGGAAAGACCAGCGCCGAGATCCAGCGCGAGCGTCCCGATTGGAACATCTATCTCGACGGCTGCCCGGAGGGAGAATCGGTTGCCGACGTTTGGGCGCGGGCCGATCGCGTGGCCCGTCGGGTGCGCGAGGCGAACTGTCACGTGCTGCTGTTTTCGAGCGGGCACTTTCTGCGCATGCTTGCGGCGCGTTGGGTCGAGCACCAGCCGATTGACGCCCAGATTTTTTACCTCGACACCGCGACGCTCAGCATCCTCGGCTACCACCACGCGCTCGACCAGCCGGTGGTCCGCTTATGGAACGGCAAGTCGCACCTTCGCTGAGAAACACTCATGGCCATCTCACCCGGCGCCGGCAAGCCCGCCCCCAAAGAACTGCTGATCGACCCGGCTCGGTTGGAACGCGAGTACCACGAGCGTCAACCCGACCTGAGCGACCCGGCGCAGCGCGTGGCTTTCGGCACCAGCGGCCATCGCGGTACGCCCACGAACGGCAGCTTCACCGAGGCGCATATCCTGGCCATCACCCAGGCGATCTGCGAATATCGCCAGTCGCAAAAGATCGACGGTCCGCTGTACATGGGGCAGGACACGCACGCGTTGAGTGCCGCCGCCCAGCGTACGGCGCTTGAGGTGCTCGCCGCCAACGCGGTCGAAACCATCATCGAGCATGACGACCACCCTACGCCGACGCCGGTCATCTCGCGCGCCATCCTGGTCCACAATCGTGGCCGCAGCGCACAGCTTGCCGATGGCATCGTGATCACGCCCAGCCACAATCCGCCCGACGACGGCGGGTTCAAGTACAACCCGACCAACGGCGGCCCCGCCGATACCGACATCACCAAGCTGATTCAGGACCGAGCGAACGAGTTGCTGCGCGGCAAGAACGCCGGCGTGAAGCGCGTGCCGCTCGAACGCGCCATGAGTGCCTCGACCACGCACGAGCAGGATTTCGTCAAGCCGTACGTCGACGACTTGCGCAACGTCGTCGACATGGATGCGATCCGCTCAGCGAAATTGAAACTCGGCGTCGATCCGCTCGGCGGCGCCGCGGCGCATTACTGGGAGCCGATCAACGAAACCTACGGGCTCTCGATCGAGGTGGTGAACAAGAAGATCGATCCGACCTTCTCGTTCATGACGCTCGACCACGACGGCAAGATTCGCATGGATTGCAGCAGCCCGTATGCCATGGCGGGGCTGGTGAGGCTGAAGGACCGGTTCGATGTCGCCTTTGGCAACGACCCCGATAGCGACCGCCACGGCATCGTCACGCCATCGGCCGGGCTGATGAACCCGAACCATTACCTGGCCGTCGCGATTCAATATCTCCTTGGAAATCGCCCGAACTGGCCACACACCGCTGCTGTCGGCAAGACGCTCGTCAGCAGTAGCATGATCGATCGCGTGGTCGCCAGCATTGGGCGCAAGCTTTGCGAGGTCCCAGTGGGATTCAAGTGGTTCGCTCCCGGCCTGTTCGATGGCTCGTGCTGCTTCGGTGGCGAAGAGAGTGCCGGGGCAAGTTTCCTCCGCCGCGATGGCAGTGTGTGGAGCACGGATAAGGACGGAATCATCATGAACCTGCTGGCTGCCGAGATTACCGCCCGCACCAAGAGCGACCCGGGCAAGCACTTCCAGCAGCTTGCCGAGCGGTTCGGCATGCCGTACTACACGCGGATCGACGCCCCGGCCACGCCCGATGAGAAAGCGCGGCTGGCAAAGCTCGACCCCGCCGCGGTGCGCGATGCGACGCTCGCCGGCGATCCGATCACGGCCAAGCTCACTCGGGCGCCGGGGAATGGCGCCGCGATCGGCGGGCTGAAGGTGGTCACGGCTTCGGGCTGGTTCGCCGCGCGACCGTCGGGGACCGAGAACATTTACAAGATTTACGCCGAGAGCTTCCGCGACGAGAAGCATTTGCAGCAGATCGTCGACGAAGCGCAGCGTGTGGTCGCCGCAGCCCTAAAGAGCTGAAGTACGATGGGCTATCAATGTATTGAAGTATTCCGGTGCCACTGGCTGCTTGCCAGCCAGTGCATCGAAAACCGCAACGACACTGGCAGACAAGCTGCCAGTCTGGATTGAAATTGAGGACGAATGAGGCGCCGCGTTCGAGGCCAATGATCGCATGAAAGTCCTCGTTTTCGATGGGTGGCTGGGGCAGAGCGCAGCGATGCCCCAGGCTGTGTGCCTCTGGGGCTTCGCCGACTCAGCCCCAGGCACCCGATACCTTTTGCAATGCTTCTGACAATCGGGGATTTGTAAACCGATGAAAGTCCTCGTTCTCGATGTCGGCGGGGCGCACGTCAAAATGCTGGCGACCGATCAAGAGGCGCCCCGCAAGTTCGTGTCCGGGCCGACGTTCACCCCGCCGCAAATGGTCGAGGGCGTGAAGCAAACGGTCCCCGACTGGCAGTACGAGGCGGTGAGCATCGGCATTCCTGGCCCGGTGCTCGGCGGACGCATCGTCTCGAATCCGCCGAACCTGGGGAAAGGCTGGGTCGGCTTCGATTTTCAGGCGGCATTCAAGCTGCCGACCAAGATTATCAACGACGCCGCGATGCAGGCCCTAGGCAGCTACGCCGGCGGCAAGATGTTGTTCCTAGGCTTGGGGACCGGTCTAGGCTCGGCGATGATCGCGGCCGGACTGGTCGAGCCGATGGAGCTGGCCCATCTGCCGTATCGCAAGGGGACCTTCGAGGATTACGTCGGCCAGCGCGGGCTTGACCGGCTGGGACGCAGGAAGTGGGAGCACTGCGTCGACGACGTGGTGAAGAAGCTGATGGCGGCGCTGTTGCCTGATTATGTCGTGCTCGGCGGCGGCAATGTCCGCAAACTGAAAAAGCTCCCCGAGCATTGCCGCATCGGCAGCAACTCAAATGCCTTTGTCGGTGGCTTCCGCTTGTGGGAGCCGCCGCAGCCCGACAATCCACCGAACCCCGACGCATTGAACACCGCGACGACCGCCGGCCAGGTTCACGAAGGGAACTCCAAATGACTGCGTCTGCTCAGCTCCCCGTCGCCCCGCCGCTCGATGCCTGCCCCGCCTGGCACGCGCTCGCCGAGCACTACCGCGAGATCGGCAGCAAGCATCTGCGCGAGCTATTTGCCGCCGACGCCAAGCGCGGCAGCCGAATGACGCTCGAGGCCGAAGGCGTATATCTGGATTACTCGAAGAACCGTGTCACCGATGAGACGCTGCGACTGTTGCTCGGCCTGGCCGAACAATCGCGGCTGCGCGAGCGCATCGACGCCATGTTCGCCGGCGAGAAGATCAACACCACCGAGCACCGGGCCGTGCTGCACGTGGCGCTACGCGCGCCGCGCGGTGCGACGATCACGGTCGACGGCCAGAACGTCGTGCCCGAGGTGCATGCCGTCCTCGACCGCATGGCGGCGTTCTGCGATCGCGTCCGCTCGGGCCAGTGGCGCGGCCACACGGGCCGCTCGATCCGCAACGTGGTGAACATCGGCATCGGTGGCTCCGACCTGGGGCCGGTGATGGCCTACGAGGCGCTGCGCCACTACAGCCGCCGCGACATGCAATTCCGCTTCGTCTCGAACATCGACTCCAGCGACCTGGCCGAGGCCGTGCACGACCTGGACGCCGAAGAGACGCTGTTCATCATCTCGTCGAAAACCTTCACAACCCTGGAAACGCTCACCAACGCCCGTTCGGCTCGTGCCTGGTGCCTCGACAAACTCAAAGACGAGCGTGCCGTAGCCAGGCACTTTGTCGCCGTCAGCACCAACGCCACCGAGGTGAGCAAGTTCGGCATCGACACCGCCAACATGTTCGGGTTCTGGGACTGGGTCGGCGGCCGGTACTCGTACGACTCGGCGATCGGCCTGTCGTTGATGCTGGCCGTTGGTCCCGAGAATTTCCGCGACATGCTCGCCGGCTTCCACACGATCGACGAACACTTTCGCACCGCGCCGCTGGAGCGGAACCTGCCGGTGCTGCTGGGGCTGCTGGGTGTGTGGTACGACAACTTCTTCGGCTGCCAGAGCGTCGCCATCTTGCCCTACGACCATTACCTCAGCCGGTTCAGTGCCTACCTGCAACAGCTCGACATGGAGAGCAACGGTAAGCACGTGACGCTCGATGGCCGGAAGGTCGACTATCAAACCGGGCCGATTGTCTGGGGCACGCCCGGCACCAACGGCCAGCACGCGTACTACCAACTCATCCACCAGGGGACGAAACTCATTCCCTGCGACTTCATCGGCTTCTCGCAGACCTTGAACCCGATGGGCCGGCATCACGATTTGCTGATGGCCAACTTTTTCGCCCAGACCGAAGCGCTGGCCTTCGGCAAAACTGCCGAAGAAGTGCGGGCCGAAGGAGTGCCCGAGGAATTGGTGCCGCACAAAACCTTCGAGGGGAACCGGCCGACGAACACCGTGCTGCTCGACCGGCTCACCCCCGCGGCGCTCGGCAAGCTGGTGGCGATGTACGAGCACAAGGTATTCACGCAAGGAACCATTTGGCGGATCAACTCGTTCGACCAATGGGGCGTCGAGCTGGGCAAGGTATTGGCCACGCGCATTGCCGGTGAACTGGAAAAAGGCGCGGTGGGCGCGAAGCACGATAGTTCGACCACGACGCTGCTGGGGCGGTATCTGAAGGAGCGATCGTAGCTATTGATCTTCAGGTTTCGAATCGAACCGGCCACGCGTGTGCACTGCTTCGAGGAAGCATTGCACACCGACAATTGCTTGTTCGGATTGAAACCGGAAGATACAGGGCCACGCATCTCTGGCCGAGTCCAGATGATAAGAGTTTGTACCCATTTATCGCTCTCGGGTACTAAGTCGGCGCGTGCCGAAAGTGGGGCGAGTTTGTACCCGTTACCCCGGGGTCCATGGTGGGGTACAAAGTCGATGGCCGACGCGGGGCTTGACCCACCGCGCCGCGCGGGAATTAGTACCCACCGGTGCCGGCAAGCTGCCGGCCGGGTGCCACTGGCTTCGCCAGTGCCCGATCTACACTGGCAGAGCCAGTGCCACCCAAACCACGGGTCGATTTGCTTTCTGATGATCAATAAATTCGCCATCGTTAACCCCCGGCGATTCGCCGGGGACTAAAGGTTTAGTGGTTGCGTGCATGAAACTACCGTTCGACCCCGACGAGGCGACCGCCGCATTGGCCGCAGCGGATAAGCGGCTGGCCAAGGTCATCGAACGGGCGGGACCGTTCACCGTGCGGCCCTTGCACATGCAAAGCCCATTTCAGGCGCTGCTGCGGTCGATCGTTTACCAGCAGCTTTCGGGCAAAGTGGCCAAGGTGATCCACGAGCGCGTCGTCGCGGCGATCGAGCAGCACGGCCGCTTGACGGCCGAGGCGCTAGTGGCGACGCCGACAGCGGCGCTGCGTGCGGCGGGACTTTCGCGCGCGAAGGCGCTTGCCGTGCAAGACCTCGCCGCCAAGACGCTCGACGGCACGGTGCCGTCGCTGGCCCGCATGCGCAAGATGAGCGACGCCGAGATCGTCGAGCATCTGGTGCAGGTGCGCGGCATTGGTCGTTGGACCGTCGAGATGCTGCTGATCTTCCGTCTCGGTCGGCCCGACGTGCTGCCGAGCGGCGATCTCGGCGTGCGCAAGGGGTTCATGCTCACGTACAAGACCCCTGCACTGCCCAGCCCTCGCGATCTGGAAGCGCGTGGCGAGCGCTGGCGCCCCTTCCGCTCGGTGGCGAGCTGGTACCTGTGGCGGGCGGTCGACCTGGTGAAAGCCTCGGCCGAAGGTGCGGCCCTGTGGCCGTAGCGGGCTACGGGCTACAGGGTTGCCATAGGACCGCCGAAGCCTGTCGCCCGTAGCCCGACCACCTGTAGCCCTTCCGTCCATCGCCTATACTTAAGGCATGGCTCAAGGCAACACCGGTTCGCAGTCGGCCTCCGGTCCTAGCGAGTACGACCGCTTCATCGATCAGCAGTTGCGCCGCACCCGCCGGCGGGTGTGGTCGGTCGATCTGATCGGCGCGCTGCTGGGGGTCGTGGTCGGCGCGCTGGCGTGGCTGGCCGTGATGGTGCTGGCCGACCATTGGCTGTTCACCGGCGGGCTCGGCTACCGCGGCCGGCTGGTGGGGCTGGGCGTGCTGTTCGTCGGCATGGTGGTGTTCGGGGTTCGATCGTTCGCGCCGCTGGTGCTTCGACGGATCAACCCGCTGTACGCCGCCGCGGCGATCGAGCACAGCCGGCCGGGCCTGAAGAACAGCCTCATCAACCTGCTCATGCTGCGGTCGCACCAGGACAACGTGCCGCAGGTGGTGTATCACGCCATCGAGCAGCGCGCGGCGCAAGACCTGTCGAGCGTGCCGATCGAAACCACGGTCGATCGTTCGCGGCTCATCCGGCTGGGCTACGTGCTGCTGGCGGTCGTGGCGCTGAGCGCCCTGTACAAGGTGCTCAGCCCCAAGGACCCGATTCGTTCGGTGGAGCGGGTGCTGGTGCCCTGGGCCGAGCTTGCCGCCCCGACGCGCGTGGCGATCACCGACATCGAGCCGGGGAGCATCGAGCGGTATTACGACGACCGGCTGCCGATCAGCGCCCACGTGATGGGTCTGAAGGGCGACGAATCGGTCACGCTGTTCTACTCGACGCGCGATGGCCAGCTCGTCGATCGGCCCGTGAAGATGAACGCCCCGGAACAAGGCTTCCGATGGACCGCCGAGCTGCCCGACAGCGCCGGCGGCTTGCAGCAAGACCTGGATTACTGGATCAAGGCGGGGGACGCGACGACGCCGCGCTACCGAGTGTCGGTGCTCACCGTCCCGTCGATTGCCGTCGAGAGCGTCGAGTACAAATACCCGGCGTACACCGAGCTGCCGCCGCGCACGGTCGAGCGTCAAGGCGACCTGCGGGCGCTCGAAGGGACCCAGGTCACGCTGCACGCCCGGGCGACGCACGACATTCGCAGTGCGCACGTCGATTTCGATCGCGATGGCCGCCGCGACCTGGCGATGCGAGCCACGGGCCACAACGCGATCGTCGCCTTCACGCTCGAGCTGAAACCGAAAAGCGATCAGCCCGAGCACCCCAACTATCAACTGCTGTTCACGAACACCGACGGCAACGACAATCCCCGGCCGATCGAGCACCGCATTGAGGTGGTCCGCGACCTGCCGCCGGAGATCGCGTTTGTCGACGAGAAGTCGTCATCTGCGATGCGCACTACCAGCGCCGATGAGAAGCCTGGCGACGAGCAAACACTCGACGCGCGCGGCGTGCTGCCGATGAAGGTTGAAGCCAGCGATCCCGATTTCCGGCTGGCGAGCGTGGTGATCGTCGCCGAGCGCAACGGGAAGCCGCTCGTGCGCGAGGAGCTGCTCGCCAAGCCGCGCAGCGGACGGTTCCAGAGCAACTGGCTGTTCGACGCGAAGAAGTATTCGCTGAAGCCGGGCGATCGCGTCGAGTATTGGGCCGTCGCCACCGACAACAAGCAGCCTGAAGCCAATCGCACCGAGACACGCCGCTACACGCTGCGGATCGCCTCGCTGGCCGACAAAAAGGACGATAAGAAACAGGACCAGCTCGCCGATGCCCGGCAGCGGAAACAAGAGGGCAGTGGGCAGCAGGCCCAGGGCAGCCAGAAGCAGGAAGCGGGCGAGCAGAAGCAACAGCAGCCCGGCGAAAAGCAGCAGCCGGAGCAGCGCGAGCCTGGCGACAATCGAGGAGAAAACGGCCAACAGCAGCCCGGCCAGCAAGCTGGCAGCGACGCGAAACAAGGCGACAACGACGCGAAACAAGGCGACAACGGCGACGGCGGCAATGCTCAGCAACGGCGTGTCGATCCCGATTCCGATCCCGGCGATGCGATCGAGAAGATCAACCAGCACTTCGACGAGAAGCAGCAGGCGGGAAGCGAGAAGGGGGAAAGGGAGCAGGGAGCAGGGAATGACAAGCGGGAGCAGCAGCAACCCTCCGGCGAGCAGCAACAGGGGAACCGTTCGCAAGGCAGCCAGCAGCAAGGCAACAAACAGGGAAGCCAGCAGCAAGGAAATCAACAACAAGGCACGCAGTCGCAGGGGAACCAGCAGCAGGGGTCGCAGGCGCAATCGCAAAATCAGCAAGGCGGTTCGCAGCAACGTGACTCACAGCAAGGCAACGATGCGAAGAACAGCGCCTCGGCCGGCCAGGACGACAAACAGCCGTTGACCGGCCGCAAGAGCGGTGAACAGGGATCGGCCGATCCCAATGCCCGCGGCAAAGAGGAAGTGGGCGGCGGGCAGAAGGCAGATGGCAGTGAAAGCGGGAAGCAGGAAGGTAGAAGCCAGAAGCAGGATGCAGCGAGCGGGAAGCAGGAAGCGGGAAGCGCGAAGCAGGAGGCGGGCAAAACCGAGCAGGGAGCCGGCAAAGGCGAGCAGAAGGACGGCAGGGCGCAGTCGCGTGATGCGCAACCGTCCGGCGCGCAGCAGCAAGGCGACCGTGGCGGCGGACAATCGGGCCAGGGCGAAGACAACAAGAAGGGCTCGGGCACCAACGACGTCAATAAGAATGACGGCGGCAGCATCAAGCCGGGCGAAACCGGGGGCGATAAGGGACAAGCCACCGAGGGCTCGCAGCCGCGCCCCGACGACAAAGCCGCCGGCGACAAGACGACCAAGCCCGGCGACGGCGGCCAGGCCGACACCGCGATCAAGAAACCCGGTGAAGAGCCCAGCAAGGAGCCAAGCGCAACGCCGCAGGGGAAGAAAGAAGAGGATCGTGGCGGCACCGAAGGCGAGAACGCCAATACCGCGCAAAGCTCGGGCGGCGCGGGTCAGTCGAGCGGCGAAAAGAAAGCGAACCCCGCCGCCCAGCAAGAAAACAGCCCTCGCGACAAGAAACCCGGCTCCGAGCAATCGGGGGCGAACTCATCGAAGGAAGGCAACGACGCCAGCTCACCTGCCCGCGACAAACAAGATTCAAATGCCCAAGGCCAGACCAGCGGCGACGTAAAAGGGGGCGGCAACGACGGCGGCGGCCAGCGCGCGAGCAAGCCCGGCACCGGCGGCCCGGGCGAAAACACCTCGGCCGAGGAAGGCGAAGGCAAATCGCAGGAGAAAGGCTCCGGCGAAAAGTCCGATCGCGGCGGCGACCAAGCCCAGGCCGGCAAACGAACCGAAGGCGGCAAGGCGGGCGACCAAGCGGGCGAAGGCTCATCGAGCCGCGAGGGAGGAACAGAAGAGGGCAGAGGGCAGAAGGCAGCGGGCAGTGAGAAGCAGGAAGCAGGGAGCGGGAAGCAGGAAGCAGGAGACAAAAAGCGGGAAGTAGGAAGCAAGGAACAGGCACCGCCCGGCGGAGTTTCCAACAATTCGCCGCAGCAGCCGCAGACCGGCAACGAGAATGCCGACGGGGCGAAGGGGAACCAGCAGAACTCCGGCGTGAGCAAACCGGGCGAGCGCAGCGACTCGCTCACCGGCCAAGGCAATCCGGCGGCCGGCGGCACGCCGAACAATCGTGCCGGCGCGCCCCTCGAGCCGGAACCGTCATCCGAGCCCGGTGGCGAAGATCCGAACCTGGAATACGCCCGGCAAGCGACCGATCTGGCGCTCGAGCGCCTCAAGGACCAGGTGAAAAAAGGGCAGCCCGACCAGGCCCTGCTCGACAAGCTCAAGTGGACGAAAGACGACCTGCGGCGGTTCATCGATCGCTGGGACCAGATGAAGCAACAAGCCCACGAGCCGGGCGACGCCGGCAAGCAAGCCCGCGAAGACCTCGACCGCCGGCTGCGCAATCTCGGCCTGCATCCCCACGGCACCACGCTCGGCGCCAACGCCGCCAATGACGACCGCACGCGCAACATGCGCCAAACCCGCCGCAGCGCCCCGCCCCCCGAATACGCCGACCAATACCGCGCGTACACCACCGGCACGAGCCGAGCGAAGGAAGAGTGAGTCGTATGGAAAAAAATGGTGACTGCTAACTATCTGTCGAAAATAAGCCCAGTGCTCTCTTTTTTTAAGTTCGCTTGAGTTATCACAGGAACGAAGTTCTCGGATGGATGCGGTTAATCCGTTCGTCTTTGTGTTTGAGTCACCCAAACCGGACGAAATTGCCCGCGGTGTCGGAGAAGGCGAAGACCTCCTGCACACATTGTCTCGAATGAACATTCGAGGCCAGCCATTTCAACCGGCTACGACAGCCGACCTGCGAAACGATTTCGCGCAGGTGCTCGATGCATTGACGCCGGTCGACGGGCAACCGCTTTTCTGGCCAACGTTCTATGTTTCCGCTCATGGCGATCAGCAGGGTATTTTGCTAACTGGAGAATACGTTCCTTGGTCCGTTCTTAGAGAGCTCTTGTTAGATGTAGGAGCAAAGCTTCACGGTTTCGATCACGAATCCCTGCACTGCGGTTATCGGCCCAGAAACGAAAGTCAACTGGGGCGATACGTTGAAGGCATTTGAGATCTTCTTCGGCATCACTCTGTTGAAGCAGGCGGGCGTCGTCCAGGGCGTCGCTGGAATGAATCGAGTCCTGAGGCTCACCGACGTTTTCAAGGTCATTCCGAACCCGGTGTTCTCTGAGGAGATGGAAGAGCCATAGCGCTTACGCCGCAACCAGAAGGCCAACGACATGCGGCAGGTCGCGCAAGCTGGGGGAACAAAGGAGGGAACAAAGGGGACATTCTGGCTCTGTAGAAAACCCGCGGGCGGTATAAAGAATCATAACGTTATGTGTAAGGGTTAAGAGCCGGAGGTCGCGGCATTGACTCTGATAGGAGTGGCCGCGAACGTGAGAACCCTGTCGGCGTTTGATCATAGACATGAC
>DATAXP010000077.1:0-12142 GCA_036272935.1 Pirellulales bacterium | reverse complement strand
CCCAGGTCGGCGCGACCGGCAATCTTGGCACCTCAAATCACGGCTCCTCAAACTACGGAACGCCTAGCACACAGGGCAACGGGCATGGCAACAGCGGATACGGCGCAGGCTATGGCAACTCGGGCTATGGCAACTCGGGCTATGGCAACCCGGGCTATGGCAACCCGGGCTATGGCAACCCGGGCTATGGCTTTGGTAGCCCTGGCAACGGCAGTGGCGGTTACGGCACGGGCTACAGTAATGCCGGGTATGGAAGCGGAGCGAGCTCAAATCCATCTGCCGCCGGCAATGCGTACGGAGCGTCGGGCTCCGGTTCGACATATAACCGCGGCAGTTATAGCGGCTCGCCCGGAATGAATAATTCGTCCGGTACCAACGGCACCTACCTCGGCGGCACGGGCTATGGCTCGAGTTCGAATCCTTACGCCGGCGGCAGCGCCAACACCTCCGGCTACAGTGCGAATACCTCTGCCAACCGCGCGATGTCCGGCGGCGGCGGGTACGGAAACGGCTACGGCACTTCGGGCAACGGCGCGGGCTACGGAACCAGCGGCAACGATGGCACCTCCGGCTACGGCACGAGCGGCTCCGGCACCTCCGCAAACCCGGGAAACAGTGGCCTTGGTGCGAGCGGGAATGCAACCGGCTACGGGACGAGCAGTGCGACCGGTTCGACGGGCCAGGGGTACAGCAGGCCCGGCTATTCGTACGGCAGCAGCTCGGGCACGAGCGGTTACGGCACCGGCTCGACGGGCACCGCTGGTACCAACGGATCAGGTTCCGCGGGATCATCGTCCGGCTCCGCGGCATCGGGGGCGAGCGGTTCGTAACGGCAGGTTTCTCGATTGAGGTTGGCGGCGGAACTTACTGAGTTCCGCCGCTTGCCGCCTAGCAGGTCTGTTTGTTGTTCAGGTGGCGCGAGGGGATCGAGGAAGGGCCGGCGAGGCCTCATCGCGTGTTCCAATCCGGCACTCATTCTTTTCTCTTCTGTCAGGACCCAGACACTATGAAAACGTTTCTTCGCTTTTCGGTAGCGGCGTCGCTCGCAGCACTTTTGTTAGGCGCCACTTTGGCGCGAGCTCAGAACCAGTCCGACAATTCGAACAACTCGAATACTTCCAATTCGCAGTCGGCGAACCAGCAGTCAACGTCAGGCCAGCAGCCCTTCGGCGGCACCTACAATCCGCCGCAGAACTGGCAGGGCCAAGACCAGAACTACCAATCCGGCCAAAGCCAATGGCCACAGAATCAAGGTACCTGGAACAACCAGCCGCAAGGGCAACAAGGCTGGAATCGCGACCAGACTTGGAACCAGAACCAGCGGAACCAGGCTTATCAAAACCAAGGGTACCAGAACCAGTCGTACGGCCAGCCCCAATGGTCGCAAAACAACAATCGGAACTTCCAGGGAAACACGGCATATAGCGCCGGCTCGCAAGACCCCCGCTTCCAGCAGTCCGGTAACCAATCGAACAATGGACAAAACGAGCAGCAAAACCAACAAGGCGGCCCGTCGCTGGGCGTTACCTTGACGGCTCACCCCACCCACGGCGTCGTCGTGGCCTACGTCGATCAGAACGCCCCGGCGGCCCAGGCCGGCCTGCAGCATGGCGATCAAATCGTTGCGGTCAACGGCCAGCACGTATATTCCAACCAAGACCTGATCCGCGTGATTCATCGCACGAGTCCGCAGAGCGGACCGCTAAACCTGCTCGTCGAGCGCAACGGGCAAACGATGCACCTGCAAGCGATGCTCTTCCCGAACCACGACCAAGGCTGGATGTCGAACACCGGCGAACGGCTCGGCCAAGGGCCGATGCGTGAACGACCCGCGCTCGGTGTGACGCTCCATCAGAACGGCCAGGATGACGTGCGCATCTCGAATGTCTTCCCAGGCAGCGCCGCACAGCATGCCGGCCTGCAACCAGGCGATCGGATCGTGAGCATCGGCAATCAGCGCATCGCGCAAACGAACGACGTGCTCAACCAGCTCGCGCAAGTCCATCCGGACGAGCGGCTGCCGATCCAGATCGAGCGGAACGGTCAATATGGGACCGTGTATGCCACGCCCGAAGAACAGGATCAAATGTTCCAGCACCAGCAAGGATCCCAAAATCAGCAAGGTGTAAACCGCTAGACATACGGCCTCCACACCTTGCAATCCCGGGACGGCGTCTCTCACCTGCGGGCGGGAAGACGCCGTTCTTTTTTGCGCCGGTCTTCCCTGGTGAGCCGCGTCGCTTGCGACGCGCTACGCAGGCGCCGCCGACCGGTACGCGTCGATCAACCGCCCCGGCGAACCCATGATGTTGTAGCCCGCGTCGAGGTGCAAAATCTCGCCCGTGATGCCGTCCGACATGCTCGAGAGCAGGAATCCACCGGTCCGCCCGACTTCTTCATGCGTGATGTTGCGTCCCAGCGGAGCCATCTTCTCGTACAGGCCGAGCATATCTTCGACTCCGGCGGCCCGGCCGGCGAGCGTTCGCACCGGGCCGGCGCTGACGGCGTTCACGCGAATGCCGCGTGGCCCCAGGTCGTAGGCCAGGTATTTCACGATCGCGTCGAGCGTCGCCTTGCACACGCCCATCACGTTGTAGCCCGGCACTGCCTTCTCGCCGCCGAAGTACGTCATGGTGACGATGCTCGATCCCGGGCTCATAATCTCCTGGGCGGCGTTGGCCACCGCAATCAGGCTATAGGCACTGATCTCGATCGCTTGCTTGAAACCCTCGCGGCTTGTCTTAATCGTATCGACCTTCAGATCCTCAAGCGGGGCGTAGGCGACCGAGTGCAACAGGAAGTCGATCTTGCCGAACTCCTGCGCCGCCCGGCTCATCACCGCGGCAATGTCGGCATCCTTCGTCACGTCCAACGGCATCAGAAACTTGGCGCTCGGCTGCGGATCGGTCAGCATCGCCACGCGCCGGCGATTGCGCTGCCGCTCGTCGTCGGCTCGGTCGGGCAGGTGCGTAAAGCCGCAGACCGCCCCCTCAGCCATCGCAAACTGGGCGATCGCCCAAGCGATCGAATGGTCGTTGGCCACCCCGAGAATCAAACCCTTCTTGCCGTCGAACAGGCCCATCGTTGGCTCTCCATGAGACGTGCGTTTCGCCGCAGGATACCGTCTCTAGCCTTTGGTCTCAACGGGCTTTACGGCATCCTTTGCAGATGGTGCCGCGCGCACGTCGACCCGTTTTGTGTCAAAATGATCTCATACCGGCATCGGGTGCGACGTACTTTTGATCTGCTTTGACTCAGCTTGATTCGCGGAGATGTAGACTCGTGGCGATTGGTGAATCTCCTGAACTCAAACGGCTCGCGGCGATTCGCAACGGTGCCTCGTTGGCCAGCGAGGTGCTCTGGGCAGGGCACGAAGCCAGCGACCCCGGGTCGCTGGTTAACGACGTGCTTTCGACGGTGCTCGAAGCGATCCGGGCCGACTTCGCCGCTATCGGCGCCTTGGCCGCGGGGCGCTGGGTCGTGCTGGGCGAGACAGGCACCCACCGGCCGTTGCCTGAGTCGTGGCTGACCGAAGCGCTCGATCGCGAAGCGGCAACCATTCACCAAGGCTGGCTGGCCGTGCCGCTGCGTGCCCATGCCGGTGGCGGCGAACTGCTTATCGTTCACGGGCTCGGCGGCGAGATGGAGCAACTGGCCGTGGCGATCGCGCCGGTCATTGGCCAGGCGCTCGATGGCGTGCGCGGGCACCTGCAGCAAGAGCGGCAGGTGCATCGCCTGAAAACGGTCCTCGAGATTGCCGCCCAGTGGAACCAGGCCCGCGAGATGCAGCCGCTGTTGGTGCAGATGGCCGAGGCGGCGACCCGGCTGCTGCGTGCCGACCGTGCGAGCATTTTTCTGTGGGATCGACCGAATCACATGCTCGTCGGTCGGCCGGCCTTAGGAGTGAACGGCAACGAGCTGCGCGTCGCCGACAACGAAGGGGTCGTCGGCCAGGTGGTGCGCGCCGATCAGCCAGTGCGCGTCGACGCGGGGCACGACCAGGCGACCATCAGCCGCCGCACCGACGAGCGCACCGGCTACACCACCCGCACGTTGCTGTGCGTTCCGCTGCGCAGCCGACGCGGCGAAGTGCTCGGTGCGTTCGAGGCACTGAACAAGCTCGATGGTAATTTTACGGTCGACGACGAAGCGGCACTGGTCGAACTAGCCAGCCACGCCGCAATTGCGCTGGAGAACACACAGGAGCGGCAGCGACTGCTCGAATCGCGCCGGCAAATCACCGCGCAGGCCGCCGAGGGAGTGCAGCTCATCGGCACCAGTCAGGCCATCGAGGCGCTGCGCTCGACGATCCGCCGCGTCGCGCCGACCGAATTGGCCGTGATGATCCTCGGGGAGAACGGCACCGGCAAAGAGGTGGTCAGCCAATCGATCCATTACTTCAGCAATCGCAAGGATCAGCCGTTCATTGCCGTCAACTGCGCCGCGCTCACCGAGACGCTGCTGGAAAGCGAGCTGTTCGGACACGAGAAAGGGGCCTTCACCGATGCCCACGAATCGCGCCCCGGCAAGTTCGAGCTGGCCAGCGGCGGCACGCTGTTTCTCGACGAGATCGGCGACCTGAGCCTCGGCGGCCAGGCCAAGCTGCTGCGCGTGCTGGAAGAAAAAGTGGTCGTGCGCGTCGGCGGATCGAAATCGATCCACACCGACGCTCGCGTCATTGCCGCCACGAACCAGGACCTTGCCGAGATGGTCCGCCAAAAACGCTTCCGCCAGGACCTGTATTTCCGCATCAACGTGGTGTCGATGGTGATCCCGCCGCTGCGCGAGCGCCCGGACGACATCATTCCGCTGGCCGAGCACTTTTTGAAGCTGTTTTGCCGGCAGGCTCGCCGGTCGCTGCTCGAGATTTCACCGGCCGCGCGCTCGCGACTCGAAGCGCATCCCTGGCCCGGCAACGTCCGCGAGCTGCGCAACACCATCGAGCGGCTGGCGTACCTGTCGGCGTCGAACCGCATCGAGCTCGATGACCTGGCGTTCATTCTCAGTCCATCGGCGCAGACCGGACCAACGGTCCCTGGCGACCTACGGCTCACGGAAGCGACCAACCGCTTCCAGATCGAGTACATCGAGCAAGCCATCGCCCACGCGAAGAACAACATGAGCCAGGCCGCCGAGGCGCTCGGCCTGCACCGCTCGAACCTGTACCGCAAGATGCGACAACTGGGGATGACGGTGGTGGAATAATTGAGCGCCCTTCTCCCTTTGGGAGAAGGTGGCCGAAGGCCGGATGAGGGCGAAGTGGCATCGACGACGTGTGCCGCGGTTCTCCCTCACCCGGCCGCCGCAACGGCGGCTACCCTACTCCCAAAGGGCGAGGGGGTCAGGTGGTTCGCGTCGCACGAGTGCTCTAACCGCCTGCCTCGATCACGCGCAGGCGCGTCCACTGGCCGCTGCTTTCGTTGAAGTAGATCCGCCGACCGTCGGGGCTGAATGCCGGGTGCGGATGCGATACACGCCAGGAGCGAGCCCCGCGCGAATTGTCGAACTTGTGGAGCACGACGAACGCTCCGCCGCGGAGGTCGCCGACCATCACGCCCCATTGCCCTGGCTCGTCAGCCAGCGCATCAAGCAGCCCGTCGGTCACGAACAGCGTCCCATCGGGACTGACCGACGGATGCGAGCCGCGCAGGCTAGGCACGTTGGCGATGCGTGTCGAGGCGCCGTCGTCGCTGTCGATCAGGATGGGGCCAATCTCGATGATTGTGCGCGAGTCGGGATGCCAGGCCGGATGTCCCCACGTGGAGCGCATGCACAAAAACCTGGAGGCCGCCAGGTCGTAGACGAACAATCCTTGCCGATGGCTGGCGCTGGACGAGCGGAAATCGTCGCCCCCGCTGCCGGCCGCGATCTTGAAGAACACCCGCGATCGATCGGGGCTGAGCACCGGAAAGAAAATCGAGGTTTGCCGATCGCCGAATTCGTCTTTCAGCCACGCTGAATACTCTTCCTCGGCGCACGCAGCTGTTAGCGCCACGTGCGATTCGCCGGTCGCCACGTTCACTAGCTCCAGGTCGCGGTGATCGCCGGGGTTCCAATGGCAACCATAGAGCGGCACCACGTCGCCGGTGGGTTGCCCGAAGGCGAGCTGCCGATCGCGAGCCACGACGCGCTCTTGCGCCGAAGGCAAATCGACCGCCGCCACCAGCCACCGGCCCTCGCGAACATCGTGGAACGCGACGCGCTTGCCTCCCGAAACCCACTGTTGGCAAGCGGCACGATGGGCGTCCTCGGTCGTGATGTTCCGGGCGATGATTGTTTCCGCGCCGCTGGTGCGGTCAAGAACGATCAGCTCGCCGTGATGCCCGCTTGCCTCGGTGGAGGCGTAGAACAGTACCTGTCGCCCGTCGGGGCTCTCGGGGCAGGTCAGGTAATAAGCGTGGATCGTGTGGCGCGGCAACTCACTGCCCGCCGTGCTCACGCGCACGTTGTGGCGCCATGGCCCCAGCGGGTCGGCTGCCGCGGCACTCGTCGCCAGCGGCAACCAACAAAGCAGCGTGAAGAAAACTCTCACACACCGTTCCTTGTTCGCAAATCGGCCCCTCACGATCGCTTCCATGGCAAGTTTCGCCATCTACTCGCCGCATTGCAAGTCGATCTTCAGACGACATGATGCAGGCCTGTGGCTCACTCGGACCGCGCAGAATACAATGGCTGGCGTTCGTTCGCCGTCGGTGCTGTTGTTGTCGCCACGCCAGAAGGGGTTGTCCATGATCGCCAGTCCGATCACTGCCGCACAGTACATTCTCGATCAGCAGCAGAAATACAAGCCGCGCGCCTCGGGCAGTTTTTCTTGGTTGCTGTGCGGCATCACGTTGGCAGCCAAGGTAGTCGCCGCCCAGGTCCGCCGCGCCGGCCTCAGCGGGATCATTGGAGCGGCCGACAATGTGAACGTGCAAGGCGAAATGCAGCAGAAACTCGACGTCTTCGCCAACAACGCGCTGCTTCACGCCCTGGGCAATCGCGGCAACGTCGGCATCCTGGCTAGCGAAGAGAATGAGGAACCAGTGGTCGTGCTCGAGAATCCCGAGCACGGCGAATACATCGTGGTGTTCGATCCGTTGGACGGTTCGAGCAATATCGATTTGAACGTCAGCGTCGGCACGATCTTTTCCATCTTTCGCCGCGATCCGGTCAGCAATCGTCCTGCGATCAACGACGTGCTCCAACCGGGCCGCCGCCAGGTGGCTGCCGGCTACGTGCTGTATGGCTCGAGCACCATGCTGGTCTACACCACCGGCCACGGCGTGCACGGGTTCACGCTCGACATGTCGATCGGCGCGTTCGTGCTCAGCCATCCGAACATTCGCATGCCCGACCGCGGCAACCTGTACAGCGTCAACGAGGCGAACGCCGACCACTTTCCGGCGTACTGCAATCGGTTCCTGCACTGGCTGAAATCCGGCGACGGCGGCAGCCACTACTCGTCGCGCTACATCGGTTCGCTGGTGGCCGACTTTCACCGCACGATGCTCAAGGGGGGCGTGTTCATGTATCCCCCCACGGCGCATTACCCCGAAGGCAAATTGCGGCTGATGTACGAAGCGAACCCGATCGCCTGGCTTGCCGAGCAGGCTGGCGGCGTGGCCAGCGACGGCGTGATGCCGATCCTCGACATCACGCCCAACGACCTGCACCAGCGCACGCCGCTGTTCGTCGGCAGCCGCTACGAGATGGACCGCCTGCACTCGCTTTCGCGACAGACGGTGAAGGTATAGCAGCGACCGCCGCCGAGCCGGTGCGTCTCGCTGCGCTCGACACACCCTACGGCGGCAGCGGACGTTCGCTGAGCAGGTAGGCCAGCAGGTTCCGCAGTTCGTCGGGAGTTTTCACCAGGCCTTGCGGCATCGGCGAGAGTTGCGTCGCGGCTCGCTCGTCGATGCTTTTCTTGGCGATGGTTCGCTGCGTGGCGTCGGGTAACAACAATTCGAGCGCATCGGCCGACTCGGAGGTCACCAACCCGGTCATCGATCGGCCGTCGTCGAGCACGAAGCTCTGGGCGCGGAACGGCTCGGCCACCTGACGGCTCGGCAGCAGAATCGATTCGACGAGATGCGGCACGGTGAAGCGTCGCCGGGCTTCGACCAGGCTTGGCGCCCCGGCCGACTTTTGATCGGGGACGATCGCGTGGCATTTCACGCAGCCGAGCGTCCCGAACAAGCGGCGTCCCAGCGCGGCATCGCCTTTGGCGGCGGCGCTAGCCCAGTCGACAGCGAGAAACTCCGGCGCGATCGCTTGGGCCGCGCCCGAAGTCGCCGCCTCGCGGAGTCGCGCCGCCAGTTGCGCCGAATCGAGCTTCTCGGGCAACACGATCTCGACGGAGTTTGCTGCACGCAGCACCAAGGCTGCGGACGGCTCGGCGACCGTGGTCACTCCCGTCGCCATCCGCAACAGGAAATCGTTGCTGCCAGGCTGCAAATCGACAATCCAGGTCCGTCCGTTTTGCTTCTCTTCGGTCCCAGGGTCGGCCGCCAGATTTCCGTTCTGCCACAGGCGAGCGCTCCCAGGATCACGCAATGTCAGCAGTCCAGGTTGCCGGCGTCCCGAGTGAACCTGGAAATGCGTATAGACAGACGAACGATCCGTCGCGCCGAGCTCGCCCAGCGGCCGCTGTTGCCAGGTTTTTCCGTTCCAGGTGGCGGAAAGATCGAGCGAGCCTTGCTCGGGACCGTGAGGTCGATCCCAAGCAGCGGCGTCGGCGTCGATAAACGGACCAATCCTCCAGACGCGCTTTACCGGGTACGCTGGCGCCGCGGCGAGGTGTTTGAGTTGAATGCCGCGTCGGGTCTGCACGACCAACGGCTCGCTGCGGGGATCGTTGAGCAGCGAAAGAAAATAGGCAGCCTGAAGCTGGACGGCTACTGAAGAATCGCCGAGCGCCGCGACGAGGCACGCGAACAGTCGCTCGTGTTCCGAGCTGTGTTCAATTGTCCGCCACCACTCGGCGATCGTGTAGGCGCCGATACGCGCCTCGGCTGCCAGATCGACCGGCTCATCGCTGCCATAAAATCGCTGCAACGGTTTGAAGAAGGCGTTTTCCTTGGGATAGAACAGCGCGAGCTTTTCCGGCGGGATGCTGTGAGGCCCGGGCACCGTAAGCCGATGCCCAATGGCCAATACTCCCGCAAGCCGATCGCGCTGGCTCGACGAACGGCAAAGGCCAAGTAGGTCGTCGAGCGCCGCGTGCTCGGCAAGGTGCGTTACCGCAAGTTGCCGGCGATAGGTGTCGTCGGACTTGGCGTCGACCAGCAGGTTTTGCAGCGATCGATCGTCGCGAGGCGGCGCAACGGTCGCCGGCGATCGAGCTGCGGCCGACGTATCTTCACCGCTGACCATCACCAGGTCGCTGGGGCACTCGGGGGCGGCCATGTTGCCGGTCATGTACAACGCGGTAACGAACAAGCGGCCGTGCCGATCGACATCGATGCCGACGGGACGCGCGTTTTCGTCCCCTTCGAGCACCAGCTCCTCCTGCGCGGTGAAACTGATGCCGCGCCGCAACGGACGATAAGCCGTCACGGCATGGCGGTCCCAGCGGCACATGAGCAGCCGTTGCGTGAGCGGGTTCGATTCGCCCCGATTGCCGAAGTAGGCCAAGGCACACGGAACGCCTCGGCCCAAATCAGCGCACATCGGCTCGATCAGGTCGTAGCGATCAGGACTTTTCGAGGCCATCCAGCCGCGTGGCCAACCGAAGTCGATGCCCGGCAGGACGTGCAGCAAGCGAGCCGGCGCGTACTGGTCGGCGCGGCTCTCGTGGTCGTTGTCGTTGGTGAACAAGTTGCCGCGATCGTCGAACGCCAGCCCCACCGCGCCGCGCAAGCCCCGGGCGATCACGCGCAGGCCAGTGCCGTCGGGCTTCACGGCGAGCACGGCGCCTTGACCGGTGTATGGAACCGGGATTTCGTCGCGGCCGCAATACAACGTCCAGTGCCCCCAATGATCGGGACGCGTCCAATCGCCGTATTGCAACAACGGGTCGCCGTGCGTCAGATACAAGTCGCCGTCCGGTCCCCACGCCAGGCAATGGAAGCTGACGTGCAAATCGAGCGGCAAACCCCACAGGATTCGCTCGGGTCGCAGGCCACGATGCTGCTGCGTGCGACCGCCGGGGACACGGTACAAGGCGTTGATCGTCAGCACATACAAATCGTCGCCACGGAACTCCAGGCCCATGATGATCGAGTCGGGCGGGAACCGCAGCAGCTCGCGCCGCGGCCCGAAACTACCGTCGCTCTGCGGCTCGAAGACAAAAACCGCCTCGCGGCCACCAACGAACACTTGCCCCACGGCATCGACCTTCACGCCCATGTACACATCGCTGGTCGAACGATCGATGAGCGTCACCTTCAACCGCGGATCGACCGGCTTGAGATGCACACCCGCTGCGGGCATCGGCGCCGAGCCTTTCGGCAATGATGGCTTTACCGCCGCCTCATTCTTAGCCGGCGGAGGAACCGTAGTGCGCGGCGTCGGCTTCGGGCCGACAGCCTTTCCGTCGACTTGTGGGACCAGCCACAACAGGCCGTCGAGGTTATCGAGCAACCGTGCCTCGGCATCGTCCTGCGTGTGGCCGAGAATGCCGATTGGCCCGCGATAGCCGCTGTCGACGATCGCCCGCAGCACTTGTAGGTCGAGTTCCCCTTGCCCCAGCGGCAAGACCTTCCGACCGCCCTTGTCTCCGTCGCGCGCCGTGCCATTGAGGTTGATCGCCAGCAGGTGCGGCCGCATCTTTGCGAGCAACTCGGGCAGGCGATCGACGTGAGCGTGTCCGTGATGCAGGTTGTAAACGATGCCGACGTTGGGCATCCCGAGCGCGTCGATGACGGCCAGTTGATTCTCCGGCTCGCCGAACCAGCCGCCGTGGTTGTACAGCCCGACTTTCATCCCTTGCGCGGCCGCCGCCTCAGCGATCGGGCGAATCCGGGCCACTTCCTGCTCGATGCGCTGGCGTTGTTCGTTGGCCGACTTGGTCATCGCGCCGCCGCCCGAGACCCAAAGCTGCGGCGCGATGCCGTGCTTTTTGCACACGGCGAGGATTAGCCGTGCCTCGTCATTGAGCTGCGAGGGGAACCACCAGGCATCGATGGTGACGCCGTGGCGGCGGCAGGCTTCGATCTCCGCCTCGAAGCTGGGAACGTGCTCCTTGCGGTAGTCGTATGCGAAGTGGCGAAGCCCGAGGCGCTCGAGCATCGCCGCCCGCTCCTCGGGGCTGCGGCGCTTCGCGTCGAACGGCACGATGCACCAGGCGATCAGATTCTCGCGGGCGAACAGCGCTGCGGCGTCCGATTTTGCACCGGCGGCGGTAAGCGGCGACGATCCGACCGCCGCCAGGCATCCAAGCAGCGCAAGACACGCACGAATGCGGCACATCATCGGTCAGAGTTCCTCGCAACTCGCCAGCGGCACGATTGGTCATTATTATGACCGGCGATCCACCGCGCTAACATACGCGTCGAACAACCGAGGAGCCAATGTTGCGATTCGATCTGAAATCGTCCTGGCGACGTTACACAATCGCGATTGTCGCCGCCGTGCTGCTCGCGCCGGGTTGCGGGAAAGTGGCCGAGCCCGTGCCGCCGCCGGTGACGCTTGAGATCAAGGATTACGACGCCTTGGTCGCGACGATCGGGCGGCATCGCGGCAAGGTGGTCGTCGTCGATGCCTGGAGCACCTCGTGCGAGCCGTGCATGAAGGAGTTTCCGCACCTGGTCGAGCTAAGCCGCGAGCATCCCAAGGTGGCGTGCATCTCGGTGAGTCTCGATTACGAAGGGGTCGGCAAACCCGAGGAGCAGCGCGCGAAGGTGCTCGGCTTCCTCGAGTCGCAGCAGGCGCGGTTCGAGAACATCCTGGCCGCCGAAGATTCAGACACGATGCTCAAGAAGCTCGGCGTGGCGTCGATCCCAGCCGTGTTCGTCTACGACGCGACCGGAAAGCTGGCCAAGACATTCGATCGACCGGGCTTCACCTACGCCGACGTCGGCGCCGAGGTGCGGCGGCTGCTCGGCGAGCCATGACGGCAAGCCATCAGTGAACGGTTGAGCCGGCGCACAAAAAAGCCTCCGCCGGCGACGATCGTTCGAGACGGTCGCTGCCGAGCGGAGACTGGCGCTGGCTTGAGGTT
>DATAXP010000076.1:0-6262 GCA_036272935.1 Pirellulales bacterium | reverse complement strand
GCCGCGCGGTGCGCAGGGCGACGATCAGGTCATCGAGCAGCAACGTCGGCCGGCCAGTGGTGCGGCCGACGATGAAGCCTTGCTTGTCGACCGTCCAGCCTTCGCCGAAGCCGGCAAGCACAATGTCGTTGGTTTCGGGATAGACCAGGACGTAGTGAATGTTTTGCAAGCCGGCGAGGTAGCGCATTTCATCGGGCAGATCATCGGGTAATCGCTTTCCCTCGGCGGCGAGCTTTTCGAGCGCTTGCTCCAGACGGCGCAGCGAAACCTTTCGCAGCTCGCTCGGCTGCGCGACATCGCCCGGCTGCTCCTGCATGCCGCGCAGCAACGCCTGCCGCAACTGGTCGGACTGATCGAGCTCGGCATTGCACAGATGGCCTTGAGCGTCGATGTACACGCCACCCACCGACTGACGACGGCCACGGCCACCACCGCCTCCGCAGCACTGGGCTAGCGACTCGGGCAGGGGCATCAGCACCAGGATTGCCAAGAACCAACCCAGCGACCAGACAAGACGGCGTTGTAAACCCGGGAAGGCAAAAGCCATGAGCAAGGGCCCTTACTAGAAAAGTACCGGCAACGACGGCCTGTCGCGCACCGACGAACGTTGAAGGCGCGGCGCGAAAGGCCGGTGCACCGTGCGAAGCTAAGTCCCAACGCCAATCGTAAGTTGCGCCCTTTTGTCGGACAAGAAAATTATCGCCCGCAGGGTTAAAAATCCGTGGCTGGTCGCCGCCAAAACCGGCCCGTTTTCCTGTCAAACCGGGCTCAAGTTGGCCGAAAGATGCTTCAGGGAGAGGCGAATCGGCGGCACATCACGTCATGCGCCACGCTCCGGGAGCACAACATCCCCTTGCGAAGCGTGGCAGATGCGGAAAAATGAGGAATCTGTGCGGACGCGCAGCCGCAAGCATCACCGATCGGCAACCTCGATGAAAAACTCGATTCAGCCCGCTGTTTCCACCGCCTCGCCTGACGGCTTTTCCGTGCGCGAGGCCCGCGACCTGGTTCGCGATCTGTTCGAGCCCAGTGCCGTGGTTTACTGGACCGACTTCCTGCTCACCATCACCGGCGGATGGATTTGCTTCGCGTGGCTGCGCCTTGGCACGTCGGTCGCCGGCCAGGTGGTGGCATACATCGGTTGCGTGCTGCTGTTCTACCGTGCCGGATCGTTCATTCACGAGTTGGTGCATCTACGCCGCGAAACGTACAAAGCGTTCCACGTCGTGTGGAACTTGCTCTGCGGCATCCCGCTCTTGATGCCGTCGTACATGTACGAGACGCACGTGGCGCATCACGCACGGAACCACTACGCTACCCCCGAGGACGGCGAGTACCTGCCGCTGGTCCACGGCCGGCTGCGGGGACTGTTGGTCTACCTGGGACAATCGCTGGTAATTCCGGCGCTGGCCGTGGTGCGGTTCCTGGTCCTGGCTCCGCTGGGCTGGCTGATCCCCAGTTCGCGTCGTTGGATTCATCAACGCGCCTCGTCGCTGGTCATGGACCCCAGCTATGTGCGTCCGTTGCCGTCGGCGCGGGAAACGCGCATCTGGCGTATCCAGGAGGTCTGCTGCTTCCTAATCGTCGCTTACATGGCGGGTCGGTTCTTCACGGGGCTCATGCCGTGGAGCGCGCTGTTGAAGCTGTACCTGCTGGCCGTTGGCGTGCTGCTGCTGAACGAGCTGCGCACGATGGGTGCCCATCGCTTCCGGTTCGACGGTACGCGCGAGGTGACGTTCCTCGAGCAACTACTCGACAGCGTCAACTATCCTTACCGGCCGTGGCTCACCGAGTTGTGGGCGCCGGTCGGGCTGCGCTTTCACGCGCTGCACCACCTGTTCCCCTCGATGCCGTACCACCGTCTGCCGGCGGCCCATTATCGGCTGATGGCCCAGTTGCCCGCCGATTCGCCATATCGCCAGACGGTGAGCACCGGCCTGTGGGCAACGCTGGGCGAGCTGGTGCGTGAGATTCGGGTGCGCACCGCTGCGGGCCGGCACGAGGCGGCGCCGCTGGATGGGGCTGCCCAGCGGCCTTTGCCTCACGAATCGCCGGTCGGTTCGTAGTCGTACATCCGATACGTCTTGTAGACCTTGGCGCCCCCTTTTTCGAGCCCCATCCGCGCCAGGTTGTTGTCTTCCGAGACCCACGAGAACTCGGCTTCGCCGATGTTGATGTCGAGCACTTTAGGCACCAGGCCGCGCATCAGCACCAGCCCCAGGCCCCAGCGCTGAAACTCGGGGGCCACGTTAATGCTGAGGACGCGGATGCGCTTGAAGTCCTTCTTTTTGCTCAGCAGCCGCAGGAAGCCGAACGGAAAAATGCGCCCGTCGATCTCCTTGATGCGCGGATTGTAATCGGGCAGGCCGAGGATCACGCCCACTCCGCGACCGTTGACCTCGGCAATGACGGCCAGCGCCGGAATGAGCAGCAACCGCAACGACGAGGCCAGCTTGGCAAGCTCGCGATCGGTCAGCGGCACGAACCCCCAGTTCACTTCGAGCGAGGCGTTATATAGGTCGAGGAACAGCTTCACGTCTTCGCGAAACTTCTTCGTGTTCATCGACCGGATCTGCGCCTCGCAGAAGGACTGGGCCTGCTCGGCCAACGGGCCGAGCTTCGCCGAGACTGCCGGGAGCTGCTCGCGGTAGCCGATGTAGGCCAGCAGATCGTGTCCTTTGCGGAAGCCGTAGTTCTCGATCAGCCGGGCATGGTACGGCGGATTGTACGTCATCATGAACGTCGGCGGACTGTCGAAACCGTCGATCAGCAGCCCGCATTCGTAATTCATCGACGGATTGGCCGGGCCGCGGATCGACCGCATTCCCTGTCCGCGCAGCCAGTCTCGCGCCGCGTCGAACAGGGCGTTGGCAACCTGCTGATCGTCGATGCACTCGAAGAATCCGAAGAAACCGCGATCGTCCTTGTAGCGCTTCAGGTGCTCGGCGTTGACGATCGCCGCAATGCGCCCCACGATCTCGCCGTTGCGGCGCGCCAGGAACGTCTGGATGCGGCTCTCGTCGTAGAACGGATGGCGGTGATAGTTCAGCAGCTCGCGCTGATTCATCCGCAACGGCGGCATCCAATTCGGATCGCCGCGATACAGCGTCCACGGCAGGTCGATGAATTGCCGCCGCTGGCGCCACGAATTGACCGCGATGATGTCGATTCCAGCCATGCAATCGCTGCGATCTCTTCCCCTCAAACCCGAGCAACGTGCCTAAAATACTCCGCTGCACTAAGGCGGGCAAGCTGCATGCGGGGGTCGCTCACCGTTTCAACGTAGTCCGCGAGACGCACCATGAACGCTGATTCGACCGCCCGGCAAGCAACCCCGGGCCTTTAACGCCAGGAAAAATCGTGGTAGGTTGGTCGCTCGCGTTGCGGCGGTCACAAATCGGCGGCAGCAGCGCCTCTTCGGCGGCGTAGCTCAGTTGGTTAGAGCACCGGCTTCATAAGCCGGGTGTCACTGGTTCGAGTCCAGTCGCCGCTACTCATCCGAAAGTGTGCCGAAACGTAGCGCTTCGTTATCTGCCGAATGTCGGCAGTGCGGCCCGAAGTTGACCGAGGATTTCGGTAGTCTACCGAATCCAGTTCACGGGAGGCTCGCACCATGACCAATTCTTCACGCGCTCGCGTTCCTTCGTATCGACGACACAAGGCCACAGGCCAAGCGGTCGTCACGCTTAGCGGTCGTGACATCTACCTCGGCGCGTGGCGCTCGAAAGAAAGCCGGCGCGAGTACGATCGCATCATCGCCGAATGGATGGCCGCGGGGCGATGTCTGCCGAGTCGTGATCGCGCTGATCTAACCGTCGCCGAGTTGGCCGCGGCATACAAGCGCTTCGCAAAAGGCTACTACCTTCGCGACAGCAAAGGGCAAGATTCATACGATCACGTGCGCCGAGCGATGCGCATGCTTGGCGAAGCGTACGGATCGACTCGAGCCGTCGACTTCGGCCCGTTGGCATTCAAGGCGATGCGCGAGCGGATCGCCACGCCGGAACGCTCCTGGGGCTACGTCAATAAAATAGATGACGTGATCCGCCGGGCTTTCAAGTGGGGCGCCAGCCAAGAGCTGGTGCCCGTGTCGGTGTTTCACGGGCTCCAGGTGGTCACCGGGCTGAAGCGAGGGCATGCCGCCTGTCGAGAGACTGCCCCCGTGCGGCCCGTGGACGATGCCACGATCGAGGCGACGCTACCACACGTGCCGCCGGTGGTCGCCGACATGGTGAGATTGCAGCGGCTAACCGGCGCCCGGCCGGCCGAGGTGTGCATCGTAAGGCCATGCGACGTGAACACCGCCGGCGACGTGTGGGAGTACCGACCTGGGTCGAACAAGAACACGCACCGCGGCCGTGATCGCGTGATCTTCATCGGGCCGAAGGCGCAGGATGTTCTGCGGCCGTACTTGCTCCGGCCGGCCGAGGCTTACTGCTTTGTGCCCGTCGAGTCGGAACAGAAGCGCAATGCCGAGCGGCGAGACAACCGGAAAACGAAGATTACACCAAGCCAGGCGAAGCGCCGGCGGAAGCGTAACCGCGATCGTGCCCCTGGTGATCGGTACTCGACCCACTCCTACGCACGAGCGATCAGTCGTGGTGTCGATGTGTGCAACGCGCAGCGACAAGACGAGGCGAAGAAACAGCACCGCAAGGCAGAACTGCTCGAACACTGCGCCTGCGACACACCGCAGCTACCGAAATCCGCAAACGCTTCGGGCTCGAAGGGGCCCAGGTCGTCCTTGGCCATGCCCAGGCGAATGTAACGCAGATCTACGCGGAGCGCGATGAGGCCCTGTTCGTAGTCTTCGTCGTAGGCGCCACGGCGGTAGAACATCAGCACGCTATCGGCATCCTGCTCGATCGAGCCGCTCTCGCGAAGGTCAGAGAGAATCGGGATCGGCGGATTTCGCTGCTCGACGGAGCGCGAGAGCTGCGACAGCGCGATGATCGGGCATTGAAGCTCGCGTGCCAGGTTCTTCAGTTGCCGGCTAATGTGGCTGACTTGCTGCGTGCGGTTTTCGCCGCTGGCGCGGTCGGTCACCTCGATCAATTGCAGGTAGTCGATGATGAGCAGGTCGAGCCCGTGCTCCATCTGCTGCCGGCGTGCTTTGCTACGCAGTTTCACGAGCGTCGTATCGCCGTCGTCGTCGATAAAGAGGGGATGCTCGCGCAGACCATCCATCAGCGTACCGAGCCTCTGGAAGTCGACGTCAGTGAGCTGTCCCTTCTTGAGTTTCCAAGCGTCGACGCCGAGGAAGCCTGCGACGACGCGGTCCATCAGTTCCTGATTGCTCATTTCGAGCGAGAAGATGGCGACGTTCTTCTTCTGCACGCCGGCCGCGTGGCGCGCCACGTCGAGCGCGAACGAAGTCTTCCCCATGCTGGGCCGGGCGGCGACGATGACGAGGTGCCCCGGCTGCAAGCCGGTCAGCAGGTGATCGAGGTCGCGGAACCCGGTGCGCATTCCGAGCAGCGATTCTTTGTCGGTCGCTTCGTGGAGTTCGGCGTAGCGGTCGAAGGCTTCCGCACCGATGTCGGTGATGTGACGCGGTTTGCCGGCACCGCCATGTCGAGCGAGGGCAACGAGTTGTTGCTCCGCGCGCTCCAGGGCGTCGGTCGCTTCAATCGCCGGGTCGGCCGCGACCGCGGCGATACGCCGGCCGGCTTCGACGAGTCGTCGTTTGAGCGCGGCATCTCGGATCAATTCGGCGTACCGCGGAGCGTGCGACGTGGTGGGGACGTTTTCGCAAAGTTGCGCGAGGTACGCGGAGCCGCCGATCGCCTGAAGCTTCGCGTGTTCGCAGAGTGCGTCGCCGACTGTGATGAAGTCGACCGGCTTTCGCTCCTCATGCAACCGCACGATCGTCGCGTAGATGTCTCGATGCACCTCGTCGTGAAAAACCTCCGAACGCAACGTCGTTGCCAACTCGAAGTAACGGTCGGGTTCGATCAGCAGCGCGCCGAGCGTCACGCGCTCGGCGTCGAGCGTCGACGGCGGCAGGTCGAGTTTCGTGTGGGTCGCTTTGAGGTTCGTGCCGGCGGCGGAGGGTGTGCTGTTCACCGTCGAACTGCACGCTACCGCTCGTGTCGTCGCGCGCCAAGCGTCAGCGCATCGTCCTAGTCCTTAAACAAGCGAAGGCCGACCGCGTGGAGTGGCGTTTTTTCCGGTCGGCATGAAGCGCAATGCCGAGCGGGCCGACGCCCCTCGGCGTGGTGGTGAAGGTCGGATTGTGGTCGGGCATGGTCGAGTGCTTTCT
>DATAXP010000075.1:0-151084 GCA_036272935.1 Pirellulales bacterium | reverse complement strand
CGACCTCCGTGAGAGAATACAATGCCTCCAGCCACGGACAATCTTTCGCTGCTAGCCTTCACTCCGGCAAGCACACTGCGAACAATCCTCTTCTACGAACAACGTGCGTTTGCCCTGACGGGAAAGGGAATTTAATTCGCCGTCGCTTTTATGGGAAGGACGGTAATGCGATCAAGAACATTGACTATTCTCACGACCATGGTGCGGGAAAGCCGCACGCCCACGACTGGGACTGGACGAAAGATGAGCCACGTCAGGCTGGCCGTCCCTTGAAGCCGGGAGAATGAGGCATGGGAGACAAGATTGTAAAATACGGCAACTACATAGCGGGCTGGTTAGACAGCTCAGTTCATGATTTTCTTTTGCACCTTCCATCTGCCTTTCCCAGCACGCATTATGCCTTGATTACATGTCTCGACAGCAATCGTGAGCTATCCGAACTACTTGAAGTGAGTCCGGAGTTTGACGGGATAAAGACCGACGCAAAGAGGCTGGGGCATGGAGTTCTGATACCAACAAGGGTGCTTTTGAACACCGAGTCCTCAAATCAGATCTTGTTTGGATTCGATGAAGTGTTTTTCTTTCCCGACGAGGATATTGATCCCAAACCGCCTGGGATCGGCTTAGTTGGGCCCAGGAGAATCAGTCAGGAGCGAATGGATGCCTTGGGTAAGTGGATGAAAAGCAATTCATGCTCGTTAGCGCTGGGAGATGGCGAGGGCTTGAATTTTATTATTCAAGCTCGTGGATTGGTAAGGTACTTCGTGGGCAACTCAATTCAACAACCTGCACCGGCAACTTCCGGCACGAAGTAGTTGTTCTTGATCGTCGCTGATCCGAACTTGACGGCTCGTGGCCTTCGCTTGAGCGGAATTTTTGGCGGATAGGCTTTTTGCCTTACTGCTCAGCTTTGTTGTCGATACTGAAATTCCAGAGAAATGCGCTACCGACTTTGTGGGCAAACTTGTCGTTTGCCACACAAAGTCACCTAAAAATCGGCGCTTTATACGCAAACCCCAAAAAGGCGAGGGTTTTGCTACTTCGCCGTTGCCGGTTGCTCCAGCGACTCGACCGCCTGGGCGGTGAAGCGGTCGGCCAGCGTTTTCCAGTCGGCCCCATCGTTGCCGGCTGCCGGCTGGAAGCCCGATTTCTCGGCGACCAGCAGATCGATCAGCAGCCCCAGCATCCCGCTGGCCGCCGGCTGTTTCTCGCCAGTCGCGCCGGCGACGAACACGCGCTCGGGCACCAGCGGCTGGGCGCTGTGCGCCAGGTGCTCGGCAACCAGCGCCAAGGCATACAGCCGCGGGTCGCCGAACGAGCTGATCTTGCGCAGCAGCACCGAGGCTTCCGACAGACCGACCTGCATGATCCGCTGCCCTTCGCCGCGGCCGGCGAGCTTGCGTTGCTGGCTCTCGGCTTCGGCCAAAAGCACCGTCTGTTCGGCCTGACGGCGCGAACGGGCCAACTCGGCATCGGCGACGACCACCGTCTGCTCGGCCTGCTTGCGGCTGCGGGCAAGTTCCGCCTCGCCTTGGCTCTCGGCAATCTGGATTTGCACGCGGCTGTTGGTGAGCTGCGTTTGCATGCTCGCCTGGGCCTGGGCCTCGTTGAGCATCCGCAGCTTCTCGGCCGCCGCGGTTTGCCGAGCGTAGGTTTCAAGCTGCTCGTGCGACAACTGCCGCTGCCGCAACTGCTCGAGCAGCACCTCGATCTTCCCGCCGGCCTCGGCGGTGTCGGGCTTGCCGATCAGCACGTCGACACACTCGATGTCGAACTCGCCGAACTTGCGGCGCAGTTCGTCGCGGGCCTCTTTTTGAATCACGTCGCGCTCGTGCAGCAGCTCGAGCATCGTCTTGCGATGCGCGATGTCGCGGAAGTACGCGCTGAGCATCGGGTCGAGCGTCTGCGTGATCAGCTTCTTTACGTCGCCGAAGCGCTGGATCACGCTCGGCGCCCGTTGATAGTCGATGTGTACCACCACGCTCAGCGGCAGCAGCGGCTCGTAGGCGTCGCGCGTCACCAGGTCGATCGAGCGCAGGCTCTCGTCGTAGCGATGTGCCTCGCTTTTGCCGGTGACCCAGTGCAGCACGAAGTTCGTCGTCGGCACCAGCACGATGCTGCCTGCCAGCGTATTGAATGGATACTTGCCCGGCCCCAGCGGCTTCTCCCACACGCCGCGCTGCCCTTCGGCAACGCGCTCGCCGTGGCGGAATGTCTCGCCCGAAACGTCGCGTCCCGTCCGACCGTAGTAGCTCACCACCACGCCGACGTATCCGATCGGCACCACCGTCTTGGGGATCATCTCGACCGTGGCGAACCAGCGATTGATGAAGTACGTGCCGTCGGTCAGCGGCACATATTGCCGGCCGCGCTGACCGCCGGCGCGCAGAAAGGCCTCGGGGTCCTGGTAGTTGTTATGAAAATCGTGCTCGGCCGGATCGTTACCCACGGCCGGAGCGATGATCTCGCCGGGACGCAGCGAGGGGCCGTCGTGCACCGTCACCAGGCCAATGCTGTCGACACAGATTGCCTCGTCGGGACGCAGCGGGTCGGCCACTTCGATCGGCGCCCCGATCACCACCGGGCGGAAGCCGTCGATCGCGGCAAGTTCTTCTCGCCAACTTGCGACAAGGCCCTTTTCCTGCGGTGTCGAAGTGGCGGCCAACGAGAACACCGCGTCCTCGCTAATCACCACGAACAGCGCCACGTTCACGGCGTACACGCCTTCGCGCAGCACGGCACGCTGCCGGCCACGCTGTCCGCGTTCGCCGCCATGCGCCGGGGCCAGGAACGCGCGGGCATCCTGAAAGTTCTGGCAGGGCACGACCCGGCCGAGCGTCTGGCTGGCCGGGAGCGCTTCGCCGTCGCGCGCATACACGTAGCCAAGCTTGCCTTGCGGGACGGTCACCAGCGGCGCGCGGTGAATCTTGTACTGCCAGCGCCAATAGCCGAAGTGGATGCCGCCGCGCAGCACCTCAGCCTGGAAGCCGGCCTGGCCGCCGAGCGCGATGATGTTCCCCCCGGTCACGCTTCCGCGCGACGACCAGAGCTGTTCGATCACGCCGATGTAGTTGTTCGGGATCGAACGCAAGGTGAGCCAGCACGCGATCAGCGTCACGGCGGCCACCCCGGCAAGCCAAACGATCCACGGCGACGCCGCTTCCAGCGCGCGCACGAACCCATGGGCCGACGCATCGGCCGCGAACAAAGTTGCCCACAACATGGAAGTACCCTTTCGCGCCCGAGGGCGCAAATGTTTTCCCGGTACTCCGCAGCGAGGAGGCCGCAAAGATCGTCGGCCTCGAGCGAGGAGTGCCCTTTCACCCTGGGCCATCTAAACGCTCGACGGCCGGCCTGCGAGGTTAGCTGACGGGCTAAAGCTTGAAAGTGCTCCGGCTCGCTTGTCGCGGCGAGCCTACGCCCCGGGCGGCCAATGTGTTTGGCCGCCGTTGGTTCCCCGCTCTCGCGCCTGTTGCGGCGGCGACTCGGCTACACTGCCCCCATTATACTGACGGCGTGAGCAGGCCCGTGGCCGCTCGCAGCGATCGATGCCGAAGGCGAATGCGCTGAGACATTTGCGATGAACCGATTTTCGATGGCGCTGGTTTTGCTGCTGTTCTGGGCCGCGTGGTTCACGCTCGTCGTTGCGAGCAATGCGTGCGATGGCCTGAAGGCGCTGGGCGTGTTGCCCGGCGATTGGCCCTTCGCTTCGGGCAACTTCGAGTTGACCGTGCGCACGACGGCGATCTACGCGGTGCCGCGCAGCGCGGTCGCTGCGCTGTTCGTTGGCGTGATTGCATGGGAATGCCTGGCGGCGGCGTTATTCTGGCGAGCGCTTATCGGCCGACGCAACGCGACCACAGCGTTCAGCGTTGCCGTGGGACTGTTCGCGATGTTCGCGCTTGCCGACGAGGGGTTGATCGCGTTTCCAAGCGGCATCGAGAACACGCACCTGCTGGTGCTCGTCGCGCTCGTGGTGAGCTGGTTGGCGGTGCGAGGCGATGCGTAATTCCGTCTGCGCATGGTGGGCGTAGCTCACCCTACTGCATGAAGGTTGCCGTCCCTTTGGTGCGCTCGGCAATGGTTTTCAGGTTCTTCAAGCCTTCCTCGGCGCTGCCGTATTTCGGCTTGAAGCCGATCACGTTCACCGGGATCTTTGCTGCGGCACAATTCGATGAAATGTACTCGACGCTCTTCTCACTCATCAGGCCATCGGTGAGGAAGTAGATGACGTTGGGTTTGACCGCCAGGCATGCATCGAAGGCTGGACGCAGGCCGCTGCCTCCTTTCAGCCGCTCGATGGTCGCCACCCACTTGCCAAGTTTTTCCACGTTGGCGGGTGTTGCGGTGAGCATGTCTTTTTCGACCGCCGGCGAGAACATCGGCAACGTGTCTTCGCTGAAGAAGACCACGTAGAACTTGTGGTAAGGCTTCATGGTCGACAGGGTCCGCAGCAGCTCGAAGCGCGCCACGTCGTAGATTTCAGCCGATGAGCTCGTCGATTTGTCGATCACGAAGGCGAAGCGTTCCCCGGTGGCTGAGCTGCCGAGGAACTTCGTCGTCACCGGCTTCATCAGCGCCTTGCCGTCTTCGATCCCCTTGCCCGCGCCTTTCCCCTCGCTCTTTCCTCCACCGAGCGGTGTGAGCAAGCCCGCGAAGTTGCCGACATCGAACTCGTTCGAGCCCACGTTCACGTCGGCCGATAGCGACGCGCTAATCGCTGCCGCCGGCACCGTCAACGACATCTGCGAGGCAAGCGCGGTGTCCAGCGGCGCGATCGGCTCGGCAGTCAGCGGCACCGGAGCGACGATCGTTTCAGGGACAAACGGGTCGAGGTCGTCGGACAGCGTGCTGAGCACGACCCCCTTCTCGTGGTTCACCGCCGCCACGCTCGCCAATCCCAGGCCGATCACCAGCGCCGCGTGCAGCACCGTGGCGCTAATCATGCTGCGGCCGAAACGAGTTCGGCACATCGCCAGCGATCGCCCAAGCCAAGGAGGCAACTTGAACGTCGACTTGCGCTTGACGCTCGAACGCTTCTTCGGCGACGACGCCGCCGGCTTGTCGGACGTGTCGATCAGCGGGGCGGCCGTCGCCAGGCGTTTGCGCCGCGACTGCTCCGTGGCCAGCGGGTCATGCTTGCGCGGCGTGCGCTTCTCGGCGCGCGGTTCGTCCCGCGACTCCGCCCGTTGCGGGGCGGTGTTGCCTGACATCGTGCTGCCCGGCTCGGCCTTGTGGATGTCGGATGCCATCGATCCCGTATGATAGCGAATCAGCCAGGGAGCGTATGCTAAATTCCGATGAGCGCCGCAAATTCGCGACGTGGCGGCATTTACCGATCTCGGGTCGTTGGCGGTTGCGACTCGAGCTCGTCGCGAATTTGCCGAAAATCCTCGTTCTCCGGTTCCAGTTCTAGCGCCTGGTCGATGGCCGCGAGTGCCTCGTCGCGTCGCCTCAACGCCACCAGGGCGTACACCATGTTTCGGTAGGTCACGGCCGAGCGCGGATTGGTGGCCAGGGCCGCCCGAAAGTGAACCAGCGCCGTGGCGGGGCTGCCGGTGCCGGTGAGCAGGGCCGCCAAGTCCGATTGCGCCAGGAAATGCTTGGGGTTCGCCTCGACGGCCTGGTACAGCGCTTTGATCGCCTCGCTCGTTTCGCCGCGGACAGCCAACGAGTGGCCAAGATCGTAGGCAGCTTCGGCGTAGCTTGGATCGATCTCCAGGCAACGCCGGCGCAGCTCGTCCGCCTCATCGTGCTCTCCAACGGAGTCGTACTCGCGGGCCAGCAGGCGCATGGCCAGGCAGCATTGCGGATTCTTGTCGAGCGTGTCGGTCCAGAGCGTTTGCCTATCGCGATACAGCGACGCCTGGCGGAATGAGAGCACGCCCAGCGCCACGCAAACCGCGGCGCCGACGAGGCACGCGCCAACGCGATGCGTGGCTGCCACCGCGCCTAGTCCCGACGCGGCCAGGGCGAACAATCCCACACAGGCCAGATACTGGTAATGATCGGCGACGAACGTGTAGCGCATCGTCTCGATGTCGACGAACCCCAGCGCCGGCAGCAGCGTCACCGCGAAGAACAGCACCGCCGCGGCAGGGCCGCGCCCCAGCCGACAGCGCATCGCCACGAGCAACGTCAGGACCGCGATGGCCGCCATCGTAGGCAGATACCACGCCGCCGCGTGCCGGTCGACATGCCAACGCTCGTAGCAGAACGCCAGGTTGGTGGGCCACACCAGCTTGGCGGCATAAAACCACAACGCCCTGCCCGCGATCAGCAAACGTTCGAGCCGACCCAGTCCCGCGATGTCGGTCGGCGCGGCAAGCTCGAGCACCACGCTGCGCTCGACGTGGGCAGTGACGATCCCCATTGCCAGGCCGATTGCGAACATCGGCACCGCCGCCAGCCAATGCCGCAACCCCACACGGCTATCGCGCCACCACACGACCAGCAGGATCGCCGCAGGCAGCGTGCAGGCCGTGGTCTTTGAAAGCAGCGCGGCAACGAACAATACTAGCGCCAGCAGGTACCAGCCCGCGCGGCCGCGGTGATCGAACCGCAGGTAGGCCAGCGCCGCGAGTAGATAGAAGAACGTCGACAACAGGTTCTTGCGCTCGGTGACCCACGCGACCGTCTCGACCTGCACCGGGTGGATCGCGAATAAGAGCGCGCACCAGAACGCGCCCGGCAGCTTCAGACCACTCAGCAATGCGAACAACAGCACAACGTTCGCCGCGTGCAGGGCAACGTTCACCGCATGGTAGCCGCGCGGATCGTCGCCCCAGGCATGGTGCTCGAGCCAGAAGGTCGTGAAGACCAGCGGATAGTATTGCGGCGTGGCGCCGAGCGTTGTCCAAATTCGCTTCAGCCCGGCGATCGATTGCAGCGCGTCGTTCCTGGTCACATAGTCGTCGTCGTCCCACTGCCAACCGGCGCGCAGCGCAGGGGCAAACGCGGCGACCGTGCCGCCGACGAGGATGATGACAGCTAGCGCGATGCGCAGACGAGGACCAAGCATTTGTCCACCATAGCCGCGGCCTGGATCGCTGCAACGCCGTGACGGAGAATCGCAAAGTAGCAGGCACACTCCGTGTGCCGTCGCCGGAGTCTGCCGACGGTGCCAACTTAAAGGCGGCGACGGCACGCGGAGCGTGCCTGCTACTAAGTGTGCTGCCTCCTTGACCCCTGGGACGGCGAAGCCTTATTCTCCGTGTTTCGCTCGCCTCCCCCATCCCTGAACGTAACGGTCGATCATGCCGCGCGTCATTGTGCTCGATACCCTGGCCCAAGAAGGGCTCGACATTTTCAAGGCTGCTCCGGGCATCGAGTACGAGGTCCGCACGGGGCTGTCGGGGGCTGACTTGCGCACGGCACTGGCCGGCGCCGACGGGGCGATCCTGCGCAGCGGGGTGAAGATCACGGCCGAATCGCTGGCCGGGAACCGCCGACTCAAGGCGATCGTGCGCGCCGGCGTGGGCACCGACAACATCGACAAAGACGCCGCGACCCGTCTGGGCATCGTCGTGATGAACACGCCCACCGGCAACACGCTCAGCACCGCCGAGCACACGGTGGCGATGATGCTGGCCCTGAGCCGCAACATTGCCCCGGCGTATCAAAGCCTGATCGAGGGGCGCTGGGACCGCAACAAGTACATGGGCACCCAGTTGGCCGACAAGACGATCGGTATCGTCGGCTTGGGGCGCATCGGGCAGGCGGTCGCGTCGCGGGCCAAGGCGCTGGAGATGCGCGTGCTGGGGTACGATCCGTTCTTGTCGAAAGAGCGGGCCCAGGAACTTGGAATCGAATTGGTGCCGGCGGTGGCCGAAATGCTCCCGCACGTCGACTACCTGACGGTCCACACGCCACTGACGCCGGAAACGAAGAACCTGATCAGCACGCCGCAGCTCGAGGTGATGCGCCGCGGCGTGCGGCTGATCAACTGCGCGCGCGGTGGCATCTACGACGAGGCGGCACTGGTCGAGGGCTTGAAGAGCGGCAAGCTGGGGGGGGTGGCGCTCGACGTGTTCGCGACCGAGCCGTGCAAGTCGAGCCCGCTGTTCGGCATGCCCGGCGTTCTGTGTACGCCGCACCTGGGTGCGAGCACCGAAGAGGCACAGACGCAGGTGGCGGTTGAGGGTGCCCATCTGCTGGTGGATTTTTTGAGCACCGGCGCGATTCGCCATGCCGTGAACATGTCGAGCGTCGATCCCAAGAAGCTCGCCGCGATGCGGGATTACCTGGACCTGGGCTATCGGCTGGGGCGGCTGCTGGCGCAGCTCGACCGGACGCCGACCAAGGCGTGCCGGCTGCAATACCGCGGCGAAATCGCCTCGAAAGACACAAAGCTTATCACGGCGTGCGTGGCCGTCGGTCTGTTGGAGCACGCGCTCGAGGCGGAGATCAACATCGTCAACGCCGAGGTGCTGCTGCGGGAGCGCGGCATCGAGCTGGTCGAGCAGTCGCGCAGCGACATGGGAGCGTTCAGCTCGGTGATCCAGGCCGAGCTGGTGACCGAGTCGCAGACCTACAAGGCCTCGGGTACGGTGTTTGGCCAGAACATGCCACGGCTGGTGCAACTGGGCGAATACCGGCTCGATGCATTTCTCGACGGCGTGCTGATGGTGTTCACGCATCGCGATGTGCCCGGCATTATCGGCAAAGTCGGCACGATCTTCGGCACGCATCGGGTGAATATCGCCCAGATGGCGGTCGGCCGGGCCAGCGACACGCCCGGCGGCGAGGCGATCGGCGTGCTGAACCTCGACACCCGACCGCCCCAAGAGGCGATCGACGCCGTGCTGGGGCACCCCGACCTGCTGAGCGCGACGGTCATCGAGCTGCCGCGGGCGGGACAATTGCCTAGCTGGTTGGCGGTGGGCGGCGGCTAGCGGTTGGAGGCCGGGGCCGGAGGGCCACTTTTGCTCGGCGCCCTTCAAGTTCCTCATATCCGATATGGGCTGTCGCGGACGGGCAAATTCTCCGCAGACGGATCAGCTTTCCCTATCGGATTTCGCCGCAGGCAGCCGATCGTATCCAACACTGGTGAGGGTGCGTTGCAGGGCGCTCGCCAGCACCTGCGGGGCCTATACCGTCCACGAGCTGCTCGGTCGTTGCTTATGTCGCTGCTCACCGATTCGCCTGTTGCCGTTGAGATTCGCATCGAGAACCCACTTGAAGATCGTGCCCGCCGGGTGATCTTCAACAACCCGCACCTGCCGCACCGCTCGGTGCAGCTTGAAGCGCGCGACGGCCGCGTGACGCTCAAGGGCGTGGTCCGCAGCTTCTACCAGAAGCAGATGGCTCAAGAATCGCTGCGCGGCCTCGATGGCATCGCGCAGATCGAAAACCTGCTCGACGTGCAGTGGTAGCGCGCTGACGGTTGCCGGCGAGCTGCATTCCTACGGGCCGCCGTCGAACATGAAGCTGTACAGCTTGGCCCGCGCGCCGACGAGCGCCAGTCGCACCTGTTGGCCCGCGAGCGATGTCAGATCGTCTCCCGCGCGCCATGCCACGACGGCGCGCGTCGCGTTGGTGCGCAGCACGCGGCAATCGTCGAGCGTGTAGCCCGCGATCGGCTCACCGGCGGCATCGAGCAACGCGACGCGCAGCGTGCCCAGCGCGCCGGTATCGACGTTCACGTGCAGCCGCGGCCCGTCGAGCTTCACCGGCGCGGTGCGACAGCTTCCTCCGGCGGAGTCGAAATCGAGCGACACGAAGCCGTCGAGGCGCTGCGTATACCGATAGATGATGCCATCGGTTCGAAGCTTCCTGGCGGCAACATCGCCGTGCCGCGAGTGGAAGCCGGTGCCGTACTGCCAGATTTCATCGCCGCGCACGACCATCCCCGTCCCCATGAATGTCATGTTCTGGCTATCGCTGTCGGCAAGACCTAGCGCGGCATACGGCACCCGATCGTAGCGGTGCCAGTGGATCCCATCGCGGCCGCCGGTGAACTGCACCTCAAGCTTGCCGTCGCTGCGATTGCGCTCGCGCTGGAACAACGACGGGAAGCCGAGATACCAGCGCGGATCGAGCGGGTATCGCTGGGCCGAAAGGTTGTACACGTCGCTATCGGGCGGATCGTGTTCGTCGGTGGCGAACACGGTCGGGAACTCGCGGTCGATCACTGGCATCTTTTCCTTGCCCCACAAGTACCGGCTCCCACCGGAAGGGCCTTCGGACATGGGGCGCGTGATGTCCGAGGTCGCGGCACGCACCACCTTGCGGTACAGCTTGCCATCGGCCCGTTCTTCCCAGCCGCGCAGGTACAGCACGTACTGCCCGAGGCGGTCGTCCCACAGCGTGACGTTCTGTGTGTCGGCCCCAAGGCGGAGTAACGGTTGCGCGTCGCGGCTCCAGCGCAGGCCGTCGGGCGAGTGGAACCGCACGATCCCTTCATCGATCAGATGCGTGCAGTATGCGTAACGCTCTTCGGCTTTGGCGTTCGGGTCGCGAAAGACCACGCCTTCCAGCGACGACATGCCGACCAGGTTGTTGGCGGTGCTGCCGTCGTAATCGACGATGCCCATGTTCGGCTTTGTCCACGCCAGGCCGTCGGTCGACTCGGCGTAGGCGACGTTCGGCCGGTTCTGGGCGTCGCGGCAGATGTACCACATCCGCAATTTGTCGCGTTCGTCGAGCACGGTGAGAAAGAAGCTGATCATCAGCTTTTCCCACGGTCGATCGTGGCGGATCACTACGTCGCGCCGCTGGGGCGGATTCGCGTGCAGCGCGACGCCGTCGCTCTCGTCGATGAACGCGGGATCGAGGAACAAATGTCGAGGACGTGGTGCCGATGGATCGTCGGCCCTCGCCGCGAGCTGGCCGAGCGGCAGTAGCAGGAGCGCCAAGATTGTCATGCGGTTCATTGTCATGGTTCCGAGCAACGCGGGAGCCGAGCGATCAGCCATGCCAGCTTAGCCTCCAACTCTACTTGTCCTTCAAGAAATTCGATCCCCACAACCAGCGCCCATAACGGCAACGCGCCGAGCCGGTCGACCCCGATCTTCACCAGGTCCTTGTGCGTGCAGACGATCGCCGTGGCTCCGCTGGCCGCGGCCCAGGCGGCAAGCTGCTCGAGGTCGCTGGGTGTGTAAGCATGGTGATCGGGAAATTCGCGCAGCGCAGCCACCTCGCAACCGCAGCGATCGAGCGTGTGCCGGAATCCTCTCGGGTTGCCGATGCCGCAGAACGCCGCGACCCGCTGGCCGCACAGCTCGTCGAGCGCTGCCGCGCCGGCACCAGCGGCCAGCCAGCGCTGCGGGGCGTGTACAACCTCAGCCCACACGGCGCCGTGCGACAAGCGCTCGGCCCGGCGACGAATCTCGGCCCGTCGCGCGTCGTCGACCATATCGGCCCGCGACAGCACCACCACCTCGGCCCGGGTCAGACCGCTCGGCGGCTCGCGCAGCATGCCGCGCGGGAACACATGCTCATAACCCCACGGCTCGGCGGCATCGAGCATCACCACGTCCAGCTCGCGCGCTAGCCGGCGATGCTGGAAACCGTCGTCGAGTACGATCACTTGGGCGCCGAACTCGTCGATCGCCCGGCGCGCTGCCGCGGCGCGATCGCGGTTCTGCACCTGGGGCACGCCCGGCAAGCGATCGGCAAGCTCCCGGGCCTCGTCGTTCGCCGCGCCGGCTTGTGCGCCGTAGCCTCGGCTCACGACGGCCGGGCGAACGCCGCGCTCGCGCATCCAGCGGACGATCCATTCGACCATCGGCGTCTTGCCGGTTCCGCCGAGCGTAAGATTGCCGACGCAGACCACCAGCGCATCGACGTGTTCGATCCGGGCGCGGTCGGTGTCGTACCACCAATTGCGGACGCGCATCGCAGCGCCATATCCCACTGAGGCGATGGAGAGCGCGCCGCGCAGCACCGATGCAACGACGCCCCGCTCGCGGCCGCTCACGACTGCCCTGAAGCGGTCGGCTTTCGAATGGGGAGTTCGGAATGGGGAATGGGGAATGTCGGACGAAAGGGGTTCGTCATTCCCCATTCCACATTCCCCATTCCGCATTACAGCTTGCGGATGATCGCGTCGGCCATTTCCTTGGTGCCCACCGCGGTCGGATCGTTGCGGTCAGCCTTCAGGTCGTAGGTGACGTTCTTGCCCTCGGCAATCACGTCGGCGACCGCCTTTTCCAATCGCGCGGCGGCCTTGTCTTCCTTCAGGTGCTTGAGCATCAGCATGCCCGAGAGGATCAACGCCGTGGGGTTCACCTTGTTCTGCCCCTTGTACTTCGGGGCACTGCCGTGCGTGGCCTCGAACACCGCCCCTTCGGGACCAATGTTCGCGCCGGGGGCGACGCCCAGGCCGCCTACCAATCCTGCGGCCAAGTCGCTAAGCACGTCGCCGTACAAGTTCGGCAGCACCAAGATGTCGTACGCCTCGGGCTTCTGCACCAGTTGCATGCACATGTTGTCGACGATGCGGTCCTCGAACTCGATGTTCGGATACTGCTTGGCAACGTTCCGGGCCGTCTCGAGGAACAAGCCGTCGGAGAACTTCATGATGTTCGCCTTGTGCACCGCAGTGACCTTCTTGCGGCCGTTCTCCACGGCATAGTCGAACGCGCACTTCACGATCCGCTCAGAGCCCGAGACGCTGATCGGCTTGATGCTCACGCCGGTCTCGTCGGGGCCGGTCTTGATCTTGCCCGACTTCGATTTCTCGTTGATGAACTTGATTAGCTCGGCCGTCTCGGGCTTGCCGCGCTCGAACTCGGTGCCGGCGTACAGGTCCTCGGTGTTCTCGCGCACGATCACCAGATCGACCGGCAGCGAGCTGAAGTAGGTGCGCACCCCTTTGTAGATCTTGCAGGGGCGGATGCAGGCATACAGGCCGAACGCCTGCCGCAGGTACACGTTGATGCTGCGAAAGCCGGTGCCGACCGGCGTGGTGATCGGGGCTTTCAGGGCGCAGCGGGTGCGCTTGATGCTTTCCAGCACGGCATCGGGCAGGGGCGTGCCGGTGCGGGCCATCACGTCGACGCCGGCCTCTTGCTCGTCCCAGTTGATCTTCACGCCGGTGGCGTCGACACAGCGGCGGGCCGCCAGAGCCAACTCGGGGCCGGTGCCGTCGCCGGTAATCAAGGTCACTTCATAAGCCATTGGCAGTGCGGCCCTTTGAGCATGGTGCGCGTTCACGTAAGCATGGCGAAAAAGTATCACACGCCATGCGGAGCGTCAACGAAGAACGAAAGTCAGCTCATATCGACAAGATTCGGGACGGGCTATGATTTTAGTGCCATCAAACGCAAGCACGACTGCCGTTTCGCGCAATGACCCCTGAGCCATTTCTTACACCGCGATTAACCGGGGCACGCTTCGACGGGCACGCCATACCGTTGGATATTTTGGTCGATTTTGCGGTGCTTGAGGACATGATCCTCGACGTCGCGAAGTGGCGGTTTTTTCTACGATTTCGAGACCGCTCGCGAGTCCCCCGCAACTTCTTCGGAGGCGTGATCGCTGAAGCTGACTGGGATCGAAGACGGAAGTGCGCGGCCGATAATCAGCTTGGTGGTTGGGGCGAACCTTCTCTTGTCGCCAAGCCAACCATATCTCGAAGAAGCGCGGGATGCGATCATTGATGCGATTGACGCTGCACAGTCAAATAAGCCGATCTCGCAGTATCTTCCGGAAAACATCCATTGGTATTTTGATAAATTCGGTCGAAGCCTTCGCGACGGCGAAGCAATTGAGTTCGCAACTTCAAAGCAAGATAGTCCCGCGCGCCTGACAAAAGAGACCCGTCGCAAACTGGTGCTTGCAGCCACGAGCGCAACTTTGTTCACTGAAAATGTAGTGCTCTTTGGCACGGTCCCCGAAGCGGATCAGGATCGAGGGACGTTCCAAATCCAATTGGCCGATAGCAGAAAGATCATCGCTCCAATTGGTGAACACAGAGAGGAGATCGTCAAGGCATTCAATGAATATCCGCACGGAACTCGCGTTCGCGTGCAAGGCATAGCAAAGGTGGATAGAGCCGAACGCCTCCATTCGATCGACTCAGTTGAGAACGTCACCGTTCTAGAGGAACTTGACACGGCGGCGCGATTGGACGAACTCAAAGTCCTGAAAAACGGCTGGTTCGAGGGTACTGGAAAAGCACCACCTACAACCGGTCTAGATTGGCTTGCGGCAGCATTCGAGAGCTATTTCGACCTCGATCAGCATTTGCCGTACATCTTTCCGACGATTGACGGAGGAGTGCGCGCCGAATGGTCGATTAGCGGCCATGAGATTTCCTTAGACATCAACCTGAGCGACCACTCCGCTATTTGGCACTCCTGGGCGGTCGGCAGCGACACCGAAGACGTCCGCAAGTTGTCGCTTGACGATGCAAACGAATGGGCATGGTTGGGCAAGCAGATACGCACCGCTGCCGGGGCCCTAGCGATATGACCGATTCGACGATGCTCTATCGACAGGTTCATCCCTCGTTCGTTCAATCCGGGCGAGTAACGTCGCAGGCGTTTCGTCCCATGCCAAAGGATAACTTTCTGCTCTCTGTTTACGACGGTGATTTGATTTCAGCCCGAGATTCTTGGACGCACTACACAACCAGGCTGGAGTATCTCTCGGTTGGAGTAATGGCCGTTACCGTAGGCGAGTGCCTCAACGAATCGCTACCGACGCGATCTGACCTCACCGATTTCCCAGAACACGCCGTCGTGGATTTCAGTGCGTTTCAGGACAAAGTCGAGAAGAAAAGCAAGGCGCTTCGAGTCGTCGCTGAAAAACGCGGCTCGGTTTTCCGTGACGGCGTCGCGTAAGCGTCCTACGGGGTGGGTTTCGATTCCGAAACCCCGGCCCGCTAGCTGCCGCAGTCCCAAATTATCTCACGCGGTTGTCCACCGCGCCGGTAATCTCCTACAATGCCTAGTTCGTTCGCTTTTGGTGCCGAAACGGACTTCGCCCGCCCGCGTTGGTGTCTATGCCCGCTGCCGACATTGTTATCCGAGGTGCTCGCGAGCATAACCTGCGCGACGTGAACCTCACGCTACCGCGCAACCAGCTCATTTGCTTCAGCGGCGTCAGCGGCAGCGGCAAAAGCTCGCTGGCGTTCGACACCCTGTACGCCGAGGGGCAGCGGCGGTATGTCGAAAGTCTGTCGAGCTTTGCGCGCCAATTCCTCGGGCAGATGCCGAAGCCCGACGTCGACCTGATCAGCGGCCTCAGTCCGTCGATCTCGATCTCGCAGAAGTCCAGCGGCCAGAACCCCCGCTCCACCGTCGGCACGATCACCGAGATTTACGACTACCTGCGGGTGCTGTACGCCCGCTGCGGCACGGGGCACTGTCCCCGCTGCGGGCGCGAGATCACCGCCCAGACGCGCGACCAGATCATCGATCGGATCATCACGCTCGAACCGGGGACCAAATTCACGGTGCTCGCCCCGCTCATCCGCCAGCAGAAAGGCGAGTACCGCGACCTGTTCGAGGACCTGCTCAAGCAAGGTTTCGTGCGGGCCCGGGTCGATGGTGCGGTGGTGAACCTGACCGACGACCTGAGCCTCGACCGGCAGATGCGCCACACGATCGACGTGGTGATCGATCGCCTCACCGCCGCACCCGGGTTGCGTGCCCGCTTGGGCGAGGCGGTCGAGCTGGCACTGCGCATGGGAGAAGGCAACCTGATCGTGGCGCTCGAGCGCGACGCGGTTCCCGAAGCAGACGAAGAAGAGTCCGGCTCGACGAAGCGCACCAAGCGCGGCACACGCGCCGCCGACGACCTGTACCTGTCGGCCCACTACGCCTGCACCAGTTGCGGCATCAGTTTCGAGCCGCCGAGCCCGCAACTGTTCAGCTTCAACAGTCCGCACGGCATGTGCCTGGGGTGCGACGGCCTGGGCGAGGTGTTCAGCTTCGACTCGGCACTGCTCATTCCCGATGCCGGTCGTTCGTTCAAGCAAGGCTGCTTCGAGCTGATCGGCCCGTGGAAGGACCTGGGGCGGTGGAAGCGGCATATCTACGAAGGCGTTGCCGAGGCGATCGAACGCGCCGAGAACTTCGACACCGGCCTGCTACTCGAAACGGCGTGGGAAGAATTGCCGACCGAGGCGCAACATGCCCTGCTCCACGGCACCGGCGCGCTGCACGTCACCTATACCTGGAAACATGGCGGCGGCGTACACAAGTACGGCGGGCAGTTCGAAGGGATCATTCCCGAGCTGCTCTCGAAATACCGCAACTCGAAAAGCGGCATGCAGCAGCGCCAGCTCGAAAAGTACATGCGCACCATCGGCTGCGAGCAATGCCACGGCGCCCGGCTCAACGAGCAAGCCCGGGCAGTGCGCGTGTCGAGCCGCGATGCCGACTTCGCCGCACTCCCCGCCCGCTCGCTGCCCGAAGTGTGCGACATGGCGGTCTCCGAGGCCGCGACGTTCTTCAGCGAACTGGAGCTCGACGCCACGCGGCAGACCATCGCCGCCGAGGTGCTCAAGGAGATTCGCGGTCGCCTGGGCTTTCTGACCAACGTAGGCCTGAATTACCTGACGCTCAGCCGCACGGCGCCGACACTTTCCGGCGGCGAATCGCAGCGCATCCGCCTGGCGGGGCAGATCGGCTGCGGACTGGTCGGCGTGCTGTACATCCTCGATGAGCCGTCGATCGGCCTGCACCCCAGGGACAACGACCAACTGCTGGCGACGCTCACGCAGTTGCGCGATCTTGGCAACACGGTTGTCGTCGTCGAGCACGACGAAGATACGATGCGCGCCGCCGACCATATTGTCGATTTTGGCCCCGGCCCCGGCGTGCGCGGCGGCGAAGTGGTCGCCAGCGGCGATTACGACACCGTGTGCGGCGAAGCTCGCAGCCTCACCGGGCAGTTTCTCTCGGGCAAGCGCACGATCCCGGTGCCGACGACACGAAGCGCGAGCAACGGCAACTCGCTTCGCATTGTCGGTGCTCGCGAGCACAACCTCAAAGGCGTCGATGTCGAGATTCCGCTCGGCACGTTCGTCTGCGTGACCGGCGTGAGCGGCAGCGGCAAAAGTTCGCTGGTGAACGGCATCCTGGTCGAGGCATTGCGGCGCGACCTGAACGGCGGCGAAGGAGAGCCCGGCGCACACGACGCCATCGAAGGACTCAACCATCTCGACAAGCTCATCGCCATCGATCAGTCGCCGATCGGCCGCACGCCGCGCTCGAACCCGGCCACGTATATCAAGGTGTTCGACGACATCCGCAACCTGTTCGCGCAATTGCCCGACTCGAAGGCTCGCGGCTATCCCGAGGGGCGGTTCAGTTTCAACGTCGCTGGCGGCCGCTGCGAGGCGTGCGAAGGCAACGGCTCGAACCGCCTGGAGATGGACTTCCTGGCCGACGTGTGGGTGACCTGCCCGGTGTGCGAAGGGCATCGGTTCAATCGCGAAACTCTCCAGGTGCGCTTCAAGGGCAAAAACATTGCCGAGGTGCTGGAGATGGACATCCAGCAGGCGCTCGAGCATTTCAGCCAGATCCCTAAGGTCGCCCACAAGCTGCAAACGTTGCACGACGTGGGACTCGATTATCTGAAACTCGGCCAGCCGTCGCCGACGCTTTCGGGCGGTGAGGCACAGCGGACCAAGCTAGCCCGCGAACTGGTGAAGAAAAGCACCGGTAAAACGCTCTACCTGCTCGACGAACCGACCACGGGGCTACACTTCGCCGACATCGAAATGCTGCTCCGCGTGCTGCACAACTTTGTCGACGCCGGGAACACGGTGCTGGTGGTCGAGCACAATCTCGACGTGATTAAGACGGCCGATTGGATCATCGACCTGGGGCCGGAAGGGGGCGCCGGTGGCGGCAAGATTGTGGCCCTCGGCACGCCGGAACAAGTTGCCGAGGTGCCGGAGTCGCATACCGGGCAGGCACTCAAGAAGGTGCTGAGCGCGAAGCCGCACATACCGGCGAAGCGATCAGCGGTCAGCACTCAGCGGACAGCCGAAGCGAAGGTCATCAAGGTGCAGGGTGCCCGGCAGCACAATCTGAAGAGCATCGATGTCGAGATTCCGCGCGACAAGATGACCGTTTGCTGCGGTCCCAGCGGCAGCGGCAAAAGCTCTCTGGCCATGGACACCGTGTATGCCGAGGGGCAGCGACGATACGTTGAAAGCCTGAGCAGCTATGCCCGGCAGTTCGTCGGCCAGATGCAGAAGCCGGCTCTCGACCACATCGAAGGCCTTTCGCCGGCCATCGCCATCGAACAGAAGAACCTTGGCCACTCACCGCGCTCGACCGTGGGCACCGTGACCGAGATCTACGACTATCTGCGCATCCTCATGGCCCGGCTCGGCCAGGCGTACTGCCCCGACTGCGAAGTGCCGATCGGCACGCAATCGGCCGACGAGGTGATCGACAAGATCATGCGCGAGCCCGACGGCACGCGGCTGTACATCATGGCGCCGCGCGAAGTGGCGGTGGGCGACAGCTACGAGGCGCTCTGGGACCAGTTGCGTGCCGCCGGCTACCAGCGGATGCGTGTCGATCGCAAGACGTACGAGGTCGATAACCCGCCGACCATCGATCGCCGTCGCAAGCATTTGGTGGAAGTGCTGGTCGATCGCGTGACGGTGCGCACTGGCGGACGCAGCCGGATTGCCGACAGCGTCGAGAGCGCTTTGGCGATGGGCAAGGGGATCATGCACGTTGCCTGGCCCGTCGACGACGTGCCCGAGGAACAATGGCGCACCGACGTGCACAACCAGCACTTCGCCTGCGATAAATGCGGCCGCAGCTTTGAACGCCTCACGCCGCACAACTTTTCGTTTAATAGCGCCCTCGGCTGGTGCCCGAGTTGCGAAGGGCTCGGCTCGCAGATGGGAGCCAACACCGCGGCCCTGCTGCGCGACCCGAAGCTCACGCTCGCCCAAGGGGCGGTGGCGATGTGGCCTGGCGTCGACAACGCCTACTTCCGGCCGATGCTCGATGCTCTGGCCACGCACTCCGGCCTGCCACTCGATGTACCCTACGACCAGCTCTCGGCACGCCATCGCCGCGTGGTGCTTCACGGCACTGGCGACGATTGGATTGCGGTGCCTCAAAGTGCAATGCCGCAACCGGGGGCGAAAAAGAAAACTGCCTCGACGTGGTTCCGCTTTCAATACAAAGGACTGTATCCGGCGTTGGAAGAAGCGTCGCGGCTGTCGCCGGCCTTGCGCGGCAAGCTCGATCACCTGGTTGACGAAGTGGAATGCTCGACCTGCGGCGGCAGCCGCCTGCGCGACGATGCCTCGGCCGTGCGCTTTCGCAACCGCACCATGGACGAGCTGTGCCGCACGCCGCTGGGCGAGCTGTTCAAGCAGTTCGATACGTTCAAGCTCACCGCGGCCGAGCGCAAGGTGGCCGGCGAGTTGCTGCGCGAGGTGCGCAACCGGCTGCAATTCCTGGTTGATGTCGGGCTCGATTATCTCACGCTGTCGCGCGGAGCACCGACCCTCTCGGGCGGCGAGGCCCAGCGCATCCGGCTGGCCAGCCAGGTGGGCAGCGGCCTGACGGGCGTGCTATACGTGCTCGACGAGCCGACGATCGGACTGCATCCGCGCGATAACTTGCGTCTGCTGCGAGCGCTCGAGCGCCTGCGCGATCTCGGCAACACGCTGCTCTTGGTCGAGCACGATAAGGAAGTCATTGCCGGGGCCGATCAACTGCTCGATTTCGGTCCGCGCGCCGGCGAACACGGCGGCCAAGTCGTGGCGCGCGGCACGCCCGAGAAAGTCGCCAAGCAGAAAGGCTCGGTCACCGGTCCGTACCTCAGCGGCACCAAGGCGATCCCGGTGCCGACGAACAGGCGGGGGGGAGCTGGGGACGAGGAGCAAGGAGCTAGGAAGGAAAAGAAACCGCGCAAGACCAATAAACCCCAGCTCCCAGTTCCTAGCTCCCAGCTCCCGTTGCTCCAAGTCCTCGGTGCCCGCCACAACAACCTGCGCAACGTGAGCGTCGAGATTCCGCTGGGAACGTTCACCGTGGTCACCGGCGTCAGCGGCAGCGGCAAAAGCTCGCTGGTCGAGGACGTGTTGTACAACGCCCTGGCTCGCACGCTGCACCGGGCGCGCACGTTTGCCGCCCCGCACGATGCGATCCGTGGCGTCGAGCAAATCAACAAGGTGATTCGCGTCGACCAGCAGCCGCTGGGGAACACGCCCACCTCGAACCCGGCCACCTACACTGGCGTGTTCGAGCAGATCCGCGAGTTGTATGCACACCTGCCCGAGGCGAAGCTGCGAGGCTACACGGCTCGCCGGTTCAGCTTCAACGTCCCAGGCGGGCGCTGTGAGAAGTGCGAAGGCAACGGCCAACTGCGGATCGAAATGCACTTTCTGCCCGACGTGTGGGTCGAGTGCGACGACTGCCGTGGCCGCCGTTACAACCCCGAAACACTGGCCGTAAAGTTCCGCGGCCAGAGTATTGCCGACGTGCTCGACATGCCCGCCGGCCGGGCGCTCGAACTGTTCGCGAACATCCCCAAGATTCGCCGTACGCTGCAAACCCTGTGCGACGTGGGGCTCGATTACCTGCGCCTGGGGCAAGCAGCGCCGACGCTCTCGGGCGGCGAGGCGCAGCGCGTGAAGCTCGCCGCGGAGCTCGCGCGACCCGACACCGGACAGACGCTGTACTTGCTCGACGAGCCGACCACCGGCCTGCACTTCGATGATCTCGCTAAACTGCTCGACGTGCTCAATCGACTGGTCGATTTGGGGAACACGGTCGTCGTGATCGAACACAACTTGGACGTGATCAAGACGGCCGATTGGGTGATCGACATGGGGCCCGAAGCGGGCGACGCCGGCGGTCAAGTCGTGGCAGCCGGCACGCCGGAACAGATCGTCGAGCATGCCAACGCTTATCAGGCCGCGACGCGCCGCAAGGCCGCAGCCGCGAAGAATGGTGCCTGGCCACTGTTGCGTTCGCACACGGGCGAGATGCTCGCCCCGGTACTCGCGGCCGGACCACACGTCGAGCGCAAGCCATACGACTTTGCCGCGGCCGAGGCCCAGCGCCACGACGATCTTGAAGTGCATCAGGTCGGCCTGGAAGCCAAGAATCCTTGGGAAGCCGATGGCCGGCGCTGGCATACTGTGGACCGCGTGGGGCGCGACGGTCAGGCGTGTCGTTGGGACGGCAAGATTCTCGCCGCGGTGATCGATCGCATCCACGAGCTGGGCGAGTTCAGCCCGACCAACTGGAATTCGCGCACGGTCGTCGAGATCAGCGCGCCGAAGAAGAGCGACGGCTGGTTCTTCCACGCTGTCACCGGCGAGCCGTGGCTGGTGAAGCTGAAGTTCCGCGTCGCGAAAAAGAGCTTCCAACGCGATGAGTTGATCGAACGGCTAGACCTCAAGCCGCTGAACGAGATGCCCGACCTGCCGGTGTACGGCAGCGAGCCGCGCGTGAAGTGCAAGAACCTGCGCGGCCCCTGGCAGGAAGTGCAGTTGGCGGTTCACACGTGGGCCGAGATCGACCGTCCCGAATTCTGGCAGTTCCTCGAAGCGGCGGTGAAGGGCTTCGAGCGCTTCACGCAGCGCGCCCAGCAGAAGCCCGAGGACGTGATGCCGTGGAAGGTGCTGGGGCAGAAGTGGCATCTGTCGCGCAAGGGTTTCCCGCCGGGCAAGCCGGCGAAGTGGAGTCCCGAGTTGCTTGAGGAGCTTTGCGAGCTGCTCGGCCAAGTTGCCGAGGGAGGCGAGTTTCTCTGGAACAACCAGCAACTGGTGCACCTCTGCCCGCGCGGTTCGAGCGAGCCGTGGGCGACCATTCAAACGAAGAAAGTGGCCGCGCTGCACCTGGTGCTCAACGGCCCCAAGCAGATGTTTCCGATGGGACGTGTGGCCGAGCTTGGCGAGGAGGTTGAGTTGCTCACCAGCCGGCCGGACCACGACATGGTATCGCTGCGCTTCCACACGTCGGCCGACATCACCCCGTCGATCGTCGACTTCTTTCGCGAGCACTACGCGGCAGTGACGGGTGGCCGCCAGGGGACACTCATTAGCCCCCGGCGAGTCGCCGGGGGTTAAAGGGACCGATATCCAATGACCGAATCTCTGATTGCGCCGCGTTTCCTGTTCCGCTACTCAGTGCCCTGCCTGAAGCACGACACCGCGTGGACCGCCGCCAAGCCGCTCTCGGAGAAGCACGCGCTGCCGATGTTCGGCGACCTCGACGGCGAAGGGCGCTTTGCCGAGGTGCGCACCGGCTGGAACGCCGAGGGACTGCTGTTCTGGGTGCGTGTCACGGGCAAGCGGCAGCAGCCGTGGTGCCGCGAGAGCCGCCCCGACGAGAGCGACGGCCTGCGTGTCTGGATCGACACGCGCGACACGCACAATATTCACCGCGCCAGCCGCTTCTGCCACGCGTTCATCTTCATGCCCTCGGGCACCGGCCGCGCGCTCGACGAACCGGTCGCCGAGCAGATGCTCATCAACCGAGCGCGCGAGAACGCGCGCCCCGTGCGACCCGGTGTGCTTGAGGTGCGCCGCGAGCGGCGTGTCGACGGCTACGTGCTCGAAGCGTTCATCCCGGCTGCGGCCCTCACCGGATACGACCCAGCCGAGCATGCTCGACTGGGCTTCACCTATGCCTTGATCGACCGCGAGTTGGGCGAGCAGACGTTCACTTGCCCGATCGAATACCCGTATCGCGAAGACCCCAGCCTGTGGGCAACGCTGGAATTAACCGCGTGACGGCGGATCGTAGTACGTCCGCGGCGCCCGCGGATCGAGTCCACGCGTGGTGACGCTGACCGCCAGTGTCGTCGCCCGCCGCAGCGCCGCCGCCACCAACGGCGCGAACATCCCTGCCTCGATGCACCACGCGGCCAATTTCCAGGGGCGGAAGCGGTAGCCGCGCAGCCGGTGAGCCAGCCGGATCGCCAGCCACTCGTCGGCCATCGTCGGCAGAAACCGCATCGCGGTTGTCACCAAGAACGCGAGCGTCGCCGGTGAGCCGAGGCGCGTCATCGCCGCCAACAGCCGCTCGGGGCTAGTCGATAGACACACGGCTATTCCCGAGGCGGTCGTCGCCACCAGCCGCATCGATTGGAGCAGGCCGTACCGTGCTCCTTCGCGCCACAGCGTCACGCCGGCAATCGTCATCCACGGCGTCCGAGGCTCGAAGCTGTAAAACATCGCCTGCGAGAGCACTGCGCCCCAAATCGTCGCGGCAATCGCACCGACAACGAGCGCCCGGGCCCGCCATCCACAGCGCAGCGCGAACACCGGCGCCATGCCGATCGCCCCGACGATCAGCAATGCCCGCGCTGAATCGACCGTCACGCTAACCAGCGACAGGGCCAACAGGTACACAATCTTGACCCGCGCATCCAGCCGTTCAAGCGCTCCACCAGTTCCCCTCTCCCCTTGCGGGAGAGGGTTAGGGTGAGGGGGCGACGTGGGTACACGCTTCATGCCCCCCTCACCCCGGCCCTCTCCCGCGGCGGGGAGAGGGAGAATGCGTGTCGCATACCGCCGCGCCACTTCAGCATCGTGCGTCGAGAAGACAATCGCCCCGATGCGCCCCGCCTCGACGGCCGCCACCAGCGCGCTAAACAACCGGTGCATCTGCTCCGGATCCTGGCCGATGGTGGGTTCGTCGAGCAGCAACACTTGCGGCTCGAGCGTCGCCGCGGCCGTCAAGGCGACGCGCAAGCGCTGCCCCTGGCTGAGCCCCTGCGGCGGCTCGTCGAGCAAATCATCGAGCGAAAACTCATCCGCCGCCGTCGCCACGCGCCGCGCAATCTCGGCCTCGTCCAAGCCGAGTTGTCGCGGGCCGAACGCTAGTTCGTCACGCACGCTATTCGAGAACAGTGTCAGGTCAGGGTTCTGCGGCACCAATCCGACCGGTGGCCTGCCGGCTTCGTCGTCGCACCAACGCACTTCGCCCATTGCCGGGGGCATGATCCCGGCCAGCACCTTTAGCAGCGTGCTCTTGCCGGCCCCGTTGGGACCCACGATCGCGATCCGCTCTCCATGTGCCACCGAAAGCGTTACGTCCGAAAACACCGGCGGCGACGATGCACCATATCGCGCCGCGATGCGCTCGGCCGCAACGATGGTCGGTCCGCCAGCGATTGGTGAGCCAACCGTGACCGCTTCGACCATCGCTTGCGGTTTAGCGCCCACAAGTCGCCCGCCTTCCAGCACCAGCACCCGATCGACGATCGGCAACAACTGATCGACGCGATGCTCGGCCACGACGATCGTGATCCCTTCGTCGCGCAGCCGTCGCAGCTCGGCCAACAGAGCGGCTGTCCCTTGCTCGTCGAGCTGGCTGAGCGGTTCGTCGAGCACCAGCACGCGCGGCCGCATCGCCCAGAGGCTCGCCAAAAGCAGTCGCTGCCGCTGCCCGCTCGAGAGTTGCCGCGTCTGGTGGCTCTCAAACCCGGCCAGACCGAAGCGCGCCAGTGCAGCGCCGACTCGCCCGTGGATTTCGTCGACCGGCAAGGCCAGGTTCTCCAAGCCGAAGGCGACTTCGCCGGCGACGGTCGTCGCACAAAGTTGGTCATCGATCGACTGTTGCATCAGGCCGACCGTGCGTGCCAATTCGGCGGTCGTCGCAGTGCGCGTGTCGAGCCCGCCGACCGTGACGCTGCCGGTCATGCGCCCCGCGCTGTGGCGAGGAATCCAAGCGGCCAGCGCCCGCAGTAGCGTGCTTTTGCCCGAGCCGGTGCGTCCGGCGACGACGGTGATGCTCGCCGTCGGCAATGTGAAATTGATTTGGTCGAGCGCCTGCGACGTGCGCCCCGGGAACGTGAAGCCGAGGCCCATCACCTCGAGGGCCGCGTTCATACGGCGACCCTGCGCAGCCGGTATCCCAGCACCAAGCCGATCGCTGCCCCGACGCTGCCGTATCCCAACCCGGTGACCAGCGAAGCGCTAATCAGGTACCAATCGGCAAACATGAAGCGGAACAGCAGCTTGGCCAGCGTGAACTGCGCGAACACGTTCACCGCTTTGCACAGCCCGAGCACCAGCGCCACGCGCAGCACGGTTGCTACCTTGGGTCGCGGCCTCGGCACGCGCAATAGCGATGTCGTCGTGATGCCGCTGGCGGCCAGCAACGTTTCGTGTACCACGATGCTCACGCCGATGTACGCCAGCGAGGGAACGCCTGCGAATCCGCCGAACAACGTGTTGAGCACGAACACCGTGGCCAGCGACCATGCTGCCACGCCGACGCGCGGGATGAGCACCAACAGCATCGCCAGCAGCAGGCAGGGAATGCCCTGGTCCGCAATGCCGGTCACAAACACCGCCAACGGCCCCAGCAGGGTCCAAAGCAGCATACCGGCCAACACCGACGCATACGACACCACGAAGTGCATTGCCGCCACCAGCGCGATCGTGGCCATCTGTTCGGGAGCGAGCGGAGCAATGGGGAATCGGGAACGGGGAATGGGGAATGCTGCATCCGCGCTCGGCTTTCCGCTTTCCGCTTGCATGGAGCACAGTGTAAAAAGGAGCGCTATCACGTCGCTAGGCCGAAAGAGACACTCGCATGCCCGACGCCACTTATCTGAAACTCAGTTTCCCCGAGCCCGACATCGCGGTGCTCACGTTCGACGACCCTGCCAAAAGCGCCAACGTGCTGTCGCGCGCCGTGCTGGAAGAGTTTGAAGCCCGGTTTGGCGAGCTGGAAAAACGTCCTGGGCTGGCTGGCCTCGTGATCGCCTCGGCCAAGCCCGGCATCTTCATTGCCGGCGCCGACCTGCGCGAGTTCGCCGCGGCCAAGAACGTCACGCATGCCGACGTGGTGGAAATCGCCACGCGCGGCCGCAGCCTGTTCGAGCGGCTATCAAAAGTACCGTTCGTCACCACCGCGGCGATCGACGGCATGTGCGTCGGCGGCGGCGCGGAGCTAGCAATGTGGTGCGATCGGCGACTCATGACCACGAATCCCAAGGCCCAGTACGGCTTCCCCGAAGTGAAGCTGGGCATGTTCCCTGGCTGGGGCGGCACGGCGCGCACGCCGCGCATGGTCGGCCTGCCCAATGCCGTGGAGTTGGTCACGGGCGGCGAGAGTATCGACGGCCGGGCTGCGGCGTTGATGGGGCTGGCGACCGACGTCGTCGCGCCAGAGCGACTGGAACATGCGGCGATCGAACTGATCCGCGCCGAGCAGCGCAGCGGCGGGTGGCAGCGCGACCGCGAGCGTTGGTCGCAGCCCATCGCGATGAACGAAACCGAGCTGATGTTCCTTGGCGCCACGGCGGCGGCGATGATCCAGCAGGTCACCAAGGGGCATTACCCCGCGCCGATGGCGGCCCTGGAACTGATGCTTGGCGCGGCGAGCGCCACCCTGGCCGAGGCTTGCAAGCAAGAGGCCGAAGCGTTCGCCGACATTTTCGGCACGCCGATCAACCGCGCGCTAATCAACGTGTTCTTCCTCGGCGATCGCAACAAAAAGGATCGCGGCATTGCCGACGAGCGCATCGAGCCGCGCGAGATCAACGCCGTGGGCATGTTCGGCGCGGGGATCATGGGCTCAGGGATTGCCGCGGCGTGCGTGAAGCGCGACGTGCCAGTGACGATCAACGACGCCTCGCCCGCGGCACTGGCGGGCGGCGTGAAGAAAACGCTGGAAGAAGTGTCGTACAACAAGGCAATCAAAGGCAGCGATCCTCAGAAATTGCTCAAGTACGTGCCGTTGGTGAATGCCACGACGGTCGATAGCGAGTTCGCGGCGTGCGATCTGGTGATCGAAGCAGTCGTCGAGAACCCGGCGATTAAGAAGAAGCTGTATGCGCGGATCGAGCCGCAGTTACGGCCCGAGGCGATCCTGGCCTCGAACACCTCGGCGATCTCGATCGGCACGCTGTCGCAGGGACTCAAGTATCCCGAGCGGTTCGTAGGGCTGCACTTCTTCAATCCCGTGCGGCAGATGCCGCTGGTGGAGGTGATTCGCGGCCCGCTCACCAGCGATATGACGGTGGCCACGGCGGTGGCGTTTGCGAAGCGGCTCGGCAAGAGTCCGATCGTGGTGAACGATGGCCCGGGGTTCCTGGTCAATCGCCTGCTGCTGCCGTACATGAACGAGGCGCTGAACCTGCTGGCCGAAGGAGTGCCGTTGAAGATGATCGAAGCGGCGGCCAAGGAATTCGGCATGCCGATGGGGCCGATGACGCTGTACGATGTCGTGGGGCTCGACACGGCGTATTACGCGGGGCAGGTGATGCATGCGGCGTTTCCCGGGCGGATTGTCGAATCGCCGATTCTCGACACGATGGTGAAGACCGGCCGACTGGGGCAGAAAAGCGGTGCCGGGTTCTTCAAGTACACCGACAAGAAAGGTCGCGGCGAGCCCGACCCGACGCTCAACGGTTTGCTGGCCCCGCTGGTCAAGCCCGTGGCCGCCAAACTGTCCCAGGAGCAGGTGACCGAGCGGTTGTTCTTGCCGATGGTGCTCGAAGCCACGCGCATCTTGCAAGACCGCCTGGTGCGCGACGCCCGCGATGTCGATCTGGGGCTGATCTACGGCATCGGGTTTCCGCCCTTCAAAGGGGGGCTGCTGTTCTGGGCCGATACCATCGGAGCGGCGAAGATCGTCGAGCGGCTGAAGCCGTATGAATCGTTGGGCGAACGCTATCGGCCGACGCCGATGCTGCTGGACCTGGCCAAGACCGGCGGAACGTTTTACGGCAGAACGTAGAATCAATGAGGACACAAATCGATATCCTTCTCCCTCTGGGAGAAGGTGGCCGAAGGCCGGATGAGGGCGAAGCGGTGTCGAGGCCGAGTATCTGACTCACCCTCACCCGGCTCGCTGCGCTTGCCACCCTCTCCCAAAGGGAGAGGGGTTTAATAGTAGGAAAGCATACCCATGAAACACGCAGTCGTCATCGAAGGGCTTCGCACGCCGATCGGGCGCTCGCATCCCGAGAAGGGCTGGTTCCGCAACGTCAGGTCGGATGACATGGCGGTGGCGGTGGTGCAGGAACTTGTCGAGCGCAGCGGCGTCGATCCTGAAGTGATCGAGGACGTGGTGCTCGGCAACACGCAGCAGCAAGGCGAACAGGGGTTCGACGTTGCCCGGGCCGTGTCGCTGATGGCCGGCCTGCCGATGGCCACCGGCGGAGCGACGGTCAACCGCCTGTGCGGCAGCAGCTTGCAGGCGCTGAACCAGGCGACGCACGCCATCATGGCCGGCTTCGAGGACGTGCAGATCGTCGGCGGCCTTGAGCACATGCAGCACATCCCGATGGACAAGGACCTGAACCTCAACCCCAAGCTGTTCCACCGCACCAGCAAAGGGGCGCTGATGATGGGAGTGACGGCCGAGTTCCTCGCCCAAAGCCAGGGCATCTCGCGCGAGGAGCAGGACAAGTTCGCCCTGCGCAGCCACCAGCGTGCCGCGGCCGCGCAGCGGGCCGGAGAGTTTAAGGCCGAGATGGTGCCGATCTGGGGACACGACGAGCGTGGCGAACGATTCCTGGTCGAGAGTGATCAGTGCGTGCGCCCCGATGCGTCGCTCGAAACGCTTGCCGCTTTGAAGCCGGCCTTCATGCCCGGCATGGGAACGGTGACTGCCGGCAACAGTTCGCCGCTGAACGACGGTGCCGCGGCCCTGTTGATCATGAGCGACGAGCGCGCCAAAGAACTCGGCCTGACGCCGAAAGTGCGCATCCTGGCGACCGCGGTCGTCGGCGTCGACCCGGCGGTGATGGGGACCGGCCCGGTGCCTGCGACGCAGAAGGCGCTGAAGCGGGCTGGGCTATCGCTGAAAGACATCGATCTGATCGAGCTGAACGAGGCATTCGCGTCGCAGGCGATCGCCTGCATCCGCATGCTCGGCCTCGATGAAGAGCGGGTGAACGTGCGCGGCGGAGCGATCGCGATCGGCCATCCGCTGGGAGCCAGCGGTGCCCGCATCTCAACGACGCTGATCCACGCGATGCTCGACCGCGATGCCACGCTCGGCCTGGCGACCATGTGCATCGGCATCGGCCAAGGGATCGCGACGATTTTTGAGCGGTGCTAGAATATTCGCACCGGAGCCAACGACATGAGCACTGTCAAACCAAATCCGACCCAACCAATTTCGGTCAAACAAGCGGTTCAAAGCGCTACGAAGTTTTTGAAGGAAGTCCTTGGTGAGGACTTGCCGGGCCTACGGTTAGAAGAGGTCGAGATGACCGAAGACGAGCAGAGCTGGATGATCACGTTGAGCTTCTTTCGTGGTGCTGGCGAAGGGCTCGGCAACGCTGCATTTAGCTCTCCATTTCAGGATCGCGAGTATAAGCAAGTCGAGGTTGCCGCCGACACTGGTGTCGCTCGGGCTATGCGAATTCGAGCCGTATGAGGCGCGAACTAGCTACCGAGCACCCGCTGATTCGCAAGCATCTGGCGCGAGGTGTGTTGGTCGACACGAACATTCTGCTGCTCGTCTTGATCGGCCAAACGCGCCGTTCGTTGGTTTCAAGTTTCAAGCGCACTCGCTCCCATGGCTTTACGACAGACGACTTCGATCTGCTGGTCGGAACGCTCAGATCCTTTCGACGGGTCATCACGACGACCAGCATTATCACGGAAATAAGCAACTTGGGGCGGACGGGATTGTCGAGGCCTTTGCGCGACAGTTTTTCCCGAACCCTACAAGCGATGGTGAAAGAATTCGATGAGCGCTTGATTTCAGCAACACAAGCCGCACAAAGCGAAGCGTTCATGAAGCTTGGCGTAACCGACGCCGGCATCTTCGACCTGGCGCGAGAGGGCGTACTTGTTCTAACCGACGATGCGATGCTATCGGGGATTCTCGAAAAGGAACGATTGGACGTATTGAATTTCAACCACCTTCGGCTGCCCGACTTGTGAGCTTATGGTCTGCTCGCTCGAACAAACGATCGTCGCCTTGTTCCACGATCGCGTGCGCAGCGATGGCGAGCGCGTGGCGGTGCATGCCCGGCGCGGCGGCGAGATGCGCGCCCACACTTGGAACGACCTGGCGCGCGACGTGCGCCGCTTCGCGGCTGCGCTGGCGTCGTTGGGCGTCGAGCGTGGCGACCGGGTGTTGCTGGTGTCGCCGAACCGTTACGAGTGGCTCGTCACCGACCTGGGCATTCAAACGGCCGGTGCGGTGCACGTGCCGGTGCATGCGTCACTTTCCGGCGCTCAGATTGCGTTTCAAATTGCCGATAGCGGGGCAAAAGTGATTGTCGTTTCCAGCGCCGAACAGGCGGAGAAACTGGCCCCGCATGCCGCGGCGCTGCCGGCCGGCACGCGCCTCGTCACGTTCGACGCCGGCGTGCAATCGTGGCCCGGCCACGACTTTCTTCGCTTCGAAGAACTGCTGGCTACGTCACGCGACGATTTCGCGCCGGCCAGCATCGCGCCGGGCGATTTGGCGACGATCCTGTACACCTCGGGCACCACCGGCGAGCCGAAGGGAGTGATGCTCAGCCAGAACAATCTGGCCTCGAACGCCATCTCGGCAACATCGGCGTTCGGGCCGCGCGCGGGGGACGTGCGGCTCAACTGGCTGCCGCTCAGCCACATCTTTGCCCGCACTTGCGATTTTTACACTTGGCTTGTCCAAGGCTGTGAGCTGGTGCTGGCCGACTCGCCCGAGACGGCCGTACCGCAGTGTGCCGAGTTCCATCCCACGTTGGTCAACGGCGTGCCGTACTTCTTCGAGCGCGTGATGCGGCTCTTGCAACAGTCGCCGGCGGCCGATCGCCCTGGAGCGCTGGCCGAGATCTTCGGCGGTCGCTTACGGGCAGGCATTGCCGGCGGGGCGGCGCTGCCGGCGCATGTCGGCGAGTTCTACGAGCGTAACGGGGTGACGCTGCTTGAAGGCTACGGACTGACCGAAACGTCGCCGGTGATCAGCACCTGCACGACGACCGCCAACAAGCGCGGCACCGTCGGCCCGCCGATCGCCGGGGTTGAAGTCCGCATTGCCGACGACGGCGAGATTCTCACCCGCGGGCCGCACGTGATGCTCGGCTACTGGCATCGACCGGCCGACACGGCCGAGATTCTTCGCGACGGCTGGCTGTACACCGGCGACCTGGGCGAGATCGACGCCGACGGTTTCCTCAAAATCACCGGCCGCAAGAAGGAGCTGATCGTCACCGCCGGCGGCAAGAACATTTCCCCGATCGCGCTCGAGTCGCTGCTGGCGGCCGAGCCGTTGATCCACCAGGCGGTGGTGATCGGCGACGGGCGGAACTATCTGACCGCGCTCATCGTCCCTGATCCTGCGACGCTGCGTGCCGCGATCATCGAGCGCCGCATCCCGGTCACCAATGCCGCCGAGGCGCTGGCGAGCGACGAGGTGCGCAAGCTGTACGCCAAGCGAATTCGGGAGCGGATGGCAGGCGTATCGCGCTACGAGCAGATCGGCGATTTTATCTTGTTGGATCGAGCGTTCACGGTCGAATCGGGCGACCTGACGCCGACGCTCAAGCTCCGCCGCTCCGCGATCGCCCGCAAGTACGCCGACAAGATCGAGGCGATGTACGCGAAAAAGGCCGACGCCTAGGGATTGCACCGTTCTGGCATGGTCTCCCGACCATGCCAGCCAATAAAGAATGCGGTCGGTGGCAGGGAGACCTGCGGTCGCGGCGGGTGGCGCGGTCGGGAGACCGGCCACAACAACGTGCTCGCGTGCATGCCTTGGACCGCAACAAGGCTCGGTTCATGAAAGCAAGTCTTTCATGATCTCGGCGGCCTGTTCATGTCGGCAGGCACCGGAGCGATACTCCTCACGCGCTTCGACGACTTCTTTCGTGATTTCGGCGCGCCGGTCGGCAATCCGCCGCCGTTCGAGGATGCCAAGCAACGCCTCCTGGTCAGCCGGCGGCAGTGTGTCGATCAAGGTGAGTATTTCGTCGAAACGCATCGATTGGGGCATGTTCTTCTCCAATACCGGGAGATGCGCGGTCCAACGCCCGCCACCTGCGTAGTATATTTTAGCGAGTATTCACGCTGTCTGGCAAAGGATGACCCATGAACCCGCGTGTTGAAGAACCGGTTGCCTCGCCGTCGCAGGACGCCGAGAAGGAATCGTTCGCCGAGACGGCGCTGAAACTTGGCGGCAAAAGCCAGGAAGAGGCGACGCGGACCGGCGCGATCGACAAGGCCGACGACCAGGTCGAGGCGCTCTTCGCACCGCAGTACCAGACCACCGCCAGCCCCGCGCACCGGGCGGTATGGGAAGGCGCCGTGCCGGTCGAGCTGTTCACCAGCAAGGACACCGCGCCGCCGGCCGACGTGGCGAAGGTGATGGACGATTCGATCGCGGTGGTCCGCCGGCATCGCGACGCGCGCACGCTGCACAACGACCAGGGAAAAATCAGCGACGCGGTGTTCAACGAGCTGGGCGCGGCAGGCTACTGGGGGCTGCTCGTCGATCGGCAATACGGCGGCAGCGGCGCGGCCTTCGCGAGCTTCGCGCCGTTTCTTACCCGCATGGGCACGGTCGATCCCACGGTCGCCGGCATGGCGAGCGTTCATGGCTGTATTGGAGCGGTCGATCCGGTGCGCACGTTCGGTAACACCGAGCAGCGCGAGCGCTGGCTCCCCAAGCTGGCCAGCGGCGAGCGACTGAGCGCCTTCGCGCTCACCGAGCCAGGAGCCGGCAGCGATCTCACCGCCTTGCGCACCCGGGCCGACTGCGATGGCGACACGTTCGTCGTCAACGGCGAGAAACTGTTCATCACGAACGTCATCCCCGGGCGGACGATCGGCCTGGTGTGCCTGATCGAGAACAAGCCCGCGGTGCTCATCGTCGATCTGCCGGACCAAGAGAACGAGCACTTCCAATTGAAGAAGTACGGTCTGTACGCGCTGAAGCATGCGTACAACCAGGGGATCATCTTTCGCGATTTCCGTGTGCCGGCCGACAACTTGCTCGAACCGAAGCGCGGCGACGGACTGACGATCGCTTATCACGGCTTGAACCTGGGGCGCGTGGCGCTGTGTGCCACGGCGGCCGGGGCGATGCGCGTGATGCTGGCCAGCATGCTGCCTTGGGCGCACTTCCGCCGCACCTACGGACAGGAGATTGCCTCGCGCGAATTGGTGCGCCGCCGCATCGGCCGGCTCGCCGGGTTGATCGTCGCGGCCGATGCCCAGGTGGCGTGGTGTTCGCAGTTGATCGACCAGGGTTATCGCGGCGAGATGGAGTGCATCATCGCCAAGATTTTTGGCAGCGAAGCCCAAAAAGAGGCGGCCATCGAGTTGATGATGAAGACGCATGGCGGCCGAGCGTTCCTGCACGGCCACCTGTTCGGCGACAACGTGCACGAGTTCTTGGCCCCGTGCATCTACGAAGGCGAGGGCGAGATGCTCGGCATGGCGTTCTTCAAGTCGCTGGTGAAGCAGCACGGCATGCAGTTCTTCGAGCCGATCGGCCGCGCGTTGGCCGTGGCAGGAATCAAGAAGCCGAACATGTTGAACCCGGCGCACCTGATGGTGCTGCGCGAGCCGTTGTGGGAGTACTCGAAGTGGTTTGCCGCGCAGCGGTTCCGCCGGCATCCGTCGCCGCAGTTGCCACCGATGCCTGCCGTGCTACGCGCCCATGCGGAGTACGCGATCGATCGGCTCCAGCATTTCCCGTTGGAGATCAGTGGCGTGATGCGAAAGTATCAGCTCGCCTTGGCCGATCGGCAATGCCGCATGGCAGAACTGTCGGCGCGCGTTCAGGCGTGCATCATCATGGTGTGCACCAGCCTGTACGCGGCGCGCCGCGGCGACGAGATCGTCACCCAGGCGGCCGACGTGGCCTGCCAGGACCTGGCGCGGCAAGTATCGCCCGCGAAGCCGAGCGATCGTTACTTCCGCACCGTAACACGGCTGGGCGAGGCGGTGGCCGACGGCGCGTTCAAGGCGATTGCCGGCATCGAAACCGGTGAAATCCTGATGCCCTACGCCAGCGAGTGATCGTGCCCAGCCGCGCAGCGCCGTAAAGGCGAACGATCCGCGCGGCGGTCACTTCGACTGAAACGTATCGCTGGCAACGAGCGCTTGGATAAAGCTGCGCATCGCGAAGTCTTGCCGGCGGGCCTGGCTCAAAACGTCTGCAACGAGTTCTTCATCGATAAATCCGCATGGTCGGCCGAGGGCATATTCGACCAGCGCTTCGGTGAAGCCGCGGGCGAAGGCATCGGACTTCGAGGCGACAATGTCGCGCAGGTCGAAGTAGTTCTTGAACGCCGGTCCCTTGTGGAAGGTAGCGGCGGCGTCGATCGTCCAGGTTTTCTTAGCGCCCCCCTTAAGCTGATACATATCCTCGGTGCGCCACCGGCCCGCGGCGTCGAAGTTCTCCAGGCCGAAGCCGATCGGGTCAATCTTGCGATGGCAGTTCGCGCACTGCGGCTGCTCCTGGTGGGCGCGCAGACGCTCGCGCACGTCGAGCAACTTGCCTTCGAGCCGCGCAAGCTGCGGAACGTTCGGCGGCGCAGGAGGCGGCGGATCGTTGAGCAGCTTGCGCAGCACCCAGGCGCCGCGTTCGACGGGGCTGGTGCATTGACCGTTGCTCCCCATCGCCAGGATCGCCGCCATCCCCAGCAAGCCGCCGCGGGGCGAATCGGCCGGCAGCGATACTTTGCGGAACGCATCGCCGCGCACGCCGTCGAGACCGTAATAAGTGGCCAACAAGCTGTTGACGATCACGAAGTCCGACTTCAACAATGAGCGCAGGCTCAGGTCGTCGCGCAGCAGGCAGGCCACAGTTTGAAATACCTCTTCGCGCGCCGCTGCCTTGGTGCTGTCATCGAAGCCGCGATGGAGCTTGAAGTCGAATTGAAAGAAGTCGAGCCGGTCCATGCCGAGCCACTGGTGCGTGAACCCGCGCACGAATTGCCACGACCGCTCGTCGGCGATCATGCGATCAACCTGCGTGGCAAGCACCTCGGTCTGCTGCAACTCGCCGCTGCGCGCAAGCGCCAACAACTCGTCGTCGGGCGGGCTGCTCCACAAGAAATAGGCCAGGCGCGAAGCAAGCTCGAGGCTGTCGAGCCGGCGATGCTCGTCGCCGGGCGACGGTTCGAGCAAGTACAGAAAGCTCGGCGACGCGAGCACCACGCCGAGCGGCTCCTTGATCGCTTCGTCGAACGAGTCGCCGTGGCCGCGGCGGGCTTCAAACAACGCCACGAGGCGATCGAGATAATCAGCCGACGGCGCTCGGCCACGGAACGCGCGCGTGGCAAACCGCTGGATCACGTCACGCGCGGCGGCCGCATCGTGCGACTCGGCAACGAGCGATACCGCCGCAGCGATGGGCGCCTTCGCCGGACCTTCGATCTCGAACCAATCGATCCAGATCGCCGGCACTGGTCCGCGGCCGGTCTTTTCGAGCTCGTCGTGGTAGCTGCGGATCTCGGCTTTTCGCGAATTGGGCCGCTTCTCGCGGACGGCAAACTCGCGCTTCGCGCTGCTGCGCACTTCGACCGGAAACTCGATCGTTTGCGGCTCGGCGAGCGTGCCGGTGACCTGGCAGGCGCCGAGCACGCTGAAATCGCTGGGGTCGTCGCCGCGCTGGCCGATCTCGACGAAGCGCCGCTCGCGGTTAGCGGCATCGTTGGCGGCGACACGCATCCGCAGCGTGTAGCGACCGGTTGGCCATTTTTCCCCGGCCGAGACGTACGTCTCGCGGTACGCCTGGTAGAACAGCAGCCACGCACCGGTTTCGCGGGCTGGAAGCTTCTGATAGTCGTCGTAGTACACGAAGTGATTCCGGTACTGCGTCTCGTCGAAGAACGCCTTCTGCGCGTCCTGAAAGCCAAATTCGGTCGGCGACGGGGCGCCGGCAATCTGGTCCCAGTCGAGATAGAAATGCATCGGTGTCGCGTACGGCACTCCGGAGGAGGGACGCGGTTTCTCGGTCTGCTTCCGCAGCCGCTCGGCGGTCGCGACGTTCTCGGATCGCTTGGCGGCCTCGTCGACCGCCGCCGTCCAGCGCACGTAGTTGTCGTGCGCTGCTTTCGTGTCCTTGTAAAGGTTGTTCATCCGCCTGTTGCCGACGATCTCGGCCTCTTCGCGGGCTTTGAAAGTCTTATGTTCATGTGCAGCGGCGCGCGTGAAGTACTCATCGAGCGCACTGCGACCCAGCGCAAGGTATTGCTCGATCTGATCGCTCGACATGTATAGCGACGCGCCGACGGTGTCGAACGTGCCGGTGCCGCTATCGCTGGGCAGGTCGCGGGTATCGACTTCCACGCCGAGCAAGTCACGCAGCGTGTTGCGGTACTCGCGCTGGTTCAAGCGGCGCAGTGCGATACGGCCTCCCTGGTCGCCGATGATCTTGCGCGCCAGGGCGAGCGTGCGCGACAGAGCATCGAGAAACTCCGTCTTGCGCGCCGGCTCGGGTTGCGTCGCATCCTCCGGCGGCATTTCGCCCGAGTTGAGCTGGTTGAGAATCTTCTGCCAGCGATCGGCCTGCTCGACCGTTTCGATCGCCAGCGAGATGTTATCGAGCCGCAACTTGCCTTCCTGCGTGTCGGCACCGTGGCAGTCGGTGCAGTAGGCGGTGAAGAACGCTCGCTGCGCATCGTCGAGCCGGGCGCTTGCGGGCTCGCCGGCCTGCGCCTCGCAGCAGCAAAGCAGAATGCAAACGAGGAAGCAGCTCGGTCTCATCCCTGCAATTCCTTCACCACCCCGGTGCTGTCGCCGTGACGCTCAGCCTCGATTCCCAAACCATGCAGCATCGTCAGCCAAGCGTTGCACAGCGGCGTATGGTGCGCGAGCACCACGTGCTGGCCCAGCTTCAGCCCGGCACCGCGGCCGGCGAAGAGCATTGGGCAGTTGTCGAGATAGTGAACCGTGCGAATGTTGCTGCCGTAGGCCACCACCGTGTGGTCGAGCAGCGAGCTGCCGTCGGGTTCCTTGGTCGCCTTCAGCTTGTCGAGCAGGCCGGCCAGCAATTCGCTCTGGGCCACGTCGCGCTGCTGCGACGCCTCGAGCCGCTCGCCCGTGGTGTAGTGAGTCATGTCGTGGGCGGCGATCTTCAAACCTAAGCTGCCCAGCAGCGAGCCGACCGGCTGCCGGTAGGTGGCGACCCGCGTGGCGTCGGTCTGAAGCGCGGCGACGATCAGGTCGTACATCAGCGCAATCTCGTCACGACCCGCCAGTCCCGGCTTCGGCTCGGAGAAGGAAGTTTTGGGCTTGGGGACGGCGAGCCACTGCTCATCTTTGGCCAAGCGGGTTTCAATATCGCGGACGCTTTGAAAGTATTCGTCGAGCTTGTCGGTATCCGTGCGGTTGAGGTCGCGCTGCACGCGCCGCGCGTCGACTAGTACGGCGTCGAGCACGCTGCGCTTCTCGGCGAGCAGGGCTTGGCGATCGGCAAGCGGCACGGTGTCGTCCGAGAACATGCGATGATACGCAGCGACGGGATTCTCCATGCCAGCCAGCGGCTTGCCCCGCCCGTCCCAAGCCAGCGACAGGCCCGGGCCATGACCGTTGGCCACGCCGTCAGGGCAGCTCAACTGGATCGAAGCGAATCGCGTGTCGGAGCCAAGTCGCTCGGCGACTATCTGGTCGGCCGAGACGCTGTTGTGAAAACTTTGCCCAGGCTCGGCGTAGCGATTCGCGCCGGTGAGCCAGAACGTGCTCCCCCAGTGCGCTTCGTTGGCGAACTTATTTGTGAGCCCTTGCACGACGGTAAAGTCGGCCTTGTGACGCTCGAGCGGCGCGAGCCCCGCAGGAAGCTCGTAGGCGGAGCCACTAACCTTCTTATCGGGCATCCAGGTTTCTTCGGTCACGCCCCAGCCGAAGCCAAGGAACACCGCGCGCTTCGGTCGCGCCGCGGTTAGCGTGGCCGCCGAGGCAAAGCGCCGGAAACCGATCGATTCCAGGGCAGGCAGCGCGACGACCGTTCCGGTCGCCCGCAGAAAGTGACGACGATTGAATTGCTTGATGGCCATGGTCGTTGGTCTCCCTGGCTGCGCCGCTTACTGCGTGGATGCCGAGGCCCCGTACTGCTCGATCGCGGCGCGCATTACGTCGCCGTACATCACCTTTTGCTGATCGCCGGGCATGTCGAACCGCTCGACGAGGATCACCATCGCCAGCTCATGGCGTGGATCGATCCACATCGCCGTCCGCCGAGCACCGCGATGGCCGAAGCTGCTGGGCGCGGGCCCTTCTTCGTCGTTCAGCTTCACCAGCCAGCCGACACCGTAGGCCGCGTCAGGCGCAACTTTCACATCGCCCGTTTGAACGGCGGACATCGTACGGACCGCCTGCTTGGATAAATAACGCCGGCCGTCGAGCTCGCCGCCGCGCAACACCATGCGGCAGAAGCGGCCGATGTCGTGCGCCGCCGAGAAGTACCCGCCGGCAGGCATCGCATAACGATGCGCGTAGTCCATCGCGATCCCGGCCCCCATCTCGGCCGTGACCGCAGCCGGCACCGGCACTCCTTCGCTCCACTTGGCAATCACCTCGGGGCTCACATCTTTGTCTTGCTTGATCTCGACTAGATCGCGCTTATCTTCGGTCGAGCGCGCGGTGTGCGCGAGGCGTGACGCCTGTTCTTCGTTCGGCCAACAAGTCGTGTCGTGCATCCCCAACGGATCGAACAGCCGTTGCTGCATGAACTCGGCGTAGGGCATGCCGCTGACCACTTCGATGATCCGCCCGCCGGTGTTGATGCCGCAGTTGTTGTACTCGTACTTCGTGCCGGGCTCCTGCCGCAGCGGTCGAGCCGCCGCCTGAGCGACGTCGTCCTTGAGCGAGTGCATGCGCGTGAGCGACTTATCGTTGGCCAACACCATGCCGCTGGTGTGATTCATCACTTCGCGCACCGTAATCGGGTGCCGCGGCGGATGTGGCGATTGATCGGCCTGTTCGACCAGCTGCCCATGAAACTCGGGCAAGTATTTCTCGACCGGATCGTCGAGGCTCACGCGCCTTTCGTCAACGAGCATCATCAGCGCTGTGCCGGTGAGCGACTTGCTCATCGAGGCGATCCAGAACACGGCATCGGGGCGCATCGGCGTCTTTTCGGCAAGGCTGGCAAAGCCAGCTGTCACCGTCGCAAGCGTGCCGTCCTTGTCAGCCACCAGCACGACGATCCCTGGCGCGATCCGCTGATCGACGATCGACTGCACCGCCGAAGCCAACGGCGACTGCGCGCTCCCGATCGCGGGAATTACAGAGACGATCAAACAACAGAGGCAGACGATGCGATTCATGGCTAGCGCGTGCGACGCCGGGGAAACCGACGAGCCGGTCGAGGCGGGACAAGCCAAGGCGAGGGCGAGCAATCAATCCAGCGGCGGGAAGGCGATCGACTACCGTTCGATTGTAACCGACCGTCTATTGCCGGGGAAGCATTTTCGTGCCGGTTCGCAAGTCGCCCGGCGGCGCGTCGCTGAGCGCAAAAAAAAGCCCCCGGAAAGAACGCGTCCCAGGGGGGCAAAGGACGCAGTCCGTTTCCGGGAGCGATTGGACGAAGCGTGCCGCCGGCTTCCTTGCCGAGAGCACGATCGCTTCGCGGTCCGCAGAACGATCTATTCGAAAGCTCCGATGCGGACCCTCCACGTGGCTCGAAGTGTCTTGTGCGAGTCGGCCGCTGCTCCGGCCGTCCGACTCGTGAGGCGGGAGAATATGGAAACTGGTTTCAGGGGTCAAGGCCGCTTTTTCGATTCTTCTTGCCGCGGTGCTAGCGAAGTGCAAATGCTTCGCAGGCCACCGGATGCTTAGCGCGACGAGCTGGTCGCCGCCGATTGCGCCTGCGGCACCGCGGTCGGCAATCGTTCGACGAGCAAACCGCGCCGCCGCAGCTCCATGCTGCGCGTCGTGCCGGTCGGCAGCAGCGGTTCGATCATCACGTTATCGATCCACGCTTCGCCCAGGCCGGTCATCGAGAACACGACCGACACCGACCCCGATCGCGGCATCGCGCGCACCATGGTGAACTGCCGCCAAGCGTCGGCCTGGCCAACGCGCTCGGCCAGGGCCGTGCCGTTTTGCGAATCGTAGATCATCAGCCCGTCGAGACTGGCGGTGATGGCGCTGGGGACAAACACCCAGCCACGGATGCGCACCCATTGGCCCGCGCGCACCTCGACCGGCGCGCTGACGACCCACACCGGCGGCGTTTCGATGATGCCGGTCATTGGCTCCTCGCCGGCCGACCGGGCCGCGATGCGCAGGCTGGTGCGCCCGCCGCGCTTCGCTTGCGACGACAATTCGACTTCGCTGTTGATGCCGGCGCGCGGGTTCTGCAAGTGCTGCCAGCCGGAGGATTGCATCGCCTGGATGTCCTCAAAGTCGCCGGCAGGTAGGAGGTTCAGTCCCCAGCGTTCCTCGTTCACCGTGGCCATGAAGCGGTGATGCTCGGCCAACGTGACGTAGGTCGTGGCCAGCGGATCGGCCAGCGGCGAGAACAACGGCTTGATTCCCTCTTCCCACTGGGCGCGCTCGATGCGCTGCAACGGGCGCCGCGCACGGCGGGCTTCGAGATACGCGGCCGCCAGATCGTTGGCCGCCATCCGCTCGTCGCTGCGTGCCAGGGCGGCGTTGGCCGCGGCGAGCCATTCGTTGGTCTTGATCGTGGTGTGCCCCATCACGGCCAGCCGATTCTCGTTCTCGGTGACGTACCGCAGTTCGCCGGCGACGAAGCCGCGTTCCAGCTCGGTCGAGCGGCGGCTCAACTCAGCGGCCCGGCGCGAAAGGGTGCCGAGCGCCAACGGGTCTTGCGTGAGCACAACCGTATCGGCCATGCCGAACTCGTCGAGCGTCACGCGGATGCCGCCGGTCACGCGGTGCTTCTTGAACGGCGGTCGCAGGCCGCTCGAGGTGACTTCGTAAACATCGGTCGCTTCGGGCACACCGGGGATCACGAACGACAGGTAGTTGCCGGCCCATTGACTGGTGACGAACTGCGAGCCGCCCCCCGACCAGATCGGCAACAGCAAGCGAGCGCGGCCCGTGTGGAGCACGAAGCCGTTGACCTCGGCGTTCACCGGCTGCTGTGGATTGAGCAACTGGCGCTTGTCGCCGGTGCGCAGTCCCGCGGTCCCGGGCGGCGGTGGTTTCGGCGGGGCGTAGTTGCTGCTGGTGATGTTGGTGACGTGGCTGCCGACGGCGGTCCACGGCTCGAGCAGTTCCAGCTCGAGATTGAGCAGTTCGAGCGACGAGGCCCGCATGCGCGTCCAGGCGTCGTCGGCGTCGAGCCGTGCGTGCGAGCGGAACAACAGGCCGCGCGCCCCGGTCGCCAGTGCCGTGTACACCAGGCCGCGCATCTGATCGGAATCGACGCCGGCATCGCAGCGCGCATCGCCCGACAGCAGCTTGAACTGCTCGCGCAGCTCGGGGGCCAACTCGGTTTGAATGGTCACCCAGGTCGGCGTGCCGGGGCGCATCAGCCGCGAGCGTTCGCGCACCCAGGTGCCGTAGTCGTTCAGCTCGAAGGTCGTGCCCAACGGTTCACGGTCGAGCATCAGAATATCGGCCCGGCGACTGTAGGCGTGCAGCTCTTCTTCCGGCGCGCAGAGCGTGGGCCGCGCAGTGTAGGGATCGGCCGCCCGCACCTGGTCGCCGACGCGTTTGGTCGCATCCTGATCGCCTGCCGCCAGGCCGCTTCCCAGGTCCCAGGCAATCACGCGATCGTATTTCGCCGGAATGTTTGCGGGGCGATCGACCGCGCCGGGGGCACGCGCGGCACCGCCGAGCGGCGGTGGCGGACAGACCAGCCAGATGCCGGCACGCTCCGCCTCGGTCAACATTGCATCGGACGGCGGGGCCGTGAGTTTCACGGCGTTGAAGCCCCGCTCGCGAAGCCAACGCAGCGGTTCGCCATGGTGCTCGATGGCGCGCGGAAAAAACGGCCGCCCCTCGACGAGCAACACGCTGCCGTTGAACTCGACGGTCGCACGGCGCTGGCGCTCGAGCGTTGCGCCGGAACTACTCGCGGCAGCGACCGGTGGTCCCGTGGCGGGAGCCGAGGCGTCGACGATGCCATCGACCTCCAGATCGTCGATCCACAGCGCCAGCCGTCCCGGACCGCTGTACACGTTCAGCAGCAGACAATCGATGAACGCTTCACGCGTGTCGATTTCGGTGCGCTGTTGGGCGCGGAGCACCCAGGCTTGTCGCGAGACGAGCGTGGCAACATCGTCGAGCCGGAGCTGCTGCCAGGTGTTCACTTCGGTGTAGGCGGTGCCGGCCAGCAGGATCGAGATCGGTTGGTGCGTTGCCGGATCGGTGGCGCGCGGCAGGACCACGCGCGCCATGATCTGCGTGCCCGGGCGATCGGCACGGACCCAGAGGCTCGCCTTCGTTTCGGCAATCACCGGAGCGCGGCCGAGCGTGTATCGCAGCAGGGCGTTGCGTGCGGTGCCGACCATTTGCAGCTGCACGTATTCGCAGCCGTCGCCGCTGTGACATCCGGCCCGCGTGCGTTCCTGCGTTTCGATGCGATAGCGCGCATCGCCGCCCGTGTCGATCCATGCCGGTTCGGGAGTCTCGAAGCCGTCGCGCAGCGCCGCTTCGGCCGGTCGCGCAGCCAAGATCGAGCGATCAGCCACGACCAACAGCAGCAAGCCGGTACCGAACACGCGCAGCCAACCCGGCAGCGGCGCATCGCGAGCCATGCTCTGGCAGCCTTCCTTTGCTCCACGCATGCGGCGAACGAATTTCGCGGTCCTGGCGTCGCCAAAACACCCCATCCGGGCGCTAGATGGCGACAGTCGACGTAAACCGCAGTTGTAGCAGGCTTTGCGATCCTGCTCTAGACGAGTTGTGGCATTACCGCCACATGCGGGCCTCGTAGAGCGGCGAGTGCTGATAAGACTTTAAGTGATTGTTAATGCTCGACTTGCGACGACGCTACTCAGCTCCACGACCGTCCTGGCATCGCGTCTGCTTTAGATGGCATCGCTCGTCACCCGTCACTCGTCGCGTTCACCCGAGGTTGCCTGATGAATACCGAGTCCCGTTCGTCCCGGACCGGAATCGAAGAAGTCCCCTACGACGTCGTGCAGTTGCAGGCGTCGATCGATTCGCTCCCAGAAACCATCCGCGAGCAGCTAGCACCGGCGTTGCGCCGCGTCGTCGAGGGGACGCAGCGCCGCCGCAAGATCATGAACCTGGTGCAGGACGCACTCAGCCAAGTGCGGCTCGACATGAAGTACCTGATGTTCGACCTGGAAGCGACCCGCCGCGAGCGCGACGACTATCGCCGTCAGTTGGGAGAGATTTGAGCCAGGGATTATCGTGGAAGGTGACGTTCCCAGGATGCCTCTGTCCCCCGGGCAGTGCGAGCGATGCTGAACTCCGAATTCACGGTCCAAGGCGACTACTTCAATCGCTTGAGGATGCCGTTGGTGTCGCTTGTCAGTGGCACGCCCAAACGGGTACTCGATGTCGGATGCGCGACGGGTCGTGTCTTAAGCCATTTCAAGCGACGCGGCGCCGAATTTGTCGCCGGCGTCGAAATCTTTCCCGGAGTGGCCGAAGAGGCACGGCGTAACGCGGATGTTGACGAGGTGGTGACCGGCGACATCGAATCTGAGGAGCTTCCTTGGCCGGAACAATCATTCGACCTCGTGATTGCGAGTTTTGTTCTTGAGCACGTTAGCGATCCTTGGGCCGTATTGAGAAAGTTACGGAAACTGACCGCTCCTGGGGGCCAGCTCATCGGCGCACTGCCCAACGTGCGCCACGTAAGCGTGCTGCTGCCGCTGCTGTGCACTGGCAAATGGAAATACGAGGACCAAGGAATCATGGATTGGACCCACCTGAGATTCTTCACGCGCAGCACCATTTGCGAGTTGCTGGAATCGAGCGGCTTCGAGCCGCGGCAGGTCGTCCCCCAGATCACCGCCGTGAAGTACAAGGTGGCAAATCTTTTAACCGCTTCGCTGCTTCGCGACTTTTTCGGCTTCGCGTACAACTTCTCGGCGGCCGCCGACGACGAACGAACCGTCAATCGAGTCGCTTGATGCGAATGTTGCGGAAGGCCACCGGTTCGTTGTGCCCGGCAAAACCAAAATGCCCGGTGGTGCGCGTGAGACCGGGATGATCGGTGCCGTGCATGAAGTCGGTCACCTTGCTCACGTCCCCTTCGAGAATCGGCGAGCCGTTCAACTCGACCTTGATCGTCGGACCTTTGACCGTCACTTCTTGGAAGTTCCACTCGCCCACGGGGCGCAGGTAGCCGCGATGCGCCGGAATCATGCCGTACACCGACCCATGCGCCTGGCGAGGATCGATCTTCTCGTAGCGCGGATGCTCGGTGTCGAGCACCTGGATTTCGCACATGCCATCGTACGCCGGGCGGCCTGAACCGGGATAGCGAATCGCCAGGCCGTTGTTCCCTCCCGGTGGCAACTTGAATTCGAGCCGCACCACGAAGTCGCCGTACTCGGCGGAGGTGAAGACGTTGCCACCTTTCTTTTCCTTGCAGACGATCGCTCCGTCGACGATCTCGTAGTTTTCGGTGTCGCCCGACCAGCCGGTGAAATCGCGGCCGTTGAAGATCGTTTCAAAGCCATCGTCGCCATCCTTGGCGAGAATGCCATTGGCCTCGTCGGCAGGAATCTCGCGCACGAACACGTTCCGCCAGCGAATCTCCGAGCCGTGCGTCTGCAACTGGATCGGCCCGGTGGCGAACAGCGGGTTCGCCGAGTTGCCGGCCTTGTGGATCGCCTGGCGGACCGGATCGTAATCGGGACCATCGGGAAGCTTTGGCGTCGGTCGGTCGAAGTAGTTCTCCCAGTTCGCATGGTCAACGACCAGTTTGTCGTTGAAGATCACGGTAGTGCGGGCGCCGGTGAGCGTGATGCGGAAGTTGTTCCACTCGTCAAATGGCTTGTCGGCCAACACCAGCGGATCGCGGCCAGGCGAGCCGAGATTGTTGTTGAACAATCCGCCCGACCCCTTGCTCGCGCCGCGCTCCCAGCTCTTGCTTTGAGGCGTGTAGTCCCAGATTTGCACCTGCGGCGTGCCGCGCAGATACACGCCGCTATCGCCCAGCGGCAACATCTTCCAGTCGACCAGCATCTCGACGTCGCCGTAGTCCTTGTCGGTCGTGGCGTACATTCCCTTGCCGTCGTTGACCAGTTCACCGTCCTCGACCTTCCAGTGCGCTTGCATATCAGTCAGGTCGGCTGCTAGTTTCGCGGCACGTTCCTCGTCGCTCATCGCGGCGTACTTGCGGATGTCGAAGGTCCCCATGCCATGCCAACCGGCCATGTCGGTGCCATTGAACAAGGCGACGAACCCGGTGGGCGGAATGTTCTGGGCCGACAGCGACTGGGCCGAGAACAGCAGGGCACCGGCGATCGTGAACAGGCAGGCAATGGCGACGATCCACGAGCGCGGCATGGCGGGGCTCCAGGCGGGACGTGCGGGGAAGGAAGAACGCTCCCGATTCTGAATCATCGCGCTATGCTTATCAAGCGTCTGCCGTGGTATATGGAAAGATCGCATGCGAAACTAGTCTGCGTCGGTGGGGTTTGAATTCGTGCGGCGGCAATTGATTTCGGCAACGGAGATCGATCATGCGAGTGCTGTGCAGCTTTGTCCTGGTGATCGCGGCTATCGTATTTGGTGCCGCGCCGCGGCTCGAGGCGGCCTACGATCCGCTGGCAATCGACCAGAGCACACCGGAGCCGATCGATCTGGACGTCGTTGACGAAACCCGCTCGCGCACGATTCCGATTCGCGTGTACCTGCCAAAGGAAAAAGCTCCTGCCCCGGTCGTGCTGTTCAGCCACGGGCTGGGTGGTTCGCGCGTGGGGAGCGCGTATCTCGGCAAGCACTGGGCCGCGCGCGGCTACGTTGTCGTCTACGTGCAGCATGCCGGAAGTGATAGCCAGGTTTGGCAAGAGGCGCCGCTGAGCGAGCGGATGACCGCCTTGAAAAAAGCGGCGAGCTTCGCCAACTTCCAGCTCCGTGTGCGAGACATTCCCGCGGTGCTCGACCAGCTTGCGCGTTGGAACGATGCCGACGATCACGCACTGCACGGTCGACTCGATCTGGCACATGTCGGCATGTCGGGGCATTCGTTCGGCGCGGTGACCACGCAGGCGGTAAGCGGCCAAAAGTTCCCCGTCGGCAAGCCGATCACCGATCCGCGCATCAAGGCCGCGGTGTTGATGAGTCCCAGCCAGGCGCGGATCGGCGACAACAACAAGGCCTTTGGCGACGTGAAGATTCCGTGGCTGCTGCTCACTGGCACCAACGATGGCAGCCCGATCAGCGACACCGACCCGAAAGAGCGGCTGGCGGTGTATGAGGCCTTGCCGACCGGGGAGAAGTACCAGCTTGTGCTCGAAAACGCCGAACACTCCGCTTTCAGCGATCGCACTTTGCCGGGTGAATCGAAGCCGCGGAATCCGAACCATCACCGCGCGGTGCTGGCCATCACGACGGCGTTTTGGGATGCCTATCTGCGCAACGACGCCGAGGCACGGCAATGGCTCAACAGCGACGCCGTCCGCAGCGTGCTCGAAACGGGCGACGTGTGGCAGAAGAAATAGGTCGGCCTAGGCCGGATTCTTCCGTTGAATCATCCGGCTTACTGGCGCACCAGCGATACCTGCCGGCCGATCAGCGGCGTGTTCCGCGACGGCGGCTTGTCGTCGCTCGCCATGCGGGCCCGCGGCGAGGCAAGATGAACTCGCCATTGCCGTTCCAGATCGCCGACGCTTTCGAATCCGTACACCGACCGCGCGGCCGTATCGTAACCGCTGTGCGTGGCCAGCTCGACGAACCGCACGAACTGCTCGGCCGAGCCGCGCTCGACCAGGTACTTCGCCAGCGAAATGCTCTGGCCGTAAAAGACCGCCTGCTGATCGGGCGTCGGATATTCTTGCAGGGCAAAAAGCTCGGCCAGCCGGAAGGTGCGTCCACGGTGATGGGCATCGTGCAGGTCGACCAGGTGGGCCAATTGCTTCGCCTGCGAATCGGCGAGCACCGCCATCCCCTCGTCGGCCCAGCGCGGAATCTGACGTTCAACAAAGCGCTCGGCCACCACGACATGCGTCATCTCGTGGGCCAGGGCGTCGCGGTATCCTTCGGGATGGTCGGCCCGCAGATCGATCCGACGGGCGGCGACCGATTGGGTGCCGAGTTCGATCAGTGAGGAACCGGCCGTCTGTTGTCCCGGCCCGACTTCACGCAGATAACTTTCGGCCGTCGGATGCACGACCACGTAACATTTCGGCGACCAGGTTTGCACGGCTGCGTCGACGCCGAATGGGCCGAGCCATTTGTCGCAGAGGTGTCCCCGAAGCTGCTCGCACGAGATGGCGAGGCTTAGGGCCTCTGCTTCGGTGGCCAGGACACAGACGCGGAAGTTGGCGGTCTGGACGAGCCGCCACGAGCCGCTTTGCCAACTGGTATGCCCCGTACACCCTGGTGTCGCACAAGTACACTCGGCCGAAGCCGTCGCGGCGAGCGCCCAAAGCACTGCCGTCACAAGTAAGGTCGTCCTGATCATTGGCGTCGCGGCGGCGTTCCTGCCGCCCGGAGGGTTTGACGGTTTCGAGACGCGCGAAGCCGTAAGAACAACCGCCGTGCCAAGATCGGTTCTGGGCGAAAGCCGATAAGCCGCGAAAACTCATAACAACAAATCGAGATTAGGTTTACGTTCAAAGAGAAAAATGCGGCAATGGTCGCATCCTTCCGCGGGGGCCCGTAGCCTGCCGAAGAAAGGGGCAGCAGTTGCCGAAAACGTTGGCGGCGGACTGGGCGGAGGCGCGGCGACCAAGGTCGCCGGCTAAACCATCAAGAACACGGTCAGCGAGCGCGGCCCATGGGCGCCGATCACCAGCGATTGTTCGATGTCGGCGGTCTTTGAGGGGCCCGAGATGAACACGCCGAAGCCCGGGCCATCGAACCGCAGCCGCTCGTAGGCGGCGTGCATCGTGTCGATCAGCTCGCCGGCCCGAACCACCAGTGCCAAATGCTGCACGATGAACGGCAGCACGCGATGCCGCAGGTTGCGGTCGTCGATCCACACCGCGCCATTCTCGGCCACGCCAAACTGCCCCGGCAGGATCGCGAAATCGACGTCTTCCAGCTCATGCGGATCGGCCACCGCCGCGAGGTCGAACGTCGATCGGCCCACCCCTTCGACCAGCGACACCGTTTTCTTGGCGTCGTTCCAAACAGGCAGTTCGGCCAACTGGGCGTTGAGCTGCTCAACGCCTTCGACGCGCACGCAGCAGCCGCCGACGAACTCGAGCATCGCCGCGAACTGTGCCGCCCGATCGGGATACGCGATCCACGGCCCGTCGAGACTGGGCAACGGTGTTTCCGGCACGCGCTGTCGCCGCACGGCGGCAAGAATGTCGTCTTTACTCTTACTTGCCATGCGCCGATCCGTTGCGCCGCCGGTACCGCTCCCGGAAACTTTCGCGCGGCGGCTCGGGCAACTCGCGCTGCCGTCCCCAAGCGTTGAACCGATTGTAGATCATCCAGCGCGGCAGCTTCGGCATGATCCAGCGCCCGATGCGGCCGGACAGCTCGTACAGCCAGCGATGGCCAAGCACGATGCTCGCCAGGCGCATCGGCAGTTTCTTGGAGATAGGCAACAACCCGCGGGCTGCGATCTCGTGCCGCCAGGCGAGCAACTGGTGATGCAGGTCGATCTTCACCGGGCAAACGTCGGTACACGAGCCGCACAGGCTGCACGCGAACGGCAGGCTGCCGTGCGCCCGGGCATCGCGTGCCGGCGAAAGGATGCTGCCGATCGGCCCCGGCACTGTCGCGCTGTAACTATGTCCGCCGCTGCGACGGTACACGGGGCAGGTGTTCATGCACGCACCGCAACGGATGCAACTCAACGAGCGGCGGAACTCGTCGCTGCCCATGATCGGCGTGCGGCCGTTGTCGACCAGCACGATGTGCAGCTCGCCGCCGGACACCGGTCCGTGAAAGTGTGATGAATAGGTGGTGATCGGCTGCCCCGTGGCCGAGCGGGCCAGCAATCGCAAGAACACGCCCAGATGCTCGGCACACGGCACCAGCTTTTCGATTCCCATCGAGGCGATGTGCAGCTTCGGCAGCGACACGCCGAGGTCGGCATTTCCTTCGTTCGTGCAGACGACGAAGCCTCCGGTCTCGGCCACGGCAAAGTTCACACCGGTGAGCGCGGCGTCGGCCTCGAGAAACTTCTCGCGCAGATGTTGCCGGGCCGCCTCGGCCAGGTACTTCGGATCGCTGGCTCCCTCCTCGGTGTGCAGATGCTCGTGGAAGATGCGCCCCACGTCTTCCTTGGTGCGATGGATGGCCGGCAGGACGATGTGGCTGGGTGGTTCGCCGGCCAGTTGCACAATCCGCTCGCCCAGATCGGTATCGACCACGCTGATGCCGTGCCGCTCGAGGAACGGATTCAGGTGGCATTCCTCGGTGAGCATCGACTTGCTTTTGACCAGCCGCCGCGCGCCGTGGCGCTGAAGAATGGAGAGCACGATCTCGTTGTGTTCGGCGGCGTCGCGGGCCCAGTGCACCGTTGCGCCGAGGCGGTGGGCGCTGGCTTCGAATTGTTCCAGATACTCGGCCAGGCGCGACAGCGTGTGCAGCTTGATCTGCGAGGCGGTTTCGCGCAGTCGTTCCCACTCGGGCAGGGCCTGCGCGGCACGGTCGCGCTTGGCGCGCACGAACCACAGCGCGCCGTCGTGCCAGTGGGCGCGCTTGTCGTCGGCGACGAACAACGCCGCCTGAGGCGCATGGTCTGTCGTATGCGATGCGTGCGTCGTCACGTGGCGGCACCCGCGAGCATCGCGCTCTGCAGAATCTCGGCTACGTGCATCACGCGGATCGGTTTGTGTTGCCGCCGCAACAATCCCTCCAGGTGCATGAGGCACGACATGTCGTTGCCGGTGAGCACTTCGGTACCGGCTTGCTCGTGGTCGGCGATCCGGTCGAGCCCCATCATGCACGACACCGCCTCCTCGGCCACGGCAAACGTGCCGCCGAACCCGCAGCACTCGTCGGGCCGCTTCAGCTCGGAGAGCTCGATTCCCTCGAGCGATTCCAGCAGCCGTCGCGTGCGGTTGTGCGCCGGGCCGACGATTTCGCTCGAGCTGGCCAGCCGCAGCTCGCGCAACCCGTGGCAGCTTTGGTGCAGGCCGACACGGTGCGGGAATCGCCCTTCGACGCGCTCGATGCCGAGCACCTCGGTCAGGAATTCGCACAGCTCCATCACGCGCGGCCGCAACCGTTCAAAGGTCGGATCATGATCGAAGTATTCGCCATAGTGGTTGCGGACCATTGACACACAGCTTCCCGAAGGGCAGACCACGTAGTCGTACGGGGCGAAAATCTCGACGAACCGCCGGGCTATCGGAGCCACGAGGTCCGCGCAGCCGGTGTTGGCCATCGGCTGGCCGCAACACGTTTGAGCCTCGGGGAACTCGACCTGGCAGCCGAAGCGTTCGAGTAGCTCAACGGTGGCGAGCCCCACGCGCGGATAGAACTGATCGACGTAGCAGGGAATGAACAGACCGACGGAGGGCATCAAGTTATTTTATCACCCGGACGGCGCGAGAAAACCACTAAGACACGAAGATCACAAAGGTCGTGGATCAGCATGCAGGCGAACTTCTGATTCTTCTTCGTGTACTTAGTGTCTTTTTGGTTCATCTCTCTGCCCGCTTGTGGCACCACGCGGCATCGCCTAGCATCGCGGCATCTTCCGGCACAAGGCGCGATCGCGTGAACGAGGATGAACGAGAGTCCGCTCGGCGGGGGTTGTGGTTCGCCGTGGCTGCGTACGGCGCGTGGGGCCTGATCCCGCTGTATTTCAAGCTGCTGGTGGCGATCGCGCCGACCGAAGTGCTGGCCCACCGGGTGGTGTGGTCGTTCGTGTTCTTGCTCGGCGTGATGGCGGTGGTTCGCCGCTGGAGCGAGCTTGCCGTGGTGCTGCGGAATCGTTGGGCGATGGCGACGCTGGTGGCCAGCACCGTGCTCATCGCGGCCAACTGGTTCACGTTCATCGATGCGGTCACACGGGGCGAAGTGCTGCAAGCCAGCCTGGGCTATTTCATCACGCCGCTGGCGAACGTGCTGCTCGGGCTGGTATTCCTGGGCGAGCGGCTGCGGCCTGCTCAATGGCTGGCGGTGCTGCTGGCCGCGGCTGGAGTGGCGAACCTGACGCTGGCCAGCGGCCACACGCCCTGGATCGCCCTGGCGCTGGTGACGACGTTTTCGCTGTACGGCCTGCTGCGAAAGACGGTCGCCGCCGATGCGCTGCTGGGGTTGTTCGTCGAAACGGCCATTCTCCTGCCCTCGGCGATCGCTTATCTGGTCTGGCTCGGCGCAAGGGGCCAGGGCACCGCGATGAACACCGGCACCGCGACGCTCGCCGCGCTCTTGCTCAGCGGCGTGGTCACGGCGGTGCCGCTGTTGTGCTTTGCCGCGGGAGCGCGGCGGCTGCGGCTGGCGACGCTGGGCCTGATCCAGTATCTCGCGCCGAGCTTGCAATTCCTGGTCGCGGTTGTGGTGTTCGGCGAGCCGTTCGCGGCCACGCAAGTGGTCACGTTCGCGTGCATCTGGATTGCGGTGGTGATCTACACGATCGATTCGCTCGTGGGATATCGTCAACAGGTGGCGCCGGTCGCCGCCGAGGTCGAAGCGAGTCTGGCCGAACCGTGAGGCGCCAAAGTGATGGCGCGCCAACTGGTGACGCGCCGCGGCTACGGCTCGGTGGGCAACGCCGACAGCAACCGGTCGAGCGTTTGCCGAAGCTGGTCGAGCAGCGGTCCGATTGCTGTCGACGCCTGGGCGTCGGCCTGCTGCTCAATCTGCCGCGCCAGGGCGATGACTTGTTCGGCATCGAGGTTCGAGGCGAGCCCCTTGAGGTTATGGGCCACTCGTGCCAGCCGTCGCCAGTCGTGCTCAACTGCCGCGGCGCTCATTTCCTCGATCAGCTTCGGGGCGTCGTCGCGGAACCACCCGATCATCTCGGCCAGCAGTTGCCGGCTGCCTCCCATGCGGGCCAGCGCCTGCGCGGCGTCGAACACCTTGAGCGATTCGATCGCTGGCGGCATAGGCGGATTCGTATCGGCGGAAGGTTCGGTACTGGTTGTCACGGCGTTGTCGGTCAACGTTACCGCGCCCGCAGCGGCACGCTGGCCGCCGAATTTTTCGATCAAGTGGATGAGTTGCCCGCTGTCGACCGGTTTGGCCACATACGCATCCATGCCTGCCGCCAGGCAGCGCTCGCGGTCGCCGCGCATGGCGTGGGCAGTCATGGCGATGATCGGCAGGCGGTGCACGTCTCGCGCCTGCTCGGCGCGAATCGCAGCAGTGGCCTGCAAGCCGTCAACCACTGGCATCTGCACGTCCATCAGCACTGCATCGTACCGACCGGCGCGGACCATTTCGAGCGCTTGCTTGCCGTTCTCGGCCACGTCGATCTCGTGGCCGCGCTTCTGCAAGATCATCCGCACCAGCTTCTGATTGGCCGGCACGTCTTCGGCCACCAGCACGCGCAGCGATCGGGGCGGGGCGTCGGCCTCGGCCGCCGCGGCGTGTTCTCCGCCTGCGCGCCCCATCGCGCCGTGCGGCTCGGCAACACGATCGAACCAGGCGGTGAAGCAGAACGTGCTGCCTTGCCCCAGCTCGCTGGTGACCCAAATCCGGCCACCCATCAACCGCACCAGCTCGCCGCAGATCGTCAGCCCCAGGCCGGTGCCACCGTGCATACGGGTCGTCGAACTGTCGGCCTGCGTAAAGGGGGCGAAAATCCGCTCGCGGTCCTCCGCGGCGATGCCGATGCCGGTATCGCGCACCGAGAACTTCAGGCAGGTGGCCGTCGAAGTTTGCGAGTCGACCCCGACGCCAATCACCACTTCGCCCTGCTCGGTGAACTTGATCGCGTTTCCGACGAGGTTCGCCAACACTTGCCGCAGGCGAAGTGAATCGCCAACGAGGCGATCAGGCACCTCGTCGTTGACGTCGCGCACGAGCTTCAGTCGCTTGTTGTCGGCGCGAATGCGCAGCGTGCGGACCGTCTCGTTGACCGTCGAGCGCAGCTTGAATTCGTCGCGCTCGAGCGTGAAGCGGCCCGACTCGATCCGCGAGAAATCGAGAATCTCGTTGAGCAGGCTTAGCAACACGTCGGCCGAGTCCTTGGCGGTGCCGAGGCAATCGCGGACGTTCGGCGACAACGGTTCCTCGAGCGCCAGCTCGGTCATGCCGATGATGGCGTTCATCGGAGTGCGCAGCTCGTGGCTGATGTTGGCCAGGAACTCGCTCTTGGCACGGTTGGCGGCCACCGCCGTGCCCTTGGCCGCCTGCATCACGCGTTCGGCCTCGCGGCGCTGGGCCACCTGGCCTTGCAGCTCTTCGTTCAAGCGTTTCAAGCCAGGCAGCGCGAGTGCGGTGGGCATCACGCGCGCCAGCGCCACGACCGTCACCCACGACACGCTGGCAGTCGTCAACTTCACCAGTCCTGAGAAGCGGTACACCGGATGCCAGAAAATGATCGATTCGACCAGATGCCCGAAGCCGCACGAGAAAATGAACAGCCCAAACAGCCAGAACACGCGCGGAAAGGGGACGTCGCGCCGATGCAACATAAAGTAGGCCAGCACCAGCGGAATAGCGGTGTAGGCGCCGAACGTGGCGGCGTCGGCGAGGATGTGCAGCCAGCCCAGGCCGGCGTCCCAGGTGCCGCAATTCCAGCGCGGCGTGAAGCCCGAGGTATCGAACAGCCGGCTCCAAAACTCGAGCATGAGAACCTGCCTCGGGCCGCACCGTGCGCGCGGCGAGCCCCACGGCTAACAGCAGACTACCCTACCGGCCCCGACGATAGCAGTACAAAGCCGCTTCAGTGCGCACATACACGGCGCCGTCCGTCAGTACGGGCGTGGCCACCGTGCGCTCGCCGAAATCATGCGAGCTAAGAAGTCCCCATCGACCGCCGGCGCTGAGCACGCTCAACACGCCGGAGTCGCTGATGGCATAAATCTTCCCATCGCCGGCCACCGGCGAGGCAAAATAGGTGCCCGCCGCAGCCAGTCGACCCTGCTTCAACAGCTTGCCGGTCGCGGCATCGAGCGAAGTGAAGATGCCTCCGTCCTTACACAAGTACACCACGCGCCGGTACACCAGCGGACTGGGCACGTACGGAATGCCTTTCTCGTAGCTCCACGCAACTTGCATCGTCTTGCCCTGTGCGTCGGCCGGACGCACGGCCAGTAGCGCGTTGCGCGCCAGCTCGAACACGCGGGCATACTTTTCCCATTCGGCGCGATCGAGCCCTTCGTCTTGGTTCAGGTCGATGCGATAGAACCGATCGAGTACTTGCTCGTTGGTCACTTCCTCGCGCGCGAGACGGCTGTCGCCGTTGGCGTCCCATTGCTTGATCGCTAGGTCCCACGGCTCCATCGCGATGCGGCTATCGGTATCGCCGCCGGGCGACCAGGTGGCCACGAGCAGCGTATCGCCATCGACCGCCGGCGTGGTGTTGACGATCCGCGCCAGGCCGCTCATCTGCCACAGTTGGCGCCCCGAATCCAGATCGTACCCGGTGAGCTCGAGCGCCCCGGCCAGGATTACCTGCCGGCGGCCAGCGACGTTCCAGACGATCGGCGTTGAGTAGCTGCGCGTCGCGCCGTCGCGCGGCGTCTGCCAGATTGTCTTGCCGGTGGCCGCTTCGAGAGCCATTAAGTAGCTGCCGCGATCGTGATCCTCGGCCAGCAGCAGCTTGTCGTCGACCAGCACCGGCGAGCTGGCCGAGCCGAACTCGTCCTGAAATGGCCCCAGCGGCTTCGACCAGATCAGCTTTCCGTCCGTGTCGTAGCAGAGCAGGCCGTAGCTGCCGAAAAAACTGTACACGCGATGGCCGTCGCACGCCGGCGTGGCGGCTGCGGGGCTGCCGGTCGTGTGATATTTTTCGATCTCCTTGGCCGGGGCGACTTGCCGCCAGAGCGGCTTGCCGGTCGCACGGTCCAAGGCGAGGGTCGCCAGTTCCTTACCGTCGAAGGTGGTAAGGAAGATGCGATCGCCCGAGACGCACGGCGTCGAGTGTCCCGGAGCGATCGGCTGCCGCCAAACCAGTTCCTTGTCATCGAAGGTCTCGGGCAGCGGCCCGGCATCGTCGTCGGCCAAGCCACGGTCGGCGCGGAAGTAGGTGAACTCGCCAGCGGCGGTTGTCTCGGCGCGGCACACAGCTCCCGCCGACGCGATGCACAGTCCAACAGCGACAAACCAACGAAGCATGAACTCACCTGCGGATGGAAATCGACTCCGCCTCCGCGGACTATCATAATGGCTCGCCGCGCCGCGTGAAACAAAACTATGCGGGCGCTAGCATTCGACCGCCAGTCGGGCCGCCGTCAATGTGTTGTGCAGCAACATCGTCACGGTGAGCGGTCCGACGCCACCAGGAACGGGTGTGATCAGGCTCGCGACTTCGCGCACTGCTGCGAAATCGACATCCCCGACCAGTCCGTGCTCGCCGCGATTCATCCCCACGTCGATCACCACCGCGCCAGCACGCACCATCTCGGCCGTGATGAACCGCGCCCGGCCGATCGCAACGATCAACACGTCGGCCGTTCGCGTGATCGCCGGAAGATTGGTCGTGCGGCTATGACACACGGTCACCGTGGCGTCGATGCCGCGCTGCACCAGCATGTTCGCCATCGGCTTGCCCACGATGTCGCTGCGCCCGACGACCACCACGTGCCTGCCCGCCAGCTCGACACCGTTGCGATCCAACAGCCGCATGATTCCGTGCGGCGTGCAGGGCAAAAACCGCGGGCGGCCTTGCACGATCAGCCCGACATTCTCGGGATGAAACGCATCGACATCCTTGAGCGGATCGATCGAATCGAGCACGCGAGCCGCGTCGATCTGCTTCGGCAACGGCAACTGCACCAGGATGCCGTGCACCTCCGGCGAGCGGTTGAGCGTGCCGATGAGCGCAAGCAGTTCGTCGACCGTCGCGGTGGCGGGAAGCCGATGCAGTTGCCCGATGATGCCGGCCCGCTCGCAGGCCGCCCGCTTGTTGCGGACATACACCTCGCTGGCCGAGTTTTCGCCGACCAACACCACCGCCAGGCAAGGTTTGATCCCGCTGCGCTCGGTGAACGCGGCCACTTCGACGGCCAGATCGGCCTGAAGCTCGCTTGCCAGTTGCTTGCCGTCGAGAATCTTAGCGGTCACGCGTTGGTCCTTGAGACGAATGTGGTCGGCCGCCGCGGCGAACGCGTCGCCAGCGACGCGGCTAAATGGGCGTTCATTACCATATGGCCGCCGGCGGATTTAGGCGATATACTAGCTCATTCCGCTTAAACACGACGAACCTAATCATGTTGGTCGCCATTCGACCGACGTCGCCGCACGCCCATGGCCACCGAAGAAGAAAAGCTCAGTCCCGTCGAGACGGCGAAAATCGCCAGCGAATTTCTCCGCGGCCAGATCGCCGAGGAGTTGGTCGACGGTAACGACCATTTCGGCAAAGACAGCGTCCAACTGCTGAAGAACCACGGTACCTATCAGCAGGACGACCGCGATACCCGGGCCGCATCGCGCGCCAGTCACGGCGCGAAGAGCGACAAAGCATACACGTTCATGGTTCGCACGAAGATTCCCGGCGGCAAGCTGACCAGCGAGCAGATGCTGGCCGAGCTCGACCTGTGCGACGAGGTGGGGAACACCACGCTGCGCATCACCAGCCGGCAGGGACTGCAACTGCATGGCGTGATCAAGTCGGACTTGAAGCGCACGATCCGCCGGATCAACGACGTGCAGCTCTCGACGCTCGCCGCTTGCGGCGACGTGGAGCGGAACGTCATGTGCTGCCCGGCGCCGCATTACCACGACCCAGTGCACGCCGATTTGCAGAAGTTGGCCGACGGGATCGCGCAGCATCTGTGCCCGCGCACCCGGGCGTATCACGAAATTTGGCTCACCGACGGCGACTCGGGCGAGAAAACACTCGTCGGCGGCGGCGCGCCGGAAGAAATCGAACCGATCTACGGCCCTACCTACCTGCCGCGAAAATTCAAGACCGCCATCGGCCTGTGCGGCGACAACTGCGTCGACATCTACACGAACGACCTCGGGCTGCTGGCGGTCTGCGAAGACTACAAGATCATCGGGTACAACGTGCTGGTCGGCGGTGGCATGGGCGTCACGCCCAGCGCGAAGAAAACTTTCCCGGCCTTGGCGAAGCGCATGGCGTTCATCCGTCCGGAGCAGGCGATCGACGTGGCGACGGCGGTGGTCATGGTGCAGCGCGACTACGGTAATCGGGCCGATCGCAAGGTCGCGCGGCTCAAGTACCTTATCGCCAACCAAGGGCTGCCGTGGTTTAAGGCCAAGGTGGAAGAGTATTACGGGCAGCCACTCGAGGAGCCCCATCCCGACGACGTCCGTGGGTTCGACGACCACATGGGCTGGCACGAGCAAGGCGACGGCCGGTGGTTCTACGGCTTGAACGTCGAGAACGGGCGCATTCTCGACGGCGAACTATCGAACGGCACCGGGCTTCAACTCAAGGCGGCACTGCGCGAGATTTGCAACACGTATCGCCCCGGCATTCGGCTCACGCCGCATCAAAGCATCTTGTTCACCGATATCGAAGCCCAGGATCGTCAGCCGTTGGAAGACTTGCTGCGGCGGCATCGCGTGAAGCTGTCGCACGAGATCAGCAACGCGCGGCGGTGGTCGATGGCCTGCGTGGCGTGGCCGACCTGCGGACTGGCGATCACCGAAAGCGAACGCGCCTTGCCGGGGATCATCGACCAGATCGAGCCCGAGTTGGCTCGGCTGGGGCTGTCGACCGAAAAGTTCACGATCCGCATGACCGGCTGCCCGAACGCCTGTGCGCGCCCCTACAACTGCGACGTGGGCCTGGTGGGCAAGACCGTCGGCAAGTACACGATCTACGTCGGCGGGCGGCTGCTCGGCGATCGGCTGAACTTCATCTACAAAGACCTCGTGCCGGGGGAAGAGATCGTTGCCGAGCTGAAGCCGCTGCTGGTGTTCTTCAAGCACGCCCGCGAATCGGGCGAATCGTTCGGCGATTTCTGCCATCGCCAACGGGCCGAACGCTTGTTGGCCTGGGCCGACGAATACCGCGCGGGCAACGGGGCGGGCATCTAACGCGGAAGCGCCGCATGGGGCGGTGCTAATCCCTGGCGTTCGAGGCGCCGACGCCGTTTGGCTGCGCGACGAGCGGATGTTCCAGCAGGCTGTTGCTCGTGGCGGTGCTGGCAAACGGCGCCGCAACCAAGGGCAAGCGCACCGTGATCGTCGTCCCTCGGCCGAGTTCGCTTTCGGCGGTGATCGTGCCGCGGTGGCTGCGCACGATCGATTCGCAGATGCTCAGCCCCAAGCCGCTGCCGCCGGTTTTGTCGATGCGCTGCCGCGACTTGTCAGCCCGATAAAACCGTTTGAACAGGTGCGGCAGGTCGGCGGCCGAGATGCCCGAGCCGGAATCGGTGACACGCAGCACGGCCTCTTGGGTCGGAGAATCAACCCGCAGATCGACCAGCACGCGCCCGCCGAGCGACGTGAACTTCAGCGCATTGTCGATCAGGTTCGTGACCACCTGGCGCAGCCGGCCGGTGTCGCCGCGCACCATGGGCGAATCGTGAACCTGGCACGACAGGACGATGCCGCGAGTCTCGGCCACCGCCGAGAACATGTCGCACGACCGCAGCACCAGGCGTTCGAGCTGCACCGTTTCCGAACCGGCGTCGAAGTGGCCCGAATCGTTCTCGGCCAGCAGCAACAACTGGTTCACCAGGTCGCGCAGTGCCGCACACTCTTCGAGCGTCTCGCCGAGAATCTCCTTGTACTCGGCCGGCGTGCGGTCGGCATTGAGCGCCACATCGAGCGAGCTTTGCATGGCGGCCAGCGGCGAACGCAACTCGTGGGCGGCATCGGCCGTGAACTGCCGGTTCTGTTCGAGGTACGCGGCAATGCGATCGAGGAACCCGTTAATCGTGACGCAGAGCCGGTCGAGCTCGTCGCGCGTGCCGCGAATTTGCAAGCGCTCGTCGAGATTCGTCGGGTGCAGTCGGGCCGTGATGTCGATGATCCGCGCCAACGGGCGCGTGGCGCGTCCGGCCAGCCAGTACCCGCCCAACGGCGCGATCAGCAGCACGGCGCCACCGATGCCCAGCAGGATGTTGGTGATCGCCGCCACGTCGCTTTGCACCGGCGCCAGCGAAGCACCGACGACGACCGTCGTCCGTGGGCGGTCCTTGCGGTCGGTATCGCGGCGCGTGACCCGGTAGTTGCCCACCGTGCGCGGATTGTAGGGATGGTGGCCGGCGAGGTTATCGGGAATATCGTCGGGAGCCGAAGCGCTTTGCCAAACTAGCGTGCCTCGGGCGTCGAGCAGCCGGATAAACAGCCCCAGGTGGCTGTGCGTGCTGGCCTTGCGTTCCAACTCGTGCACCAAGCGGTCGAAGCCCGGATACTCTTCGACGCTCAGCTCGACTTCGCGGGCATCTTCACTGAGCAGTGTATCGAGCTCGTGGATGAAGGCGATTTGCAGGCCTTCTCGCACGGCCGCGAGCGTGGCGACGACCATCAGCAGCATCACCACCGTGTACCAAACGGTCAGGCGGAAATGCAGCGTGCCGAACAACTCCCTAAGCTTCGCGTAGGGCATAGCCGCGTCCTCGGACTGTTTCGATCAACGATTGATCGAAGCCCTTGTCGACCTTCCCGCGGAGCCGGTTGATGTGTACGTCGATGACATTCGTTGCCCCGTCCCACTCCAGGTCCCACAAATGCTCGCAGAGCATTTTACGCGTGACGACGCGCCCTGCGAAGCGCATCAGGTATTCCAGCAGGCTGAACTCGGTGGGGGTCAGGTCGATTTCGCGGCCGCCGCGGGTTACGCGCCGCGTGGTCAGGTTGAGCTTCAGCGTGCCGACTTCGAGCGTTGGCGACGGCCGATTCACCGTGCGCCGGCAGACCGCTTCGAGCCGGGCGATCAGCTCGACGAACGCGAACGGCTTGACCAGGTAATCGTCGCCGCCGGCGGTCAGCCCGGCCACGCGCTCTTCGACGCTGCCGCGCGCCGTAAGCAGCAGCACCGGCGTGTGAATCTTCTCCGCACGGAGCTGCTTGAGCACCTCAAGCCCCGAGATGCCCGGCAACATCAGGTCGAGCGTGATGGCGTCGAGCGCCTTGTTGCGCCCCAGCTCGAGTCCCTTCACGCCGTCGCGCACCCAGGTGCACTCGTGACCGGCTTCGAGAAACCCTTTTTGCAGCGCCTTGCCGATGACCGGATCGTCTTCGACTACCAGCACATTCATAAAATATTCCACCGCAAAACCCACGTGACCGTCCGTGGGCTTGAACCGTGTTCGACCCGCTGAACCCTAGCTCGCCCCGCATCCGACGGTCGACCGCACAAAATGTCGCGGTGCTTGGCGTGCGTCGAGCCGTGTGTTACTTTACGCGCAACCATTACGGCGGCAAATACTAAGTCACCCGCCTGGGTTACAGGTTTTTAATTGTCGAACGGTTCGGGCAGCCGCAGATCGGAACGAATATCGTGCCGCACCATACATTTCGGCCGGGCGTCCAAGCGGCCCCGAGCTATCGAAACAAGCGTCGAATGAACGCCTTGTGCGCCCATCATATCTACAAGATCGCTGCGCGCAGCGGTCGATCCCTGTTCCCCTTCATCGAAAGGGATCACCGTCGTGTCATCCTGGCTTGTTGAGTTCGGCCACAATGTCGTGAAGAACATGTTTCAGCCTTTGCTGCTGTTCTTCTACATGGGCTTCATGGTGCCGATCCTCAAAGTGGGCTTCGAGTTCCCGCACATGGTCTACCAGGGGTTGGTGATCTACTTGCTGGTGTCGATCGGATGGAAAGGGGGCGAAGAGCTGGCCGTGCTGTACTTGCATGACAAGGAAATGCTCGTCAAGGCACTCGGCTTCATGATCGTCGGCTTCGTCACGAACTTCATCATTGGGATCGCGGCATATGTGATTTTGCGGCTGGCAACCAAGCTGCGCCGCATCGACGCTGCCACGGTAGCCGCCTACTACGGGTCCGATTCGGCGGGCACCTTTGCCACATGCCTCGGCGCCTTGGCGACCATGCAGGTGGCCGCCGTGAGCTCGGTACTGTTGGCTGCTCAGATCAGCCCCTCGCAACTCGACTTGAAAGAGATTGATCTTAGTAAAGTCGAAAGCGGGTTGGACGATCCCACCACGGTCGCTCGTTGGCAAGAGCGCGGCGTGGACATCGACAAAGTGCGTGAGGCCGCGACCGCCGGCGAAGCCTATCGACAGGCATCGTTCATGCCGGTGATGCTTGCGATCATGGAGATTCCCGGGTGCCTGGTCGGACTGTACCTGATCGCCCGCCTGCGGCGCACGGGCATGGACAAACACGGGAACATGCAAGACGAGGCAGGTTACGATCTCTCCGCAAGTCGTCCTGGCGGCGGATCGGCGCACGGCCACGCCTCAGCCATCTCGGTCGAGGAGCAAAACGGCAAGCCGGCCGGCCTATTCAGTGCCGCGATGATGCACGAGGTGTTCCTGAACCCCGGCATCTACCTGCTGTTCGGCGGCATCGCCATTGGGTTCGTCGGCCAGTTGCAGGGGCAGGCGGCGGTTGCCGAGGACAATCAGGTGTTCAAGAACTTGTTCCACGGCTTGCTCTGCTTGTACCTGCTCGAGATGGGCATCACCGCCTCGCGGCGCTTTGGCGACCTGCGGATCGCCGGTTGGAGGTTCATCGTTTTCGGCCTCGTCGCGCCGAACCTGTTCGCAACGTTTGGCATGGTCGTCGCCCATCTCTACGGTCTGGCGGTGCATACCGAGTTCTCGATCGGCACCTACATGGTGTTCGCCGTGCTGTGCGGTGCCGCCTCGTACATTGCAGTGCCGGCGATCCAGCGTTTGGCCATTCCCGAAGCCAGCCCGACGCTCCCCTTGGCTGCTTCGCTGGGGTTGACGTTCTCGTACAACGTGACGGTCGGCATCCCGGTCTATGGCGAGATCGCCGAGGCGCTGCAACATTACTGGCCAATCGCCGGCGCCGAGCCGCCGGGATCGCCGCTGCACGCCTGGCACACGCTCGGTTCTTTGTTCAGCCTCTGATCATTAAACAGCTGGAAAATGTGGGAGGCGAATCCTTTCGCCGACCGGGAGGGGCGATCCACCCACCAGTCGCCGATGGGAATCGCCTCCCACAACCGGAACAGCCAACTTGCGAGCGGCTGCTTACGACCCCCGCCCCGTTTTGCGGCGCGGCCCGCTACGTTACGCTAGATAGTGTGTCCAACTCCACCACCATCCGACGTGTCGCACAGGCCCCGGTCGCCGACTTCGACGACTACGGCTGGCCGATCAACGCGCTATTGTTGATCCTTGCCAGTTGCGTGGCTGGGACAATCGTCGCTCGCGCCGACTTCGATGCCTCGCAGCCGCTGCGTAATGGCTGGGTGCAGTTGGGCATTGTCGCCGCGACGGTTACCGTGCTGATCGTCACCGCCACGCTGCTCCGCGGCCGCGTTCAGCGGCGCATGCAGTTGGCCATCTTGATCAGCCTGCTGGTGCACTTGGCACTATCGTGGAGCATGCAGCGATATTTCCTCCCCGCGGTCCGGCCGCTCGACGACACGGCCTGGCAGACTGAGGTGTACGAGCCGGTGCTGTTGCCGGAGTATCCCACGCTCGATGTGCACGAGCAGCCGGTCGCCGAGCCATTGGAGCGCCCGGTCGATACCGAGCTGCCGACCCCCGAACCGGTCGCGGTCCCCGAGCCGAAGCCGGCCGAGCCTAAAATCAAGATCGCCTCGCGCGCACGCCCCGAGCCGATCGAGAAACCGATCGAACCGAAGGCGATCGAGATCGAGCGCGCAGAAACCTCGGCGCCGAAGTTTTCCGAGCGTCTTGCGGAACCGAAACGCAGCCAGCAGGAGAAAATCGACGCACCGGTCACTAAGCCGGCACTGCCGCAGTTGACCGCCGAGGCAACGAGCAATCCGGTCGCACCAGCCGCGATCGAGCGCCTGACCCGGGCCACGACATTACCTGAACTGCGACCGCAAGCGATCGCAACTCCCGCCGCCGCGCCCAGCGCGGCGCCCGCGGCGCTCCCGCGTGCCGCAACGATCGCCGCCCCACCGATTGCCGCGCCGTCAACGGCAGCCGTCGAACGCAGCGCCGCGGCCGTCCCCAGCGACTTCGGTTCGATCGCCGAGCGCGCCGCCGTGCAGGCTTCCAGCGCTTCGAGCGCTCCGCAGCCGGCGAATCTCGCTCCCACTGCGGCACCGTCGTCGGTCGCCCTCAGCGACCTGCGCGCCGCGCCGAGCGCCGCCGCCGCGGCAGCCGACATGTCGCGGCCGCAATCGACCGCCGCTCAGCGTGCCACCGCCAGCCAATCGTTGCCTCGCGGCAGCGATACCGGCCCGAGCCTGCCGGCAAAGATCGCCCAGTCGGTCGCCGGCGCGGATATTCCCACCTCGGCGCTCCCGGCCACTGCGGGGCCAAGGCCCGAGGCGGGTGCCAGCCGCGAACCGTCGCCAGCCAATCTCAGCAGCAGTGCGGCGACGGCTCGCCGCGCGTCGGATGCCCCACTGTCGCGCTCGACGGCCGACGCCGGCACCGGCATCGTCGACACGGGACCGCAGGTAACATCCGCTACGGTCGGCCGAGCCAGCGGCAGCGATACGACGGCGGTCGTCCCCGGCCCGCTCGGCAGCAGCAGTTTGGCTCGCAACACCGGCCCCGCGACCACGGTCGATGTGCCGCGCATCGCCGCAGCCGCTCCCGCAGGCCCAGCAGCTGCTGCTGGCGGCACGGCGACTGGCTCGTCGGCGGCAAACAACCCCTTGGCCGGCACGGTGGCGCGCGCGCGACCCGAGACGGCGGTAGCGGTGAGCTCGCCAAGTTCAGGTAGCGGCGCAGTTCCAGTGCGCATCGCCGAGCCTGCTGGCCCGGGCGGGATGGGTGGACCGCCAGGCATCGATCTCGGTCTTCCCAGCCGGCTGGCTCGCAGCGAAAGCGACGCGATCCATACGGCTCCGTCGCGCATGATTCTCGAGCGCAGCGGCGGCGCCCCGGCGATCGATGCCCGCGTGCGCGATACCGCCGTCGAAGGGCTCAAGCAGCGCGACCGCGCCAGCCGCGGCCAGATTGCCGAGAGCCGCGGCGGCACTGCCGGCACCGAGCGCGCCGTTGAGCTGGGCCTTGATTTCCTGGCGCGGCATCAATCACGCGACGGCAGTTGGAGCCTCCACCAATGGCAGGCGGGTCGCAGTTACGACGATCCCGCGCCGGCGAGCATGCAATCGAGCACGGCGGCTACCGGTCTCGCGTTGCTCGCGTTCCTCGGCGCGGGGTACACGCACACCGATGGCAAGTATCAGTCGGTCGTCGCCGGTGGCCTCGATGATCTCACGGGTCATCAGAAGCCCGACGGCGATCTGTTCGTGCCGCAGGACGAGCAGTCGAACGTCAACGTGTGGTTGTACAGTCACGGCATCGCCTCGATCGCACTGTGCGAAGCCTACGGCATGACACGCGACGTGCGGCTGCGCGAGCCGGCTCAGCGCGCACTAGAGTTCATCGTCTACGCGCAGCATCCGACCGAAGGGGGCTGGCGTTATTCGCCGCAACAAGGAAGCGATACCTCGGTCTCCGGCTGGCAGGTTATGGCGCTCAAGAGCGGCGAGTTGGCCGGCCTGTCGGTCCCCAGCGAAACGTACGCCAAGGTGATCCGCTGGCTCGACGCCGCCCAAGGCGCCGGCGGCAACCCGGCCCGTTACGCCTACCGTCCCAACTCACGCTTTACCAATCAGCGCGAACCAAGCCGCGTGATGACCGCCGAGGCGCTGTTGATGCGTCAGTACCTTGGCTGGCGACGCGACAACGAAAACATGATCGCCGGCGCCGATTGGCTGCGCGGCGACTTGCCGCAGTTCGGCACCGTCACCCGCGAAACACCGGCCGGGCTGCGCGACGCGTACTACTGGTACTACGCCACGCAGGTGATGTTCCAAATGCAGGGGAACTATTGGGAGCAATGGAACCAGCACTTGCGGGCGCTACTGGTCGATAGCCAGGAGCAGAGCGGCGGATTGGCCGGGAGTTGGCATCCGCTGCGCCCCGTGCCCGATCGCTGGGGAAGCGAAGGGGGCCGGCTGTACGTCACCGCGTTGCACCTGCTGATGCTCGAGGTGTACTACCGCCACCTGCCCATCTACCAGACGCTCGATTGACGAAGGAATGCCAAATGCGACATTCGACATTCCGCGTCTACCATCCCATGACCATGTTCGATTCGATCACGCGCCGGGCGCGTTCCAAGTCGGTGCCGGTTTCGTGCATGTACAGCCGGATGGCGTGAACCTTGTCGCCGGCGGCCTTGCTCAGGCAGTCGCGTGCAGTGTGGCAGGGGTCGGTAGGCCCGCTGATCCCCAGCGCCGATTTCGAGATCACCCACGTGTCGCGCGGACGCTTGGTCATCCGCAAGATGCGTTCTTCGGGATAAGCGTGTTGCACGACCTCGGCAGCAGCGTCCTGGTCGCCGGCCCAGGTGATGATAATGTGGCACTCAGTTTCGACTTCGAACAGTGGCATCGAGGCTCCTCCTTCTGAATCGACGGGCAAGAAACGGGACCGCTGTCCCAGGGCGTCGATGGCTCGGCGTCTCTACCCGCTGATGGTAAGGATTGGTCGGCGGCAGTGTCAATTGCTGCGGCGGCGAGCCGATTGACTTTACCTCGGCGACAGCACCGGGCGGGCACAACACCCAGCAAACGCCGTCACCACCGGCCGGCAGTGAACTTGCCGCGGCATCGCTGGCGGGATAGCTTACTTGGTGAGGGCGCCAGGATCGAAAAACGCAGTTCCTCCATGAATCCACCCCGCAACCAGGTCGATCAACACGGCTTTCCAATTCCCAAGAAATTCGACGACGGCCATCCCGGCGACGACCGCGACGATGGGCCCCGGCAGCGGTTCCCCTGGCGAAAGACCGTTGCGCTGCTGCTTTTAGCCGCGATTGTCGCGGCGCTGGTGGTCGAAAGTCCGCTGGGGACCGACGGCCGCAACATGTGGATTCGGTTCCTCGTGCGCCGCGCCGACGAGAAACACGCCGCCGGCGATCTGCCGGGCGCCATCGCCGCGCTCGACCGTGCGATTTCCTGGCTTCCCGAGGACCAAAGCCGCGACATGGCGTCGCAGCTTTATACATTCCGTGCCCGCTGGCGATTCGAGGACAAGCAGTTCGATGCCAGCCTCGACGACGCCAACCGCGCCGTCGAGCTGCAACCAAAGCAGGCCCGCGCGTACCTGATCCGCAGCTTCATCTATCAGCGCGACGGCGAGCACGAAAAGGCACTAACCGACCTGGACCAGGCGGTCCGCTATCGCGAGCCGGCCGACCCCGAGCCGCTGAACGCCCGGGCCTACGGTTGCGCCTTGGCGCGTACGAAGCTGAAGGAGGGGCTGGCCGACGTCGAACGGGCACTGGTCCTGTGGCCGATGAACTACGCGTATCTCGACACGCGCGGCTACTTGCAATTCCTGCTCGGCGACAAGCAGGCCGCGCTCGACGACCTGGAAAAGTCGATCGAACTGGGTGAGCGATCGAAAAAGTTGGAGTTCGATCGCGCCGCCAAGAGAGGTGCGTCGCCCGCGTATCTCGAGCGTTTCACGCGCCAGTACGACGAACAGCTCAGCGTGCTATACCACCATCGCGGCGAGGTGTTTGAGAAGATGGGGCAGGCCGATCGCGCCACCGCCGACTTTGCCAAGGCCAAGCAACTCGGCTACAACCCGGCCGAAGGCGTGTTTTAGATGATTGTTCTCATTTAGCCGCGTGCTTGCGACGCGAGTTTGTTGTGCTACGTCAGGGACGACGTGTGATGGAACACGATCTCTCGGCCCTGGCCGATTGCGAAGTGTGTTGGCACATCGACCCACGCTGGCAGGCCGAGCTGCCCGCGGCACACGGCGGCGACTTGCTCGCCTGGCTCGGCACGGGCACCGCGCGCGTCGTCAAGCACGGGACGCATCGCACCGTGTATCGCATCGATCTGCCGCGGCAATCGTTCTTTTTGAAGCGCTACCGCGCCAGTGGCTGGATCGATCGGCTCCGCGACTTACTACGATCGAGTGCTTCCGAGCGTGAATATTGCCGGGCGCTCGAGCTGGCCCGCCGACATTTGCCAGCGGTGGCGCCTGTGGCATTCGGGCAGGCTACCAACGATAACTTTCTGCTCACCGCGGCGATCGACGACGCTACGAGTCTGACCGATTTCGTGGCGACCCAGCTGCCGCAGCTCGACGTGCCCGACCGCACCAACATGCGCCGGGCACTGCTCGAGGCACTGGCCGAGTTGACCGCCGCGGCCCACGATGCTGGCGCCTACCATAACGACCCGCACTCGGGCAACGTCCTGGTACGGCTCGAAGGCGGCAAGCCGCGCCTGCACTGGGTCGATGTGCCGGGAGTGCGTTTGTCGGCCGCACTCTCGTGGCGCCGATGCCGCGCGAACCTGGTGATGATGAACTGGGACTGGCTCGATCGGGTAACGCGCCGCGAGCGCCTGCGGTTCTTCGTTCACTATCTGCGCCACCGGCGAGGATGGCAGTCGCTCGATTGCCGGCGCGCCCTGAGCGAGATCGCGCTTCGCACGCGCCGCTACGGGCTGCGGCTGATGGCCCGCCGCGACAAGCGAGCGCTGGCCGACAATCGCGATTTCTATCGCTTCGAGCTTCAAAGCCAGCGTGTACACGCGGTGCGCGATGTCTCAACCCAGCGCGCAGCCATGCTGGTCAACGGCGCCGAGGTCATCAGGTTCCCGCGGCGATCCGACGCATTGCGTCGCTGGTTGATCGAACACGCCCAGCTTGCCCGCGGCATCGACGTGCCTCGCCCGCTGCTCGTGATTCCATCTGCGGGTCTGTTGGTGTGCGAGCGTTGTCCAGCAGGTGTGCCGGAAGGCGCGACAGACGCAGCGGCGGTCGGTCGCCTGCTCGGCCGACTGCACTGGTGGCGAATCAATGCCTCAAAGCTGACGGCCGACCATCTGCGCATGGTCGACGGTCGTGCGGCCCTGGCCGAGGCATCAGTAGTCCGCTTCGTGCGCCGAATGAGCAAGCGGCAAGAGCGCCGCGATCTGCGCCGCATCGCCCGTTGTTGGGCTCGCAACGCGGCCTGCCGGCGCGCGTTCTTCCAGGCCTATCGTGATGCCCGCTCGCTTTAGACCGCGGCGGGTTCCGCTGGCTCGGCAGCGGCCGGGGCGTCGGCCTTCGTCGCTTCCTGCGAAGCCTCGGCCTTCGCGGTCGGCGGATTCCAGCGTGACGCGATTGCCTGCACGCGCGTGCCGTCGCTGAAGCTGACCCGGTTGCGGCCGCCCGCCTTGGCATGATACATCGCCGCGTCGGCCCGCTCGAGCAGCAGCTCGGGCGTGTCGCCGTTGATCGCCTCGGCCACGCCGCCGCTGACCGTGACGGTCAGCTTGCCTTCGATCATTTTGCGGATGCGCTCGGCGCCGATGCACGCTCCGTCGATGTCGGTCTGCGGCATCAGGATCACGAACTCCTCGCCGCCGAACCGCGTCACCAGGTCGGTTTCGCGGGCCGCTTCCTCGATCAGCCGGGCGACGCTCTGCAGCACCTGGTCGCCGACCACGTGGCCCCGCTCGTCGTTGATGCGCTTGAAATGGTCGATGTCGAGGATCACGATCGAGAAGTGCAGTTCGTAGCGGTGCTTCATCGCCACCCAGCTCTTGAGCGTGTCGTCGAGCGCCCGGCGATTGGCCACGCCGGTGAGCTGATCGGTGCGCACCTCGGTGAATGTCATCAACTGATGGCTTTGCTGACGGATTTCATCGTAGGCGCGGGCGATCTGCGTGCTCAGCTCGATGGTCGGACCCAGGATTTCTTCAACTTCCTTGCACAGGTCGCGCCAGGCCGATTCTTCGCCGCGCTCGCTCAGCTCGCTCACGCGCCCCTTGAACCGCACGATGCTGCCGTGATGCCGCGCCAGGCTCTTGCGCAGCATCTTGGCGATCCCTTCGAGGTCCTTGGCCACCGCCTGGGCGCGCTTCATATCGCGCCGCGCATTGGTCGACTCGCTGGAAATCACCTGCACCTTCCGATGCCGCCCGAACACGTAGCCCAAAAAGGCTACCATCGCCAACGCCAACGGCGTCGACATCGGCAAGTTGCGCAGCAACTCGAAATCGAATAGCGCAAAGCAAGACATTACCGTGTACCTCTCAAAATCGTCGACCCGCCAGTGGCTAGTAGTCCTTGCGTGACCCAAAACCGCGCATGCAAAACAGTCCCCACAGCACCACGCTCAGCAGCACGATCAGCCACTCGCGCGAGCTGAGCCGATCCATGTGGTTCATCGTCCAACCGTAGGCATACCAAACGTGACGCATCGGTCGATGGTCCAGCGCATGTCGGTTCCAAGACTACATGGTCAGAATAAGTGTAGGTCACGTTTATCCAGCGCATGCCCCGGGAGCGTGGGCATGCCGGGCGGTGGTGTTGTAACGATCGCGCCGATCTTGCTGTCACCACCCACTAACCATCAACCGAGGGGTTAAACGATCCAACCGACAACCAGCCCGACGCGCAAGCGAGGGCGAGGCGGGTACAGTGTTCTCCCTCGCTTGCGCTTCGGGCTGGTTGCTGTTGCCATCTACCCCGCTAAACTGTCGGCATGACCGCCGAAGTCATGTCGCTGCTGCTCGACGAACAGAACACCGCCGCGTACCTGCGCACGCGCGGCTGGATCGGCCCCGACGAGCCAGTTACCGTGGCGCGGCTGGCTGGCGGCGTTTCGAACGAGGTGTTCTTCGTCGAGCGTCCCGAGCGGCCGGGCCAAGAGTTCGTCGTCAAGCAGGTCCGCCATCAGTTGCGTACTCCGCAGCCGTGGTTTTCGAGCATCGAGCGCATCTGGCGCGAGATCGACGTGTTGCGCGCCTGCGACGAGGTGCTTAGCCGCCATGCTCCGCCGGGGTTGGTCGCCCGCACGCCGCGAATCGTGGGCGAGGATCGCGAGAATTACGTGTTTGCCATGTCGGCCGCCGACCGGGCCCACCGGGTGTGGAAGCGCGATTTGCTCGCTGGCCGGCTCGATCCTGAAATCGCACGCCAGTGCGGAACCTTGCTTGGCGTGCTGCACGCCGGCACCTGGAATGATGCGGACATCGAGCGCCGGCTGGGGGACCGCACCTTGTTCGACGAGTTGCGGCTCGATCCCTATTACCGCGCCGTGGCGGCCGCGTGGCCCGAGCACCGCGCGCACCTCGATCGACTGATTGTCTCGACGCTCGCGCATCCTCGTTCGCTGGTGCATGCCGATTTCACCCCTAAGAACCTGCTGGTGTGGGACGGCGGGCTGATGATGGTCGATTTCGAAACCGGCCACTTCGGCGACCCCGCCTTCGACCTGGGGCTGTTCCTGGCTCACCTGGTGTTGAAGCGCGTCGCACGTCCCGCCGCCGCGGCGCAACACCGGGCGCTCGAGCAAGCGTTCCTGGCCGCGTACGAGGCGCAAGTGCGGCCGCGCATCGGCGACGACGAGTACGGCCAGCTCGTCGAGCGCGGCATCCAGCACCTGGCCGGCTGCGCTTGGGCACGGCTCGACGGCAAGAGCCGGATCGAATATCTCGACGATGAACCGTCGCGCCAGCGGGTGCGCATGGCGTGCCTCGGCTTGTTCGCCCATTCACCGAAAAACTGGAACGAAGCGTTGACGAGTTTTTAGACGCATGACTGCGATTACGAAAGTCCGCGCCTGGGAAGTGCTCGACAGCCGCGGCGCGCCCACGGTTGAGGTGGAGATGCAATGCGCCGGCGGAGCGACTGGGCGCGCCATCGTGCCGGCTGGGGCGAGCACCGGTAGCGCCGAAGCACAAGAGCTGCGTGACGGCGATCCCGACCGCTACGATGGCCGCGGTGTGTTGCAAGCCGTGCGGAACGTGGAGCAGGTGATCGCGCCAGCCTTGGCGGGAATGGACGTTGCCGACCAATTTGCCGTCGATGCCCGGCTGTGCGAACTCGACAACTCGCCGCGCAAATCACGGCTCGGCGCCAACGCGATCCTCGGCGCGTCGCTCGCCGCGGCCCACGCTGCCGCCGCCGCCGAGCACATCCCGCTGTATCGTCATATCTGCCATCTGTGGCAGCGGCTCACGCCCAGCTCAGCCGCCACCGTGCAGCCGCGCATTCCGCTGCCGATGACGAACATGATTTCCGGCGGCGCCCACGCCGGCGGGAACATCGACTTTCAGGATTTCCTGATCATGCCCGTCGGGGCTGGCAGCTACGCCGAGGCGCTGGAGTGGATCGTGCGCGTGTTTCGGCGGCTGGGCACCTTGCTGCGCGATGCCGGCTACGAAGGCCGTCTGGTCGGCGACGAAGGAGGCTACGGCCCGCGACTCAAGAGCAACTCGCAAGCAGCCGAGTTCATCGTCCGCGCGATCGAGGCGGCGCGGCTGCGGCCGGCCGAGGACGTGACGATCGCCATCGACGTTGCCAGCACGCAGTTCTACGACGGCTCGCACTATCGCCTGGCGGCCACCGGCGGCGCGCGGCTCACCAGCCAGCAGATGATCGACCAGCTAGCAGAGATCGTCGACAAGTTCCCGGTTACCAGCATCGAGGACGGCCTGGCCGAGGAGGATTGGGAAGGCTGGCAAGCATTGACTTCTCGGCTCGGTGAGCGCGTGAAGCTGGTCGGCGATGACTTATTTGCAACGCGCGACGATCGGCTGCGGCGCGGCATCTCGTTGCGAGCGGCCAACTCGGTGCTGATCAAGGTGAACCAGATCGGCACGCTATCAGAAACGATGCGCACGATGCGCACTGCCCAAAACTCGAATTATGGCCGCGTTGTCTCGGCCCGCAGCGGCGAAACCGAGGACACCACGATCGCCGATCTGGCCGTGGGCACCGCCACCAAAACGATCAAGATCGGCTCGATCCAGCGCAGCGAACGCCTGGCGAAATACAATCGCTTGCTGCACATCGAGGATGAACTGGGATCGGATCGCATTAATTGGTAAAACCTTGCCGCGCGTGAGGGTCGTTGAAGATGGATCAGTTTTACGTCGATAAGAGCCAATGCAACCATCGGCGGCCCTTCCCTGGCGTGCAGATGTTCACTGCTTGCGGCGAGAAGATGACGCTGTCGATTGTCGAGATGGAACCGGCTGCCGAGATTCCCTCGCACAGCCATCCGCACGAGCAGGTTGGCATGATGCTCGAAGGTTCAGGCCAGTTCGACATCGGCGATCAATCGCGCCTCGTGAAGGCGGGCGAGATGTGGCGCATCCCCGGCGGCACGCCGCATCGCATTGTCGCCGGCGACAAGGGACTGCGGGCGCTCGACGTGTTCCATCCCATCCGCGAGGATTACCGGTGAGCCGACCAGGCGAATCGACGAGCGGGCGGTGCCATGTCCACGGCCGCCGTGGACATGCCCACGCTGCTGCGCGACGTGGGCATGGCACCCTGCGTGTCGTCTGCTCGGCGGCGCTGCTGTTCGCAATTGGCGGATGCAAGATTCCCGGCCGGCAGGATCGCGTGCGGCTCGACTCGGCCGCGGGCATCTACGACTCGGCCCACGTGACGTATCGGCTCGACGCGAGCAAGCTGTGCGAACCGATGGCGATCGCCAAGATCGAAGGGCAGCTCGTCTCGTACCAGGACAATCCAAGTTCGCCGGTGGCAGGCTCGGCGCGAGGCGTGCTCACGGTCGACTATCCGCACCCCGCCGGTCGCGTCGGCTTCGCCCGGTGCCGCGTGGTGATCGAGTCGCATCCGGTGCCAATCCCCACCTCGCCGAAATCGACAACCGCGCACGTTACCGGCTCGGTCGAATCGGGGCTCAAATCGCTGAAGTCTCCCTGGTCGCGCAACGACATGATCTACGAGTCGTGGACGCTTGACGTGCCCAAGATCGAGCTGGATCGCGCGATCGGTCAGGTGAACGAAAGCGGCTTCTTCTCGGGCAAGATGGCGAATGGCGAAAAGGTTGCTGGTGTCGACATCGATGTGACGCTCGACGGCGCGCATGTCCACCGCCAATGGCGCACGGTCGGGGGACTCGACGAGCTGATGCTGCACGTGCGGCGCGCGGGGCAGCTCGAAAGCTACCGCCGCCCCGAAGGCATGGCGCAGAACCTTTCGCCGCGGTTCACCAGCGTGCTCGCCTACCAGGACTTCCACCGCGCCGAGGCCGACGCGCAGCAAATGCTCGCCCAGCGCGCTGGCGGCGAGGGGGCGTATCCGCCGGGTGCATATTCTCAAGCCGCCATGCCCGGGCAGTCGCAGTATCCGGTGATCCAGACTGCCGGCAATGCTCCCTGGCAACCGGGCGGCCTGTCGACCCCGGCTGCCAACCCAGCAATCCCGGGCTACGGGCCGGGCATCTACCAGGGGCAGCCGATGTACCAGGCGCAGCCCACCTCGCCGCAAATGCCGATGCAGCGGTAATCAACAGCGTGCATGCTCCCTTTATTATCTTTGTGAGTTTGTACACGGCGATCGCGTATCCCTGTTCAGCCCAGGAGCACATCGGACTTTTCTCTCTTGTCCCGGTCGACAGCACGAACGTCGATTCTGCGAATGCAGAAGCGATTCATAATGCGGCTTCGTTCTTGGCTCTGCTGGAAAGCCTCGCTCCCAAGAACGCGAAACTCTCCAGCCCTCTGCGGTGCGCTGCATTACAAGGCGCATCTCTATAGAGAAGCGATCACCCACTGCGACACGGCGATTCGAATCAACCCTTTACTCATTGACGCTTATACTGTTCGCGGGATGGCTCGGGTAGCGATTGGCGACCTCGGGACAGGCATCGACGACTTCACAGAGGCAATAGGGTTAGAACCCAACGACGACACCGCCTGGAGTTGCCGTAGCGCCGCCTTGCAAGAGAAGGGAGACTTCGCGGCCGCAAAGAGCGACATCGACGAAGCGATCGCACGAAAGCCCGAAGTGGCGTTTTATCGCAGCCAGCGTGCTCATCTCGCCGTTGCCCAAGCGAGGTGGGACTCCGCGATTGCCGATGCGAGCGGCGCGCTGTGTCTCGGCCCGAACGATGTCAATGCCTACAAAGCCCGCAGTTGGGCGTGGCGGGAAAAACAGGCGTGGGCTAGTTGCTAGTTCGCTGAGCGACTTGGACGAATGGATAAAGCTCGCGCCGCGTAACGCTGGAGCCTACACTAATCGCGCCGAGATCTACCATGCGCTCGGACAGGATGACGCCGCGCTCGCCGATTGCGCCAAAGCAATATCGCTCGATCCGCGAAGCGAAATGCCTTACGTCGAGCAAAGCAGAATCCGGTTGTGGCTAAAGCAATATGACCTTGCCCTCGCCGACTGCAACGAGGCGCTTAAGCGGAACGCGAAATCAGCACGGGCGCTCGGCAGCGAATCGACCCATTGGGAAAAGTGGGCGTATCTCGATACGCTGGCGGCTGCTTTTGCGTCGACTGGCGACTTCGAGGCGGCGACCAAATATGAACGGCAGGCAATTAATCTCGCCCCAATGGACGCCCGCGACGATTTGAATTTTCAGCTTCGCCGTTACGAAGATCACCTGCCGTACCAACAGCGAAGGTGATGGCTCCGCCGAGCGTTCGGACGACCAATAGCTGTTATCAAATCTTCTTGACCAGCCGTTCCTGGATTACTGCGAACAGGCGCTCGGCCACTTCCAGCTTCGAGCCGGTGAGCGTGGCGATCACGTCGCCGTGCGGCTCGATGATCTCCACCTCGGTGTCGACGGCGTTCATCGCCGAGGGACTGTTGACCACCATTAGGTCGCAGCATTTCTTTTGCAGCTTGGCCAGGGCGCGCAGCCGATGGTCGTCGGTTTCAAGCGCGAAGCCGACGAGCCACTGCTGCTTTTTCATCGCCCCGAGTGTCGCCACCACGTCGGGCGTTTCGATCAGCTCCAAGGCCAGCGGGGCACCGGTCTTGGCGATCTTTCCCGGCTCGACTTTCCGGGGTCGATAATCGCACGGTGCCGCGACGCCGATCAGTCCATCGCAGCGCGGGAATATGCGCTGGCCGGCCTCGAGCATGTCCTCGGTCGACACGACCGGCACCACTTCGGCTGCCGCGGGATACTCGATCTCGACGGGACCGCTGACCACCACCACCTCGTGACCGCGCGCCAGTGCGGCCTGCACCAGGGCCTGCCCCATCCGGCCGCTCGAAGCATTGGTGAGATAGCGCACCGGGTCGAGGTATTGCCGCGTCGGCCCGGAGGTGATGAGGATGCGGGACAAGCGGAGGGGCTAGGGGTTGGGGGCTGGGGGTTGGGATTGGCGGAGCGTCTCGGCGATGGCCGCGAAGATGCGTTCCGGCGCGGCCATGCGACCGGGGCCGACGTCGCGGCAGCTCAACCAACCTTCTTCGGGATCGATGATCCGCACGCCGTCGCGGCGAAGCTGCTCGACATTGCGCTGAACGGCAGGCTTTGACCACATCTGGTTGTTCATCGCTGGCGCTACGAGCACTGGGCCTGTGAACGAAAGCATCAGCGTGCTTAACAGATCGTGCGCCAAACCGTGAGCAGCTTGCGCCAAAAAGTCAGCCGTTGCCGGGGCGACGCACAGCAGCTCGGCGCGCTGGGCCACGGTGATGTGCGCGCCGAGAGGAAACTCGGCATCGCCGAAGACGTGACGATGCACGCTGCGCCCCGTGAGCGCGGCGAACGTGGCAGGGCCGACAAAGTGCTCGGCCGCCTCGGTCATCACCACTGAGACACCCGCCCCCGCCTGCACCAACTGGCTGACCAAGGCCGCGGTCTTGTACGCCGCGATGCCTCCGGTGACGCCGATAATGAGTTCGGATTTCATGGGCTACAGGCTACGGGCTACAGGGAAAAGTATGGAACATGTTCCAGTCGGCTCCCCGTAGCCTGTAGCCCGACGCCCGCCTGCTACAGATTCGCCAGGTCGAGTTCCGGCGGGCCGCCTGCTTCTTCCGACGGGGTCGCCTGGCGGACCTGGCCCGAGGTGTCGAGGTAGATCTTGTCCTGCATGATTTCCTGGATCACGATCTCGAGTTTGTCGGTCGTGTCCATGTCGACCAGCGGCCGGCTGCCGCCGTTGAGCGCCACCAGCCGCTTTTGAATCAGCGTGGAGAGCTTGAACCGTCCACCGACCTTGTTCACGATCGCTTCTTCACGCAGTTCGTCGATCATCGTGTCTCATGCTCCGTATCGAATGGTTTGTTGTTAACCGCGAAGAGGCAAGCCGATGGGCGGCTTGCACAACTCTTTACTCGTTCGACTTATTTAACTCTTGCTTGAGGATCGCGCAGATATCGCCCACCGCCTGGTCGAGATTTTCGTTGACGACGCGATGACGGTACCGGTCGGCCATCGAAAGTTCGCGTGCCGCCGCATCGAGCCGCCGCGCCATCGACTCGTCCGATTCGGTCCCCCGCCCCGCCAGCCGGCGCTGCAACTGCTCAATGTTTCCGGGGAGGACAAAGATCGTCAGTGCGTCGGGATACTGCTCAAGGACCGCCATCGCTCCTTGTACGTCGACCTCTAAGATTACCCATTTTCCGCGGACGAGTCGAGGGGCAACTTCGCTGACCAGCGTGCCGTACCAGTCGCCGCGGCCGAATACTTCGCAGCATTCGAGGAAGTCGCCCGCTTGGCGGCGGCGCTGAAACTCATCGCGGCTGAGGAAGTGGTAGTCGACGTCGGGCTGCTCGCCGGGGCGCGGCGAGCGCGTGGTGGCCGACACCGAGCGCTGGAGCGGCAACGGACAGTCGGCCAGCAGCTTGCGCAGCAGTGTAGTCTTGCCGGCTCCCGAGGGGCCGGAAATGACAATGACCTGCCCGGCGGCAGGGCGTGTCGACGATGGGCTGTCCATAACGCCGTCAATGGGGAATTCGGAATGGCGAATGGGGAATGTCAGTGATTGTAACTGTGACTCTTTCATTCCCCACTCCCCATTCCAAATTCCGCATTCCCCCAGATCTCACTCCACGTTCTGGATCATTTCGCGGATGCGTTCGATGGCGGCCTTGATGTCGATCACGCGCCGAGAGATCTCGGCGTCGTTCGCCTTCGAGCCGATCGTGTTCGCTTCGCGAAACATCTCCTGGGTAAGAAAATCTAGCTTACGCCCCGAGCTTTCGGGCAGTTCCATGATCGAGTCGAACTGCTGCAAATGGCTCCGCAGCCGCACGATTTCCTCGGAAATATCGCTCCGCTCGGCGAAAATGCTCACCTCGCGCACCACGTCCGAGGGATCGAGCGTCACCTGGTACTCGGTGAGCACCGTTTGCAGCCGATCGGCCAAGCGCTGCCGATACGCTTCGGAGACCATTGGCACGCGACGATCGATCTCCGCCAGTTCGCCGCTTACCGTGCGGCAGTTATTGCGCAGATCGTCAGCCATCGCGCGGCCTTCTTCGGTCCGCATCTTGGACAGGTTTTCCAAGGCGGCCTCGAGCGTCGAATGGATCACCGGCCAATCGCGCTCGGCATCGTCGGCGCTGGGCACGTGCTCGCTGATCACTCCCGGCAGCGACAGCAGGCTTTCCAGCGGCGGCGGCTGCGGCACGTGCCACTGCTGCCCCAGGACGGTCAACTGACGGCGGTAGCTGTCGAGCACCGCGATGTTGATTTGAAAATCGTCCGAGGCCTTGGTGCGATGAACGTGCAGGGTCAGTTGCAACGTGCCGCGGCGAATCTGCTGCCGCACAACGTTCTCAATCTCGGCCTCAAGCGCGCTATACCCCTCGCCACATTTCACCGTCAGCTTGAAGTACCGGCTGTTGATGGTGCGCAGCTCGATGCCGATCGACAGGCCGTCGCCTTGGTAATGGGCTTCGCCGAAACCGGTCATGCTGAGCAGCAAGGTGATCGTCTCCGGCGGCTCGATGGCGAGCCAGGGGCGTTGCGCCAAAACGCGGTCGTCACGGCGACCGGCCATATCAAACAGGTCGCCGGCCTACGGCGTCTTGGCGGGCGTCTCCGACGGTGTGCTCGTCGCCGGGGCGCTCGTCGCCGGGGGCGCCGGCGTCTGTGCGGCGGGCGCGCTGGTCGATCCGCCCGTCGGCGCTGCTTCAGTCGTTGGTGCCGTGGGGGTGCTTGGTGTTGTCGTGCCTGAAGGTGCAGCCGACGACGCGATCGGAGCGGTTTGTGTCGCGGTGCCCATGTTGTCGAATTCCTCGCCGCTGTGGCTGTAGTACTTCACGGCAACAATGCTGAGTACGATCCAGACAAAAGCCACGCCGATGGTGATCCGCGTGAACAGGTCGCCAGCCTTGGTGCCGAACGCGCTCTGGCCACCCATGCCGCCGAGTGCTCCGGCCAGACCGCCGCCGCGACCGCGCTGGACCAGCACCAGCAGGATCAAAAAGATCGACGTCACCAGCATCAACGTTCCCAGCAGCACGTTCATCGGTCGCCCTCAGAAAATGCAGAAGGCAGAAGGATGAATGCAGAAGTCGGCAGGCGATCCACTTCTGCATTCCTCCTTCTGACTTCTGCCTTACTTTGCCAGCGCTCCGGCAATGATCCCCAAAAAGTCGGCCGCCTTGAGACTTGCTCCGCCCACCAACGCGCCGTCGACATCGGGCTGCGAGAGCAACTCGGCCGCGTTGCCCGGCTTGACGCTGCCGCCGTACTGGATGCGAACCGCCTGGGCAACGTCGGCATTGTAGCGGGAAGCGATCAGCTTGCGAAGGTCCGCGTGCACCTCCTGGGCCTGCTCCTTCGTGGCGACTTTCCCGGTGCCGATGGCCCACACCGGCTCGTAGGCTAGCACCACCTGGCGCATCTCATCGGCCGAGAGGCCCGCTAGCGATCCTTCGAACTGCCCAGAAACGACTGCTTGCGTCTGTCCCGCCTCGCGCTGGCTGAGCAACTCGCCGACGCACACGATCGGCAGCAGGCCCGCAGCCAGGGCCGCTCGCAGCTTCTGGTTGACCTGCTTGTCGGTCTCGCCCATCAACTGCCGGCGCTCGCTGTGGCCGAGGATCACGTAGCGGCAGCCGAGATCGACGAGCATCGACGCCGCGATCTCGCCGGTGAAGGCGCCGGGCCCCTCGTGATACATGTTCTGCGCCCCGAGGCCGACCGGCGTGCCACGCACCACGCTGCCGACCGCGTCGAGGTACACGCTCGGCGGACAGACCGCCACGTCGACGCCGGTGAACTTATCGGCGTTGCTCGCGATCGCCTCGGCCAGGCTCACGGCCTCAGCGCGGTTGAGGTTCATCTTCCAATTGCCGGCAATAAACGGTCGCCGCATGGCTCCTCCGGAGAATGACGAATGACGAAATTCGAATGACGAATCAATGACGAAGCACGAATGACGAACGGTGATTATGCCGGTTCGAGCTTCGGATTTCGAGCTTGATTCGTCATTCGAATTTCGACATTCGTCATTTTGCCCCTCACCGCCCCGCGGCGATGCGTTCGATGATGCGGACCGAGGCGTCGCGATCGATCGGTTCGAACTTCCGGGCTTCCTTATTGTAGGCGTGCATCTCCCCCGAGCGGATTTCGAACCACCAACCGCAGATGCGAATCTTCTTTGCTAGGACTTTCTCTTTGACGATCGGATAGGTCATCAGATGCTCGAGTTGCACCAGCACGTTCACCTGCGAAAGCTGGTTGTGAACGCTCAACGATCGGTCGAGGGGGCCTTCCTGCTCGAGCCGGAACACCGCCGAGGCACAATGGTGCAGCCACTTGCCTAGGTTCGATCCCTTCGGTACCGCCGACGGATCGAGCGCCGCGCGCATCGCTCCGCATTCCGAGTGGCCGCAGATGACGATGTTCTCGACCCCCAGCACGTTCACGGCAAACTCGATCCCGGCCGCCTCCGACAGGTCGCCGGTCGAGTTCCCTTCGGCGGTCGCTGGCGGGATCATGTTGCCGACGTTGCGATTCACGAACAGCTCGCCGGGATCGGTCGAGGCCAGCAGCTCGGGCACCACGCGGCTGTCGGAGCAGGTGATGAACAGGGCATCGGGACACTGCCCCTCGGCCAGGTGCCGAAAATGCTCGGCATACTTCGGCAGCCTCGTCTCGCGAAACTCGACGATCCCGTGGATCAACTTGATCATCTTCTTCGACATCGAAACTCCTCACGACTGCTAATCCCCCCGGCCCGCCAGTGTAGCCGATCTGCTGGCGGCCGGGTGCCACTGGCTGCTTGCCCGCCAGTGCGTTATAAGTCGTCGATTAACCAGTCGTAGTGCTGAAATGGACGACAACCCCGAGGCATGCTTCATCGGCGGGTTCGAGAAGCAACCGATCATCATCGTGCCGTACGACCCCGCTTGGCCCGCCCGTTACGCACACCACGCCGCGATCATCTGCGCAGCCCTCGGGCAAGCACTGCTGCGCATCGAGCACATCGGCTCGACCTCCGTGCCCGGACTCGCCGCGAAACCGATTATCGACATCCTGGCGGTCGTGCCGCAGTCGGCAGACGAATCGTCCTATCTCCCGGCGCTCGAAGCGGTCGGCTACCAACTGCGAGTCCGCGAGCCGAGCTTCTTCGAACATCGCATGCTCCGGACGCCCGAGCGCGATGTGCACATTCACTTCTTCTCGCCCGATTCGCCAGAGATTGATCGCTATCTGGTTTTCCGCGACCGTCTGCGCGCCAATGCCGAGGACCGCGCCCGCTACGAAGCCGTCAAGCGTCGACTCGCAGCCCGCTCGTGGAACCACATGAACGAATACGCTCAAGCAAAGACGGATGTCATCGAGAGCATCTTGGCGTGGCGGGACATGATATGATGCCGAGGAAAATATCTTCACGAACCGCGTGCAACGGAGGAATCGCAATGCAGTCTCGAACATCGCTCGGTTGCCTGGTGCTCGCATTGCTTGCCGCAGGAGTGATGGAGGCTCGCGGCGCCGATGAGCATCATCCGACCGTCGCAAGCTGCCCGGGTCTCGATGCGTTCAAGGCCTTGACCGGCGACTGGGTGGCGAAACAGGTTGGCGGGGACGAAAAGGAGTTCACCGTCAACTACAAGGTGACCGCCGGCGGAAGCGCGGTGGTCGAGACAATCTCTCCGGGTACCGATCACGAGATGGTCACCGTGATTCACGGCGACGGTCCCGACTTGGTACTCACGCATTACTGCATGCTCGGCAACCAGCCCCAAATGAAGGCCCCCGGCGACGGGAAAAGCAAAACAGTCGCGTTCAAGTTCGTGCGGGCGACGAATCTGGGGTCCGACAAGGACATGTACATGCACGACGTCACCTACACGTTCGTCGACAAGGACACCTTGCGCAGCGAGTGGACGCATTACAACGACGGAAAGCCCTCGGGAAACGTTGTCTTCGAACTCAAGCGAAAGTCGTGACTTGGTTCCCACTGGCTGCCTGCCGGGTGCCACTGGCTGCTTGCCAGCCAGTGCTTTTGTGGCTTGAGCTAACGAGCATCCCAAAACTACTGTGGCAGCGGGTCGATCCTCGGCGTATCCGGCTCGACGTGCATGCCATCAGATTCGTAGTACCGAAAGCTCGACCATTTCCACTGTCTCGGGTGCTCGACCAAGCCACGACGAACCGGGTTCAAGTGAAGGTAATCAATGACCGAATAAGCCGCTTTCGACGTCGTCAGGTTGCGGTCGTAGCCACCCCCTTCTTGCCAGAATCGAAATGCGTCCTTGCCCGGCCGCTCAGGAATCGTGAGCTGCTTCATCAATGGATCACCCCCCTCTTCAAGCGTTTGGCGGACGCGATTGGAAAACGGTTGCTTGATGCCCTTCAGAAGCGGACTGATTTTCGCTCGTGACGATTTCGGCCAAACCAGGCCCACAAGGGTCGCGAAAGTTGGGGATGGAGTTCCCCCGCCCGGCGATCACGATCACCGGCGCGGCTGATGACTCCTACCGCGGCTTGATCGCTGTGGGGGAAGGCGTGGTGCTCCCTGCCGAGCGGCAGGAGCCAACATGCACCGGCAGCACGTCGCCGCCGAAAAGCGGTGCTTGCGATTCTTCGCGACTTACCCAACGGTCGCCGACGAGCCGGCTGATTTCGTGAAGCGCTGATTCGATCCGCGATTCGACGTCGTGGATCGAATCCGCAGTCTGAGTCTCGAGGCACGCGGTCGATGCCGGGTCTACGGTTTCGTTGCCCACGCTGAAAACACTGACAAACGATTTGTTCACGATGGCGACGGCCAACTCGATCGGCAGCAGCGGGATTGCCTCGACGAGCGTGGCCTCAGTGACCGGAAAAAAGTCTCCCAATTCATGAACAAGCGCGTGGAATGAGTCGTTGTGTCCGCGAAGATGGACCTTGCCTCGCAAGTGGGCATTCGCGACAACGAGGTGGGCGGATCCTACCCGCTTCGAAGACAGAGCATTTCTACGCTTTTCAGGCGCTTCGTGCCGGTCGGCCGCGGGCGTGGCGACGACGATCTGTGATTTGCGGATGGTGGCTTTGCCGATCCGAGTCGTTGACCCCGCAAAGCGCTCCTGAAGTCGCACATCGCTCAGCAACAAAAACTCGCTATGCGCTGAATTCAACAGGTCTAAGAGCCGCTGTCCGCCAGTGGGGAATGTTCCGACAATCCAGTGCGCTTCCGTCAGCACGACCAATCGCATCGCAGTTGAATCCATAATCTCGATGCAAATGGCTTATTGGCTAGCGTGTTGTGGCCGTATCGCCTAATGTAAAGCATGGCTATGGAATATTAGCACGCGCTGCGCTCGCTTCGGTCAACCGGCTCACCGGGAAGACCTGTCCCCCCCTCATCACTCAATTTCAATTGCGGCATTTTGCCCGTGCGTCATCAGCGCATGACGGTTGTGCAGCCTGTAGCGACAAAGGAATGCTCTTAAGAGTGAGGTGGACCCCAAGTGTTGGGCGCTTTTGGGCGTTGAATAAGATGCAGGGTTGTTGTGCCAGCGGCCCGTGAGACCCCTCACAGGTCTCGCGCGGCCGCAGTGGCTGGTTACGTGTTGCTGGTGGTCGTGGGTTGCTGTGTCAGTCTGGCGCAGCCAGAAATTTTGCGGCCCAAGATGTTCATCGGCCATTCGACCCCTCGCGGTACACTGCACGCGGCGTGCGATACGCCAGCGCCGTCCTCGTACCCCATAGCGGTCGTTAGCCCCGGTCTTTGGCCGGGGGCCAATTGTGCGTGGTCACGGTTAACTGCCCCCGGGCAGAGCCCGGGGCTACATATCGCATTGCAAGTACCGGCCGCAATCGTCGGCGCCGCGCTTGATGGCGGCGCGGGTTTGCGGGCTCCAGGCGCTCTTCTCGGCCAGCAGTGTTTCGATCTGCGTCAGCTCTTCGTCGGTGACGAAGCGCGGTTGGTAGCCGGTGGCCTGGTTGTCGCTGACGATCGGATAGGCGCGCACCATTGGCTGCACCCTCCCGTCGACGAGCGACAGATCGACGAGCAATGGCAGGCTATAGGGTGGTGCGTTGTGCGCCGCGTAGCGGCCACGCGCGTTGAACAGAAAATTGCCGATGCTGTAGAAGGTCCAACTCCGGCCGTCGTGCTCAACTTCTTGCAGCATGTGCGCGCCATGGCCGACGATCAAGTCCACGTCCGCATTGCGCAGGTCGCGCGCGAGTGCCGTCTGCTCGTCGGTTTTCCAGGCATAGTTGCCGCCCCAATGCACGAAGTACACGACAAACGCTTGTGGCGACGTCTTGCGAAGTTCCGCAATCGCTTGTCGCACGGCGGCCAGGTCGATCGGCGCGGTGCCGGGGCGATCGGCGCTCGCGTAGAAGTGAAAATCGCGGTCGTAATCCTGGCGGTATTCAAACGTGCCGAAGATCGCGAGCGTCAGCGATTGCTTGCCTAATTGGAATTCTTGCACCAGCGGCTTCGCCGCCTCACGCAGGTTCTCGCCGCCGCCGAACCAATCGGCCTCAGCCGCGGCCAGCGCGGCACGCGTGTCGTCGAGCCCCTCGGGGCCGAAATCGAGCGTGTGATTGTTCGCCAGCGAGAATGCCGTGCGCCCGAACTTGCTGAACAGCGCCGGCACCTTCACCGGGTCGCTGTAGTGCAGATAGTCCTTCCCCTTGAGCGGACTATCGCGACGCGCGGTCAACGGCGTTTCGAGATTGATCACCCGGTAGTCGGCCGCAGCCAGCAACCGATCGAGCTGCACGGTGCCGTGCTCGTAGCCTTTTTCGATGAGCACGTTGGTTTGGCCTTGCTGGGCGTACTGGTCCTGGTAACTCTCGCCGCCGCTGGTGTCGCCGCCGAATAGGATGCGCACCCGGTCGGGGCTGCGGCTGATAATCTTGGGCTGGCCGAACAGATGTCGCACGGCGTATACCGACATGCCGCTGTCGCTGTGGCCCACGCCCGGCGCGGTGGCAAGCTGCCAGTGAAGCGGGACGCCGAGCGCCGCCGCCCGTTTCTGCCCTGCTTCGTAGAAGGTGTGTCCGCGCGCGAAGCGATGCGGACCTTGTGCGTTCGCCTCGGGTGTGCGGCGCAGGTTCTTGTGATTCGGATCGGTGTCGGCCGTGCCGAGCAACACGACGAGTGGGCGGCCGAGCATCGTCTTCAAATCGGCGACATCGACCGCACTTCCGCGCAGGCCGTAGGGAAAATCGACCGCCGGATCGGGCAACGTCCACCAGCCGGCGTTGGCCGCCACCGCCTTGGCGACGCGGGCCTCGGGGACGTGATACAAAAACCGATGCACGAACTGCGCGCCAGCCGAGTGCCCATAGAGGTAATACTGCTTCGTGCGATTGCCCAGCGATTTCTTCGCGGCATCGAACACCGGTTCGATGTAGCTGAACGACCACTGTTCGCGCGGCAGCGGGCGGCTCTGGTCGTCGAGCGTGTTGCCGGAGTTGTAGCGATCTTCGCCGGGCCACGCTTCCTTCGAGAACTCGGGAGCCAGCACGATGAATCCATACCGCCGGGCATGCGGCACCCATTCGTCGCGGTAGCGATCGGCGTCGCGGTTGACGCCGTGCATCACGATCAGCACCGGCGTATCGGCACCGGCATCATCAGGTACGAAGTACCAAACCGGAATCGAGCGGCCGGCGTGCGTTGCCTCGAATCGACCCAGTCCCGGCGAGAGCGTTGCGGCGGAGGCCGACTGAGTCGCGGCGATCGCAAGAATCACCGCAACCGCGACTCGAATCGGCAGCATTGCAATTTCTTTCGTGAGGTTCTTAGCCCCGGGCTTTGCCCGGGGGTGTTTCGACACGATGACAATATGCGCTGGGCGCGATCGCAAAACCACCCCCGACCAGAGGCCGGGGCTAATGCGCCGCAGGCGCTATTGCGCCGAAGGTGTGTCGGCGCCCGCCGCGTAGATTGTGCGGCCATCCTTAATGGTTTCGAGCACGCACAGCTCGTTGAGCCCGAGCGGCGGGCATACCAGCGGGTTGCGGTCGAGGATCACCATGTCGGCCCGCTTGCCGGGCGCGAGCGAGCCCTTCGTATCCTGCTCACCGTATTGCTCGGCCGGCCAGAGGGTGATTGCCTTCAGGGCTTCGAGCGGCGTGATGCGCTGATCGGGGCCGATGCGATTGCCCGCCCGGGAAATGCGGTTCACGGCCGACCACAGCACCATCGCCTGGTCCAACGGTGCGACGACAAAGTCGGTATGGTTCGTCGGATGCAGGCCGGCGTCGATCGCGTCGCGCATGGGGCTGATGTACATCGCCTGGGTTACGCCGCGGTTGCGGATGTGCGCATCGGCAAAGTAATAGGTGTGCAGCGAGTAGAACGACGGCCGGATCTTGTAGTCGACGAACTTGGCGATCTGGTCCTTGCGCGTGAACTGGGCATGCATCAGCGTCACACGGCGATCGCGCCCCAAATCGCCTGAGGCGGCGTACTCGTGAGCCTGCAGGAAAGCGTCGATCGCGGCATCACCGTTGGCGTGCAGGTTCAGCGGCACGCCGAGGTCGTAGACATGCTTGACCGCCGCGTCGATCGTTTGCTTCGGAGCGGCTAGCTCGCCCGACCACGGCCTTTCGCCACCCGGGCCACCGGTGAGATACGGCGTCGTGAAGGCCGCGGTGCGGCCTTGCGGCGAGCCATCGATCGTGATCTTCACGCCGCCGATCTTGAGCCCCTGGTCGTACGTGCCCCACGCAGCGATGGGGAACTCGGCAACGATTTCGTCCAGCTCGAAGATCGATGCAAACGCGATCACGTCGATCGTGTGGATGCCGGCATCGGCGGCACGCTTCATCATCCTTAGTTGCGCCAGGTTGGTGAGCCCTTCGTGGGCCGTGGTGATGCCCGCCTCGGCATATAGCCACTGCCCCGCCTTGGTCGCCGCGATTTCCTGCTGCTCGGTCATCCGCGGCGTCTGTTCCAGAATCGGCAGGAACGCCGTCTCCATGATCAGGCCCCACGGCTCGTTCGTGCCGGGCTTGCGGACGATCACGCCACCCGGCGGAGCCTTGGTCTCGGCACTGAAGCCGTACTGCTGCATCGCCAGGCTGTTGAGCACCGTGCCGTGCATCGACACGTGATCGACGCGCACTGGGTTGTTTGGAAACGCTGCGTCGAGGTCGTCGCGATTCAGCAGCCGTCCCTGGGGCATCACGGTGTCGTCGTAGCCGTAGCCGATAATCTCTTCACCGGGTGCGATCTTCCGATCGGCAGCGAATTGCTTGAGCGCGGCGATCATGCTGTCGACGTCCTTGCCCGGCCCCGACGGCGGAGCGAACAGCTTGCACTCGTCGGCAATGACCAATGCCATTGCGTAGTGCGAATGCGGATCGATGAACCCTGGCAAGAGCGCCTTGCCGGCAAGGTCGACGACGTGCGTCTCGGAGCCGCGCAGCTTCATCACGTCGTCTAGCGAGCCGACCGCGAGAATCTTGCCATCGTGCACCGCCAGTGCCTGGGCCGTCGGCTGGCGGTCATCGACCGTGACAATCTCGCCACCGTGATAGATCGCGTCGGCCATCTCGGCGGCGAACCCTCGGCCCGGGGCGAGCGCGAAAGCAAATTCAAGCAACGTAGCGATCAACGTGGTGCGGAGGTTTGTTGCCCGCAGCATGGGAAGGTTTTCCTCAGAGACGGCATATGTTCGAACCGCAAAAGCATGCCGTGACGGTCGAACGGCACCTTCAAACCTAGCATTTTCTAGTCGTGCGATTTGCGTTTGCGAACCGCTCGCTCGCGCTCGGGGCTGGCAAACATTAGGCCGTCACGACTCGCGCCTCTAAGCACCCGCGCTCGCCGCCCGGGCGACCGATTCGATGGCGATCGCTGCCACTGCCGCGCCATAATCGAGGTCGATGTTCTCGAGCGTGTCGTGGCTGTCGTGGTAGCCGTGACGGTTGATGTCGTAGTTCTCCATGAACAGCACGACCGGCACACCGGCGTCGGAAAAGATCTGGCCGTCGGTGTTGTAGAGTGTGCTGCGCGGATCGCGCGGCGGACGCACTTCGCCGGAAAGCAGCGGATGCTGGGCGATGGCGGGCATCGTGCGGCCGTCGGCACTGCGGCGCCCGCGCCCTGCTTTGCGGCGCGCGGGACGCGCGTTCCAGTGCGGGGCCAGTGCGTTCCAATCTCGGTTGGCGCCGTGCGCCTGACGAGCCAGCCACAGCGACTTGCTTCCGGTGCCCGGGCAAATCTGGAACACGTCGCGGTCGCGATCGTTGTTGTGCGCGACCATATCGAGCACGTACACGCCGTCAATCTGCACGCCCGTCATGCGCCGGGGCCGGCCGCGGGCACTGCGCAGCCGCAGCTCCCCTTCGACCACCTGCTGGCACAAGTGGCGTGCCCCCATGCAATCGGCCGGAAATTCTTCCCCCGTGAGATGCACCAGCCACACGTCGCGCAGCAGCTTTCCCTTGCGGCTCAGATCGAGCAACACCGGCGCGGCCAGCATCAGCGCCGCGGTTGCCGAGTGGTTGTCATCGGCGCCTGCCGCGGCCAGGCGCGGCCCGCCGCCACCGTGCGTGTAGCCGTACTCGTCTTCCATATAGGCCGTGTCGTAATGGTCGGCCATGATGACCGCCCGGCGGCGATCGCGCCCGGGGATCATCACCACCAGGTCGCGTTCGCGCAGTTGGTTCGCCTGGTTCTTCAACCAGCCGCCCATCCACGAGAATTGAAAGTCGGTCTGCCAGCGGAACGGCAGCTCGCCGACCCAGGCCGTGTCGGTCATCTTGCGCCCGGCGATGAGGCGCGAGTAATACGCCAGCAGATAGTCGCCGAGCGCTTCAAGATCACGATGTTCGTGCAGCAATCGGGCCCGCGTGGGTGGATCGCGCACACAGTCGGCATTGTCCTTGTTGATGAACTTGCCGGTCGACAGGGCGGCGATCGTTTTCCAGTACGCCGTCTCGAACGAGCGCGTGGCAGTGCGCGCAAAGGTGAGCGGGCGCGGCAGCTTCTCGGCCGCGCTGTCTGTCGCCGGCTCGATCGTTTCACCTAGCGCGCTAGCAAGTTCCGCGGCGGCCGACGTGTTCGCTGCCTTCTGGGGCACTTCGGCCAGCCACTGATCGAGCGACACGTGATGGGGCAGTGTGAGCAGTTGCCGCGCGAAGCTGCGCTCGAGCGGCCGGCCGGCGAGCGCGGCGGATTCGAGCAGTTTGCGGATGTTGTTCGTCGTGCGGTGATAGTGCACGTCATGCTCGCGGTCGTAGGCGGTCACCGCGGCGCGATGGGCAGGCCGAGCCAGCAGCCGCGGCCACAATTCGATGGCTCGCTCCAGTATGGGGCGCGCGGCGCGGTAGGCGGTCAGATATCCCAGCGGCGCGTCGTCGAGCACCGTCGGCATATCGGTTTCCGAAAAATACGCCACCAGCGGCCGATGCCAGTACACTTCGTGCCGACCCACGCGCATCGCCGGGAACATGAATCGGTAGCCGAACGACCCCCCGGCGGCCAGCGTCTTCGCGGCCCGCGCAAGCTGCCGCGGCGTGGCGTGGGGGCCGTCGAGCAGCAGCCGCCGGTCGCGCGTCCAGATTTGGGCATTGCGAGCCATCGGCTTCCCGTACAGGCCGATGTCGCCCGGCGCGCTGCTGAACAGCACGTGGGCCACGCGGTCCTCATCGCTGGTGCACGCCAACTCATCTTCGTACCGATGCACGCGCGCCCACCGATGCGTGCGCTTGTAGGTGTTCCGCAGCGGGCCGAAGTGCGTGTCGTGCTCGGGCAGGTCGGGACGCGGCTCGTGCATCCAACCCGATTGCGGCACCCGCAGACCGCGCGGTGCGGCATGCCGCTCGATGGAATGGAGTAGCGGAATCTGGGCCGCCAGTGGCAGCTCGCGCACGAGCTCGGCAAACATCGTCGCTCCCCAAAACACCAGGCTGCCGGGAAACGGGATCAGGTGCAGCCGGCCGTCGCGATAGGCCTCGCGGATGGGGCGCGGCAAGCTCGCCAACGGTCGAAACGTCAATAGATAACGAACGTGTTGGAGCGGTTCACGCGGCCGCAACACGAGCGGCTTCGTCCAGCTCGGCAACGATTCATCGCACCAATGCGCGTACGGCAGCGAGTTGCCGACGGGCAAGATGCGAAATCCGGCGGCGTGCAGCGCGTCGTTGCTGGCGATCGACTCGCCGTAGGCCGCGGCGAGCAATCGACGCAGGAAGCCGAGCCCTTCGTCGGCATCGCGTTCCTGGCCGGGAGCATGGTAGAAGCTGCGCCAAAACGCCTTTGCCGGTCCTTGCTCGCTGCCGCCGAACAACGTCCACCGCACGCGCCCTTTGTCGTCCTGCGATTGCGCCAGTGCCAGCGGCGCGAGGATCACGTAGCGCTCGTGTTTTGGTGCTCCGGCGGTGCGCAGTTCCTCGAGCCAGAATGGGTTGTTCTGCAGCTTGGAACGCGAGATACCGTGCCCCTGCTCGCAGCGACCCAGGTGCTTTAGCGCGTGCAGCAATTGCGGAGCGATCTGCTCCAGCCCCGGGCGCAGCTCGAACGCCTCGTCGTACTCGGTGACGTGCCAGCCCCACGGATCGGCCTCGTCGAACAGCAGCCGATCGACCTCGCCGCACGCCTTGCGTCCCAGCCGCGGCGGCGGCATGAACTCGGAGTACGCGGCAATCGGGTAGCGTCCCGGGCCGCGGAACCAACGATCGTCGGCCAGCAGTTGTTTCCATCCGCGCGTGGGCATGGTATTCCTTGACGGGCGATGTATTTCTCAACTCCCGGATTCGAAGTCTATCCGACCAACCCATGATCCGCCCCACCCTCGCGGCCGATAACGACACGCTGGTCGCCCTGGCGCGCGAAACCGGCGTGTTCAAGCCGTTGGAAATCGACGCCCTGGGCGAAGTGCTCCGCGATTATTTCGCCCACAACCAGGCACTCGGGCATCGCTCGGTCACGTTCGAGCGCGACGGGCAAATTCTCGGCTTCGCCTACTACGCCCCGGCGGCGATGACCGACCGCACCTGGTACCTGTACTGGATTGCCGTCACGCGGCACACGCAGGCGCGGGGCATCGGCAGCCAACTGCTGAAGCATGCCGAGCGCGAAATCCACGACCGGCACGGGCGGCTACTGCTGATCGAAACCTCGTCGCTGCCGCACTACGAACCGACGCGGCGGTTCTATCTGAAGCACGGCTACGAACTGGCCGCCACCCTGGCCGACTTCTACGCCGACGGCGACCACTTGACGGTGTTCCGCAAACGGTTCACCGGTCCGCGGGGGGTGTGAAAGTTGGCCAAAAACCCCCTTCGGCCCCTCGAAAAGCAAACTGCGCGAGACAGGAGTTGAACCTGCACGATCTTGCGATCGCCAGCCCCTCAAGCTGGTGCGTCTGCCAATTCCGCCACTCGCGCTCGGGTGTAGCCGGCCGCCGCCTAGAGCGGCGGACAAGCTTCGCTGTCGAGTCTAAACCATCCGCCGCACGACTTCAATCGGCCGCCACACGGCGGCGGAGGATGACGAAAGTACGAAATGCGGAAAGGGAGAAACGGCGGGCTTGCGTTATCTCGAATGTGGGAGGCGATTCCTATCGCCGATTCTACGTAGTCCATGCCATCGGTCGGCGAAAGGGACGCCTCCACTCGCGTCCGCTTTTCTCCCTCCCGGGTTGATGTTCAAGGGGGCGCCAGCAGCGACTCAAATCGCTATGCCAGGATACGTTGGATCACCTGCCCGGAAACATCGGTCAGGCGGAAGTCGCGGCCGGCATAGCGATACGTCAGCCGACGGTGGTCCAGGCCCAGCAGGCCTAAGATCGTGGCGTGGAAGTCCGGTATGGTGACCTTGTCCTCCACGACATAGAAGCCAAACTCGTCGGTTTTGCCGTATGTCATGCCGCCTTTGACTCCGCCTCCGGCCAGCCACATGGAGAAGGCGTGCGGGTGATGATCACGGCCGCCCGATCCTTGAGCGACGGGCGTTCGACCGAATTCGGTGCCGAAGACGACCAGCGTATCATCCAACAAGCCACGCTGCTTCAGGTCCGTCAGCAATCCGGCAATAGGCTTGTCCACCTTGAGGGCATTGCCGGAGTGATTCTCGTTTAGCTTGCTGTGGGCATCCCAGTAACTGCGGGGAAAGCTGTAATTGACCTGGATAAAGCGCACGTCCGCCTCGGCCAAGCGCCGCGCCAGCAGGCATTGCTGGCCAAACTCGTCGGTGGGCTTTTCGCCGATGCCGTATAAGGCCAACGTGGCCTTCGTCTCGTCGCGGATATCCATGACCTGCGGGACTTCGGTTTGCATGCGGAAAGCCATTTCGAAAGCATGAATCCGGGCTTCCAGGCGACTGTCTTCCCCCCTTCCTTCGAGATGTCGCCGATTGGTTTTGAGCAGCAAGTCGAGCTGCCGCATAGACGGTCAAGTACTGCAGGGCTTCACTCTGTTCGTCCCTTAGCGGAGGACGCCCCAGGGCGCGGAGATACGCGGTGGCTATCCTGTCCGGATCGCTCAGCTTGGCATCGCTCAGGAGGGACTCGGCCAGGTGCAGGGCCTGGTCGCGCACGAAGGGATTATTCAGCATAAACAGGGCTTGCGAAGGAACGGTCGTCTCGTTGCGCACCGAAGTGACGCTATTGGGGTCGGCAGCGTCAAACAAAGCCAGTACATCGGCAAGAACATTGCGGACGGCAGGCAGGTAAAGACTGCGACGGCGCGACTCCCGGTAATAGGGATCATCCGCGGCGATGTCGTTGGAGTGCATTGCGTCGGGCCCCTTTCCCTTTTTCCACAGGTGTTCGGTCGCGTCGTTGCCGCCCACGGCCCGATCGAGCTGGCCGCTGACCAGCAGCAGGGCGTCATGCAGTTCCTCGGCCTCGAGCCGGCGCCGTGGCATGGATGCCAGCAGACGATTGCTCGGATCAACCAGCAAGGCCTGGGCACTGGACGTGCTGGCCATCTGGTAAGTGCTCGACAACACGAGCAAGCGGTGCAGAGCTTTGAGCGACCAGCCTTCGGCGACGCACCGCGCCGCCAGCCAATCCAACAACTCAGGGTGCGAGGGTATCTCGCCGCGCGAGCCGAAGTTGTCGCTCGTCGCGACAATCCCTGTGCCGAAATGCCACTGCCAGAGCCGATTGACCAATACCCTCGCGGTCAACGGGTTTTCCTGGGCGACAATCCAGCGAGCCAATTGCAGCCTCCCGCTCTGATCCTTGGGCAGGCTCGGCTGGTCGTTGCCCGCTAGATCCGCGGAAAGCCGCGCGGCGCGAGCGCACCGAGTTGGAAATGATTGCCGCGAATGTGAATCGGCAGATCGACCGTCTTGCCTTCCTTCGGCGCCATGACCACCACGGCCTGATCACCCGGCAGCTCCAACAGCGGCCATTCCTGGATGCCACCCCGGTAGACTTCGGTGCTGCGAAGGATGCCGGCCAGACTGTAATAGTCGCTGGTCAGGATGGGATCGAACTTGTGGTTGTGGCAGCGGGCACAGCCGAGCGTCAAACCCAAAATCCCCCGCCCGATGACGTCAAGCTGGTCGTCGACAATGTCGAGCCGCGTCTGTTCCTTATCTTTCTCGGCAAGGGCCTTGGGACCGACCATCAGCATGCCGGTGGCGACGACGCGCTCGGCCATCTGGCTGAGATTGGTTGTCGCCGGTAGCAGATCGCCGGCCAACTGCTCCGTAATGAACTGGTCATACGGTTTGTCACGGTTCAAGGCGGCCACGACGTAATCGCGGTAGCGCCAGGCGTAGCGCATGACGCAGTTGCCGTCATTGGCCGTCGTCTCCGAATAACGGACCACGTCGAGCCAGTGCCGGCCCCAGCGTTCGCCGTAATGCGGCGAAGCCAGCAGGCGATCGACAACCTTGGCGAAGGCGTCGGCAGAAGTGTCTTTCTGAAAGGCGTCGAGTTCGGCCGCTGTCGGTGGCAGGCCGGTCAGGTCGAACGTGACCCGGCGAAGCAACGTGCGATTGTCGGCTCGCGGCGCGGGGGCGAGACTCTTTTCTTCCAGCTTGGCAAGAATGAAATGATCGATCGGCGAAGTTGGCCAGGCGGCGTTCTTCACCACCGGTACTTTGACCTGCTTGACTGGCTGAAAGGCCCAGAAGGCTTTTTGCTCCGCCGTGAAGTCGTTGCCGCCTTTCTGATGGGGCGCAGCCCCGGGCCAGACGGCCCCAGCTTTGATCCACGCGATCAGATCTGCAATCTGCTGCTCGCTCAGCTTGCCGTCAGGCGGCATCTCGACGTCGCCTGTCTGCTCGACGGCCTGGATCAGCAAGCTGCGCTCGGGTTCTCCTGGCGAAATGACAGGGCCCGTGCTGCCGCCATGGGCCAAGCCCGCTGCCGAGTCGAGCCGCAGACCACCTTTCTGCTTGCCTTCTCCATGACACTTCCAACATTTCTCGGCCAGCAGCGGCCGGACTTTCTTTTCAAACTGATCCAGAGCCGCGGCGCTCGGCGGGGCAGCAACGGCCTGTGTGCAAAGCGAACTTAATAGCGCGCCCGCGGAGAGCAGCCGTCGGAGAGTGTTCATCGTTTGCGTCCTTTTTCCGGCAATCATCGTTCCCCGCGGCCGTTTTTCCGCCGCAACCAACGCTGCCGGGATTTCACGTTGACGTCACCGTCCTCGTCGCACCCACGGCACGCAGCGCAGGGGTGGGACGAGCTGCCGCGACGTTTATAGTCTTGCTCCCTTGACGGGATGGTTCATCAGGGGGAAGAACCCTTAAATGCCCATTTTCATTGCCTGGTTTCGTTGCCTGGACGCGATAGCCACGCAGTTCTTTGGCCAAGCCGAAGCGTACATGGGATCGCATCGCGGCATCGGCAGCCTGCGGGTCGCGGGCCTTGATGGCATCGGCTAAGAGGGAATGAAACCGCGGCACGTCGTGCATCCCCGCGACATAGATCCAGTTCGCCCGTAGCCGGTGCGCCAGTTCGCTCTTCTCCAATTCACGGACCAGGGTTGGGCAACGGCTGATTTCCGCGATCCGGTGATGAAACCGGAAATGCAACACCGGGCCTTCGCCGTCGCTCACGTTTCCGTGGGACGCATCCCATTGTGAGGTGCGCGCCTCCACCGCCTCCGCGAGCTGATACAGTGCCGCGATCTCCTGGTCGGTCGCCGATTCACAGGCCAAGCGAATGGCTTGCGTTTCCAATGCCTCCCGCAGTGTGCAGGCATGTTCGATGCCTTCCACGGTGATCGCGCTGACCCGAGCCATTTGCGCTGACTCGGACTCAATCAAACCGACATTCTCCAGCCGGACCATGGCCTCGACCACCGGGATATAGCTGGTCCCATAATTGGCGGCGATCTTCCGGCGCGACAACAGCTCGCCCGGCTTCAACTTCCCGGTAGTAATTTCGCGGCAAAGCCCTTCGTAGAGATCCTGGGCCAATGTGGACGGCTTTCTCTTCGCGCCACGGCGGACTTTCGCGGATCGCATGCGAGCTCTTTCTTTGCGAGGGTGCTGCCCGGTTTTTGCGGGTCGTTCGCGTGGACCAGGCATCGTTTCACCAGTGATATATCACTGGTACGGCGCTGTCAAGCAGGGCGGATCGATTTTCACAGTACCCGGCGAGCAGGGCGGCGGACTTGCTCAGCAAATCCGCACAAATCGGCGGCGGTTTTCACCTGCCGACCACTGTTTGGCTTTGCGCCCCGGAGAATACAAAGGGGTCGGGGGGACGCGATTCGATCTTGGCTGGGGCGTTCCGGTTTGTAGAGATCGGGCGATCAGGCGGCTTGGGGCATTTTCCATCGGGGTACAACATGATGAGCATTAGGAAAAGGCAGCTATGCCAGCGAATCGGTCAGACCGTTTGGTGCGCATTGCTCGTTTGACGGCGCTGATGCACGCTGAGCCGCAGCGCGACGTGGACCACTTGGCCGCGCGGTTCGGCATCAGCCGACGCACGATCTTTCGCGACATGCGCATCCCTCCACGTGCCGGCATGGAGCGCGTGTTCGTCTCCAAAGCGCGCGGCTACCGTATGGCCGTGTTCCTGAGCGAAGAGCGCCGCCACTGCGGACCCGCGCGAGAAGAACTCACGTGCCAAGCCTGATGCGCCGCGTCCGTGGCTCCTTTATGGCTGGAACGTTTCGCGCTCGTCCGCTATGTATGCGATGGAAAGTTCTCGCTCTTTGACAACTCGATCGCACGTGGCAGGCCCGCGGCATTGCGTAGCTCGGACCAAAAAACGAGGCGAGTATTTTGGCCTTACCCCCCTGGGACCCTCAGGAACCAAAAAATAAACTCGGCGAGTTTTTTGGTCCGGGCCAAGAAACTCCTCGACGCATTTGTAGTGCTTACAAGGCCTGTGGCCAACCGACCTTGACACTAAACGCGAAATTCGGAACACTCGCCACCCGCAATCGATCGGCGGATCAAACCGTCGAGCGATAGGCACCGCACCAGCGCACGATGCGCCGCGATGCCGACCCAGTGATGCAACGCAATGTCCGGCGTCCCAGGCACGGAGGCCTTCACGCCATGCAGGCTACAACTGCGCCGGTTCGACATGTGTGGCTACGGCAAGTATTGCCGAATGCCACGATTCACGGCGCCAACGATCTGCGCGTCAGCAGCATTTGCGCCGACTCGCGGCAATGCCAGCCTGGCGACCTGTTCGCCGCCTTGCCGGGCGTGAAGATCGACGGCCACGATTTCGTGCAGGAAGCGATCCGTCGCGGTGCCTCGGCCGTGCTTGCCGATCGGCCGATCGACGCCCTCGGCATGCCGGTGGCGAGGGTTGCCGACACGCGCCCCGCCTATGCTCGGTTGTGCCAGGCCTTGGCCGACAATCCCACGGGGCGCCTGAAGCTGATCGGCGTCACCGGCACGAACGGCAAAACCACCACGTCGTGGCTCATCGGCAGCATTCTCGCTGCCGCGGGGCAACGTGCCGGCATCCTGGGCACGCTCGGCTACTGCGATGGCAACGAGCTGGAGCCGGCCGCTTGGACGACGCCTCCCGCGCCGGTGCTTGCCGCATGGCTCAACCGGATGCTCACGACCAATCGCACCCACGCGGTGATGGAAGTTTCGAGCCACGCGCTGGCGCAGGATCGTGTGGCGGGACTGGAGTACGACGTCGCCTGCGTGACCAACGTCCGGCACGATCATCTCGATTTCCACCGCACCCCAGTGGCCTACCGCGCCGCCAAGGAGCGGCTGTTCGAGCATCTGCGCCCCGGTGGGTTCGCGGTGCTCAACGCCGATGACGATGCCTGCGTCGATTACCTCGAGCGGCTCGATGCTCCGGCGCTGACCATCGCGCTCGATGCCGAGGCCGAGATCACCGCCACACCCATCGAGCAGTGCCTTTCGGAGCAGACGTTCCTGCTGCACGCCGGCAACGAAACGGCTGCGGTCCGCACGCACCTGATCGGTCGACACAATATCTACAACTGCCTGGTCGCGGCGGCGGTCGGCCTTGGCTACGGTTTCGATCTAACAACGATCGTGCGCGGCCTGGAGACGGTCGATCGGCTTCCCGGACGATTGGAGCGGATCGAGTGCGGCCAGCCGTTCGGTGTGTTCGTCGACTACGCTCACACGCCCGATGCCCTGGCCGGCGTGCTCGACGCCCTGCGAAACCTGACGAGCGGCCGGGTGCTGTGCGTCTTTGGCGCCGGCGGCGACCGCGACTCGACCAAGCGCCCGAAGATGGGTCGCGCCGTCGAGGCACGAGCCGACGTCGTGGTGCTCACCAGCGACAACCCTCGCACCGAAGACCCGCGGCGTATCACGCGCGACGTGCTCCACGGCTGCGTCGAGCCCGCGGGCATCGAAGTGATTCCCGACCGTGCAGCGGCGATCGAGCGGGCGCTGGGCCAAGCGCGGCCCGGCGACTGCGTGCTGATTGCCGGCAAAGGGCACGAAACGTATCAGATCGTCGGCGACGAGCGCTATGAATTCGACGATGCCGACGTGGCCCGCCGCTGGCTGTACGACGACGCGCGCGAAGTGGTCCCGACCCGCTCGCTGTTGCGCATCGCGGCATAACCATACTTTAGGGTTCTCATGTCCCGGCTTACGCTCGACGAACTGATCGCCGCCACGCAAGGCCGTTGCCGAACGGGCGCCGGCGGCAAGGGACGGCACACGGCGATTCGCCGCGTGGTGATCGATAGCCGCGACGTGCGACCCGGCGACGTGTTCTGGGCTCTGCCCGGCATGCGCGTCGACGGTGCCGAGTTCATCGGCGATGCGTATCGCCAAGGAGCGGCGGGCACGGTGTCGAGCCGCGCCGCGGAGCCGCCGGCAGGACGCTGGGCGATCGAAGTACACGATGCTGCCGAGGCGTTGGTCGCCGCGGCGCGCTGGCAGCGGAACCGTTTTCAAGGGCGCGTAGTCGCGGTGACCGGCAGCGTCGGCAAGACCACGACGCGGCAAATGATCCACGCGGCGCTGGGCGCGGGACAAAGCGGTAGCGCCAGTCCGCGGAACTACAACAATCATGTGGGGCTGCCGCTGAGCATGCTCGGCTGGCGGCACGACCACGACTATGCCGTGGTCGAGCTGGGAGCCAGCGCCGCCGGCGAAATTGCCGCCTTGGCCGATATTTGTCGCCCGCAGGTCGGTGTGATCACGCAACTCGGCGAGGCACACCTGGGCACCTTCGGCAGCCGCGAGGCATTGGCCGGAGCGAAAGCGGAACTGCTCGACGCGCTGCCGCGCGACGGGCTGGCGATTCTATCGGCTGACGATGCGCGGATACGACCGTTGGTGGGGCGCTGCACGGCGCGCGTGGTCACCGTAGGACGCAGCGCCGAGGCCGACTACGCAGCTACCGGCGTGCGCAGCTCCGGCGGCCTGCTCGAATTCACCGCCAACGGCCACGAGATGGCTGTGCCGGTCTGGGGTCGTCACCATCTTACCAGCGCGCTGATGGCCATTGCGGTCGCCCGACACCTGGGCGTGACGTGGCCGGCGATCACCACCGGGTTGGCCGACTTCCGTTCGCCGCAGATGCGCTGCGAAGTGCGCGAGTGGCGCGGGGCGACGATCATCAACGATTGCTACAACGCCAGCCCCACGGCGATGCGGGCGGCGCTCGAACTGCTGCGCGATTTCGACGCCGCCGGTCGGCGGATTGCCCTATGTGGCGACATGCGCGAGCTTGGTCCCGAAACGCCGCAGCTTCATCGCCAGGTGGGCGACCAGGTGGTGACCGTGTGCGGTGCCGACGTGCTGATCGCCTGCGGCGAACATGCCGAGCACGTGATTGCCGGGGCGCGGGCTGCCGGGATGGCCGAACAATGCGTGTTCACCTGCCGCGATGCCTGCGAGGCGGCCGACGTGGCCCGGCAGGTCGTAACGTCTGACGATGTATTGCTGGTCAAAGGATCGCGGGCCGTGGGGCTTGAACGTTGCCTGGCGCTGCTGAACGTGGCTTGAAACAAGAACGCAACCGACTAATTGCAAGGAACCATTGCGGGCTCCGCCGAAGGCGTTCTCGAGGTTGCGGGACCTTGGGATTGCTACCCCTCCTCCTGGGTCGAAGCTTCAACTTGCCGGGTCCGCGGTTACTGGGTCAACCGCTCCGGCAGGTGCTTCTCGGCGGAGCCTTTTGACTGAGCGCCGGAGCGGCAAACGTTGCCGCTCCGGCGTCTCAGGGATCACCGGTGCCGCCGAGAGTCGCGAGCCCCACCCGGCCGACTCTCGGCGTCGCACCCCAAGCCACCGAGAGCGAGGAGCGACCCGGTGTTTTTCGACCCGTTGACGAATGTAGCCGGTCCCGTCGTCCGCGCCGCGCTGGCCGGTGGCGTCGCACTCGTGCTGATGCTGATCGTCATGCCTTGGGCGATCAGACGATTGCGGCGGCTGTGTACCGACACCAACGCCAGCCCTTCGCCGATGCTGCGGCAACTGCACGCCGCCAAGCATGCCACGCCGTCGATGGGGGGCGCGGTGATCGTTGCAGTGTGGATGCTCACAGTGGTTGTGCTAGCCGATCTCCGTTGCGGCACGGTGCTGCTGGCACTCGTGGCCACGGCCGGGATGGCGGCAGTTGGCGCGGTCGATGATCTCCGCAAACGCGTGAAGCATGGCAGCGGCCTCTCGCGGCAGCAAAAGCTCGCCGGGCAATGTGTCGTGGCGGCGATGGTTGCCGCGGGCCTGGCGCACCTACGCGACGACGGTGCGGCTGCGTGGTCGATGATCCCGTGGGCGACGTTGGTGATGGTCGCCTCGGCCAACGCCGTGAACCTGACCGACGGGCTCGACGGCCTGGCTGCAGGATGCTCGTTGTGGTCGGCCGGTGCCTTGGCGTTGATGGTCGTCGCCACCGCCGCCGCTGCGAACCGCGGCGAGTTACTCGTGCTGCTGGGCGCGCTGGTCGGCGTGCTTGCCGGCTTCCTGTGGTTCAACCGCCATCCGGCGCGGGTATTCATGGGCGATACCGGCTCGCTGGCCTTGGGGGGATTGCTCGGGTACTTGGCGATCGTGGCCGATGTGCAGTTCTTGTGGCCGCTAGTTGCCGGGGTGTTTGTCGTCGAGACGCTCAGTGTGATCGCGCAGGTTGCGTGGTTCCGTGCGACGCAACGTCGTCTGCTGCGATGTGCGCCGCTGCATCATCACTTTCAGTTTCTTGGCTGGTCGGAGCCGAGCATCGTGGCGGCATTCCGCAACGCGGCGGCGTGTTGCGCGATCGTCGGTGTGGCGGCCTCGTACATCCTGTGGCCGCTTTGAGGCAACCAGCCATGAATGCTCACATCATTTTTTGCGGCGGTGGGACTGGTGGGCACTTGTTCCCGGGCTTGGCGGTGGCCGAGCGGCTCGGCGCTCTGGGCGACTGCATACGAATCACGTTCGCGGGTGCCGGCGGCGCCATGGAGCGGCGCATCGTCGAGCAGCACGGCCACCAATATGTCGCGTTCCGTTGCCGGGCGTGGCCACGCAGGCCGTGGAAGATGCCCCACTTTGCGCTGGACTATGTCGCCGGGGTCGCCGCAGCCCGACGATGGTTGGCAAAGCATCCGGCCGACGTGGTGGTCGGCCTCGGTGGTTGGTCGAGCGTGCCGATGGCACGTGCGGCGCACGCCACCCGCACGCCGCTGGTGTTGCTGGAACAGAACGCGTTGCCGGGTCGCGTGACCCGCTGGCTCGCACCACATGCCGAACTGGTGTGCGCGGCGATGGCAGAGGCCCAGCCATGGTTGAACATTCGCCAGGATCGCTTTCGGCACACCGGGAATCCGGTGCGCTCGATGTTCTCGCAGCGAGCAGCAGCGAAGCTCGGATCGCGCCCACCGCGGCTCGTCGTGCTGGGGGGCAGCAACGGCTCGGCCGACTTGAATCGCACGGTCCCCGAAGCGATTGCCCGCCTTGGCGCTCGATTCGAGCAATGGGGGGTGTTCCATCAAACGGGCGCGGCCGAGTTGGCCACGACGCGCGATCGCTACGCGCAGCGGGGACGCTGGGCAACGCTGCGAGCGTTCTTTCCGAACGTTGCCGAGCTATTGGCCGATGCGGACGTGGTGATCTCGCGCGCCGGCGGGACGACCTTGGCCGAATTGGCCGCGTGCGGCTCGACGGCAATCGTAGTTCCATATCCGCACGCTGCCGACGATCATCAGTTGCGCAACGCGGTGGTTTACGCCCGGCACGGTGCGTGCCGGGCGGTCGACTTCCGGCGCGCCACAGATCCGGCCGGCGAGCTGGCCGATCAACTGTTGCGGCTGGCGGTCGATCCGCGCTCGCGCCAGAAGTTGCGAGAGGGGATGCGGACCATGGCCATGCCCCATGCCGCGGCTGAAGTGGCTCGACTGGTGCGCAGAATTGCCGAGCGCCGCATAGTGGCTCCCTCGGCACGTGCCGCGTAGGATAAGCGAACGCGGCGGCTAAGCATCGACGTATCACTACTGCTCACATGGTTCTTTTGGTTACCGGGGCAACGGGCTTGCTCGGCAATAACGTGGTGCGGCTTGCGCTGGAGCGCGGCAGGGCGGTGCGCGTCCTGAGGCGCTCGGCCAGCGCCGACAAGCCGCTGGCTGGGCTCGACGTGGAAATCGTCGTCGGCGACGTCTGCGATGCCGGATGCCTGCGGAAGGCGATGCGCGGTGTCGATCGAGTGATCCACGCCGCGGGTCACGTGCACATCGGCTGGTCAGGGCTCGACACGCATCGGGCGATCAACGTCGAGGGGACGCGCAACGTGGCCCGCGCGGCACGCGATGCCGGCGCGCGGATGGTCCACATATCGACCGTCGATACGCTGGGGCTGGGGACTCGAGCCCAGCCGGCCGACGAAGAGACTCCAGCCGACGCCGCGGTTCGCTATCCCTACGTGCAAAGCAAGCGACAGGGAGAGGCGGTGGTGCTCGACCTGGTGCGCGAGGGGCTCGACGCGGTGATCGTGAATCCGGCGTTCATGCTCGGCCCCTGGGATTGGAAGCCATCGAGTGGGCGAATGCTGCTGGATGTGGTGGCGGCGCGGCCGATGCTGGCGCCGCGCGGCGGCAACGATTTTTGCGATGTGCGCGACGTTGCCGACGGTATCTTGCGTGCCATGGATCGGGGCAAGGCCGGGCGACGGTACGTGCTGGGGGGGGAGCCGCTACGGTATCTGGAAGCCTGGAGAATGTTTGCCGAGGTTGCAGGTTCGCGCGGTCCGGTCGTGCGTGCTGGTCCCATGATGGTGTGGGTGGTGGGGCGCTCTGGAGACCTGTGGCATCGCGTGACCGGTCGCGAGCCATTAATCAACTCGGCGGCGACCGAACTTTCAAGTCTGCCGCACCACTTCAGTTACGCGCGGGCGGCCGCCGAGCTAGGCTACGCGCCGCGACCGGCCCGCCAGGCCGCCGAGGCCGCCTGGCATTGGTTCTTGGAGTACGGTTACGCCCGAGCGATACGACGCTCGCCGTAGCAAAATCGGCACGATCGCTACCGTCGGTTCTTACGCGCCGCACGGAATTTAAGCCGCTTTTGCTGCTCAAGGCAGGCGCGGCATAAAGGTTCTAGTCCGGGCGACCGTTGCAACGATGAACCCCATGCGTTGGCGATTTTATCGATTCGACACCAGCCGAAGGTGGACGATGCGCGTTGGGCGCATGCTATTGGTCGTGGCGTTGGGGCTCGGCATGGCCACGCTTGCAGTGGCCGGCGGAGGCTGCGCCATCCATCGCAGCGGGGGCTCGTCGTGTTGCTCCGGTTCAGCGGCTTCGCATTGGGTCGAAGAGGCGCTGCCGGCGGTGGAGCGCGGCACGATGGCCTGGGATGCGACGACCGGCTCGCCGGGGCCCGCCGCCACGGCGCACTACTACGCGCTCACGCCGATCGAGTGCCAGTGCATGGCGGCCCGCGCCGCGCCGCTGGCGAGCCTGATGGTGCGCGAGCGCGGCGTGTCGTCCGGTGGTTCGCGTCATGACCGCGCGGCGCCATTGCGCTCGCAGGTGCTCACCGGCGCCGCCGCCGAGTTGCAGAACGATGCTGCCGGCACCGCGATGCAGCTTTACTACCGCCTGGCCGAAGGGGAGGCGAAGCGCAACGTGCTCGATCGCGTCGGCCACGAGCTCGACCAGATGCTCGACAGGATCGCCCAGTTGCACCGGCAAGGTTTGCAGATCCCCTTCGACGCCTCGGAATTTGAACGTCGCAAGGTCGAGGTCCGTTCGCAGACGGAAGATCTGGAACTGTCCCTGACGCAGGGGAACCACGAGTTGCGGCGGCTGCTGGGAATGGAATCGCATGAACCCGGCGTGAGGTTCTGGCCCGACACGAAGCTGTCGGCTGAGTTCGTGCCGATGGACATCGAGAGCGAAGTGCAGCGCGGCCTATCGCAGCGGCCGGAACTCAACGTGCTGCGACTGCTCGTGTGGTCGTTGGATCGCGACACGCTGGATTTGACGCGCAGCTATCTGCGCGCCGCCAACGGCCTGCTGGGCGAAGCGGCGCCGGGACACGCGCTCCTGGTCCGCTGCCTGATGCCGGCACTGATCGACCGCGAGATCGCGGCTCGGCGCGGACAGTTGCTCGATCTGCGCGGCCGGCGGGAGCGCGAGATCGGCGAGCAGATCCGCGAAGCGATCGAAACCTACCACGCCCGGGTGCGCCAGGTGCAACTCGCCGTAGAACGCAGCCATGCGTGGGACCAGCGCCTGGCCGACCTGAACAAGCTGAACACTACCGGCGGCACGAATTTCGCCGAAATCTCGGTGGCCAAGATCAGCCGTCTACAAACCGATGCCCAGACCATCGAGGCGATCAGCGCTGTCGAGCAGGCCCGGGTCCATCTGCGGCAACTGCAAGGCGAGCTGGCCATCGAGTGCTGCGGCTCCGGCGCTGGGTCGTCCCACGAAACGACCCCCACGGCCGCGCAGCCGACACCCGAGCCGGACACGACCGCGCTCTCCGAGGCTCATTCCCCGGATGAGGCGGCCGAACCAAAGGCGATTCCGCTATCCGAATTGGAGCCGATACCGGTCGAACGCCCCGCGACGCCAGAAGTCGTCCATTCGGCTCGCCGCGTCTTCTTTCCCGAACAATTGCTGAGATAGTGGCGGCGCAGCGCCTCGCAACATCTCACTGCCGCTGGAACAGAATCTTTCGCAACTCTTCGGCGAAGGTCTCGCTCGTTTCGATCACGTGACGGAAGTCTTCCTTGCCGAGCACGTACAGTTCGGCGTCCTTGGTGATTCGCACGGTCGCGTTGCGCGGTTCGTTGCGCAGCAAGGCCGCTTCGCCAAAGGAATCGCGTTCCTTCAGTTCGGCAATGCGCTTCGTTGCGCCGCTGTGCTCGACGAGCACCTCGGCCTCGCCGTGGTGAATGATGTAGAACTTGTCTCCTTGTTCGCCTTGGCGGATCACGACGTCGCCGGCCGAGTGCCGTTCGATCATTACCTTGTCGGCCACCGCCAGCAGGGTAGCCGGCGTCATGCCCTCGAACAGCGGGCAACTGCGCAGGAACTCGCAGACCACGGCCGCGGCGCTCACCACCACGTCGGACACCACGTGCCCGTCGACCATATTCACGATGCGATCGGCGACGTCGAGAATACGGTTGTCGTGAGTCACCATCAGGATGGTGCACAAGTCTTCCTGCGCGACGCGACGCAGCAAATCGACCACGTCGCGGCCCGACTGCTTGTCCAGGGCCGCGGTCGGCTCGTCGGCCAGGATCAGTTTCGGCCGGCTCACCAAGGCCCTGGCGATCGCCACTCGCTGCCGCTGTCCGCCCGATAGCGAACCCGGCTTGTAATGGATGCGATGTCCCAGGCCGAGCAGCTTGAGCATCTCGGCGGCGCGGTCGTTCATCTCCGAGCGATTGTTGTGCGTCAGCTCCAACGACATCCGCACGTTCTCCTGCGCGGTCAGCGAGGCGAACAGGTTGTGCGCCTGGAAGATGAACCCGATGTTCCGCCGTGCGCGCATCAGCTCCTTCGACGTGAGTCCGTGCATCTCGTTTCCCAGCACTTGCAGGCTTCCTTGCTGCACGGTGCGCAGTCCGCCGATGAGTGTGAGCAGCGTGGTCTTTCCCGAGCCTGAGGGGCCGGTCATGATCACGATCTCGCCGCGCGTCAGGTCGAGGTTGTTCTCAAACAGCACCTGCTTGGCCAGTTCGCCGGTGCCGAACGAGTGGTTCAGCTTGCGAATCTTGATCGCCAGCTCGCGAACCTGCGGTCGGCCGTCGGTCGAGGGAATTTGGCGAGTCGCCATTTCCGGGTGCAGGCCGCTGCGGTCGGGCGATGTGGAAACGCTCATCGGAACAACTCCGCGGGATCGGCGGCCAGCAGGCGCCGCAAGGTCAACAAGCCGGACACGGCACACATCGCCACGGCCAGCCACAGCACAGCCAAGGCCCGGCCGACGCTCAGGTTCAACGGCAGGCCGGTGACATACTCCAAGGTCTTGTACATTGCTTCGCTGCACACCAGCGCCGGGATGAACCCCAGCACCGAAAGATACAGCGACTCTTGCATGATCAGCCGCACGAAGAACCGGGTGCGATATCCCATCGCCTTGAGCGTGGCGAACTCGGGCATGTGATCGGTCACGTCGGCATACAGCACCTGGTAGCAGATGATCACGCCGACGACGAAGCCTAGCACCAACCCAAAGCCGAACACGTAGCCCACCGGCGTGCTGCGATTCCAGAAGTCCTGTTCGGCGGCAATGTACTCGGCCTTGGTGAGCACGCGTACGTTTTCAGGGAGCATCTCGCGCAGCCGCGTTTGTACCCGCCGCACTTCTGCCGGATCGCGCTTGATTTTCTGCTCTAGCGTCAGCAGGCCGATATCGATCTGCGACAGGGCGCTGTCGGCTGCTCCCGGCGGAAAGAAGAACTGGGCGTAAGCGCGATCGCTCATGATCACCGTCGCGTCGGTGGCGAAATCGGTCCCCAGCGCGAACGTGCCAACCACACGCACTCGGTGATCGGCCAGGTACGCCGTCTCGCCGACGACCGGCTTGCCGTAGTCGGCCTTCGACAGCCGATCGAACAGCACCGTGTCGGGGATCATCAGTTCGTCGCGTGCCCGGAGCACGTCGCCATCGAGCAGCACCGGATCGCGCGGATTGAACGCCAGCGTCCGCACCGGCAACGAGTGGCGCATCACGCGCGGCAGCCGCCACGACGACTCGCGCAGTTCCATGTACAGCGGATACACCTCGTCGATGCCCGGACACGAGCGCGCCTGGAACAGTGTTTGCCGCGAGAACGTTTCGCGGATCACCAGCGCGAACTTCGTCTTGCTGACGATCACCAGGTCGGCATTGAACGCCTGGGGCAGCAGCACCGTGCTCTCCAATAGCGCGCCACGAAACCCGAGCTGCATGAACATCAGCAGCACGGCGAAGCCGATGCCCGCGACCGCCAGCAGCAGCCGGCGATACTCATGCGTCAGGTTCTTCCAGGCCAGCGGCGTGCGGCTCATGTGAACAGGTCCGCTGGATCGGCGGTGTTGACTTTGCGTAGCGACAGCAGTCCGGAAGTGACGCACATGGTCAGGTTCAATGCCAGCACGGCCAGCGTCAGTGCCGGTGTCATCGCCATCGGTAGGTTCGCCCCGGCCGCGGCCACCTTGAATAGCACGTACGACACGAGCCAGCCCGGCACGAACCCTGCCAGGGCCATCAACACCGCCTGCTGCAACACCACGCCCGAGATGTACCGGCGACCGTAGCCCATGGCCATCAGCGTCGCGTATTCGGGCATACGGTTGGCAATGTCGCTCGACAGCACCTGGTACACGATCGCCAGGCCCACGACGAGCGCCACGCCTACCCCCAGGCCAAAGATAACGCCGACACTGGTCTTGACGACCCAGTGGTGCTGTTCATAGCGGTTCAGTTCGTCGTGCGTCATCACCTGGCTGTCTTGCGGCAGCAGTTGTTCGAGGCGTTCTTTCACGCGTCGCGCGTTGGTGCCGGGGCGCAGCGAGATGAGCCCCAACGTGGCGCGATTGCGCGGCAACATGGGCGTGATCATGAACAGTGTGCGATCACTGGTCATCACGGCGCCGTCGGCGCTGAAGCCTGTTCCCATCGTGTATTCGCCAATCACACGGACCGCGGTCTGGCCGATATCGGTGCTCACGCCGGGGCCGTGCGGACCGAACTCCGGCCGCGACAATCGATCAACGAGCACCGTGCGCAGCTCTTTCAGGTCGTTGCGATATTTTTCGACTTCCGGCAGGTTCACGACCGCATCGTCGGGGCGGAACGCCAGGATCATCATGCTGCGTCGCTGGTGGCTGCGCGGATCAGGATTGAGCCATAGGTTGAAGCTGACCCAGAACGGAGACGCGCCGGCGACTTCGGGAAGGTCTTGCGCCTGGTACAGGCGTTCCAAGGGGATCATGCCCGCCTTGCCCATGTGCAGGTAATCGCTCGACACGATCGCCAGGTCGAAGTTCAGCCGGTCGTAGACGAGCGTCGCCGTGCGCGCGACCGAGAAGAAGAACCCAAGCTGCATCAGAATGAGCACGACGGCGAACGCGACCCCGGCCACCGCGACCCCGGCCCGGACGCGCTCGTGCACCAGGTTGCGCAGGGCAAGCGGAGTTTTCATCGCTGGTCTTGCGCGGGCTCCGCAGGCTGTTCCGTGGCGCTCGACGTGCCCCGGGCGCTCTCGGCGGCGGTGTCGATCCGCACGGTCACTTGCAGGTTGATCAGCCGGGCGGCCGCCTCGCGATACTGCGGATCGATTCGCACGCGCACTTCGACCACGCGCAGATCGCCACGATCGGTCGGATCGAGGCTGCGGACCTCGTTCTTGGCAACCGTGGTGCTGATCTGCACGACCTCGCCGGTCATCGCGTACTTTCGTTGCGTGGCCGGGTCGATCAGTGCGTCGCCTGTGATCTTGGCTTTCTGGTGCAGTTGCACGCGGCCGATGTCGGTTTCGTATACCTCGGCTGCCGCGTACATCTGGTCGACACATCCCATGCGCAGGATCGGAGCTTGGCCGGTGGTTTCACCCGGCTGCATCACCACCTTGAAGATACGGCCATCGCTGGGAGCGCGGACCAGCGACAGCTCGAGCTTTGTCTTGGCCAATTCGACGCCGCGCTTCAACGACTCGATCTGCAAGGTGGCAATCATCCGCTGCCGCGACGCCTTGGCCGCCTGCAACTTCACTTGGGCCAGCTTCGTTTCCAAATCGCAGGTCTTCTTGAAGTTCTCCAGTCCTCGCTCGGCCGATTGCAATTCGGTCTGTGCTTGGTCGACCACCAACTGCTGCTTCTGCCGCTGTTGGGTCGAAACGATCGACTCGTCGACCGCCTGCATGCGCTTCAGATCGTCCTGCGCTACGGCCAGGTTGTTGCGCAGCGACTTGATCTTGTCCTGCTGCATCGCGATTTGGCTGCGCTGCAAATCGACCTGCTTAAGGTTCACCTCGGCTTCGGCCACTTGGGCATCGCCGACGGCACGCTCGATCGGCAATTGGCTTTCAGCCTCCTCGAGTGCCGCCTGCGAAGCATCGACCTCGGCCTTGCGCAGCGTGTGGCTGCCGAGCACCGCGAGCACGTCCCCTTTCTTGACGTTGTCTCCTTCGGCGACCTTCACTTCGGCCAGCTCTTCGCCGGCGGTGCCGCTGACTTGGATCACTCCCGAGGCGGGCTGTAACGTACCCAGCGCCACAACCTGTGGAGTTTCGACGACCGCCGGCTGCTGCGTCGTGCCCGGCGGAGAAAGGGGAGAATTCGCACCGGTGAGCCCGGCCGACGAATCGAGCCGCATCGGCAACCAATGCACCGCAGCGACGCTGGCGGCAACGGACAGCAATATGGTTGCCACAATCACCAGCGCGGTGCGCATCGAGTTACCCCCAAGTCTTTCGTGCCCCATCAAGCTACAATAGTCTAACACCGAAGCTCGACGCAACGAACCACTGCACGCGAAACGCCGCCGCTTGGCGATGAAAATTACGACTATTCCGCAAATCTATCGCCACGTGAACCGCTGGCGAGAGATTCTCGCGGTGCTGAGCAAGTACGGCCTGGCCGATTGGATCAGCCGCTTCGATCTCGAGTTCGCCAAGGGCATATTCCGCGACCCCGACGGCGAACTGCTGGCCCGGCAAAGCGCGTCCTGCCGCGTGCGGCTGGCGCTCAATGAGCTGGGGCCGACGTTCGTGAAGCTCGGTCAGGTGCTCAGCACACGTCCCGACCTGGTGAGTGTTGAGCTGGCCGATGAGCTAGCCCATCTGCAAGATGAAACGCGCGCCGATCCGACGCCGGCGGTGCGCGCGACGATCGAAACGGAGTTGCGACGCCCGATCGAGCAACTGTTCGCCGAGTTCAACGATCAGCCGCTGGCCAGCGCGTCGATCGCACAGGTGCACCTGGCCCGGCTCACCAGCGGCGAGCGCGTGGCGGTCAAGGTGCAGCACCCGGCCATCGAAGAGAAGATCGGTGTCGATCTCGAAGTGCTTGCCGGGCTGGCGGCCTTGGCCGAGCAATTGCCCGAGTTCGAGAACTACCGTCCGCGCGAGGTGGTTGCCGAGTTCCAGCGCACGCTTCGCCGCGAGCTCGATTTCGGCCGCGAGCAGCGCGCCATGCAGCAGTTCGATCAGCACTTCGCCGACGACGACCGCGTCTGCATTCCGCGCGCGTTCGCCGAGCTGTCGACCACGCGGGTACTGACGATGCAGTATCTCGAAGGAATCAAGCTCAGCGAAGTCGATCGCTTGGATGCCGCCGGCGTCGACCGCCCGTTGGTCGCCCGGCACGGCGCCGATGCCTACATGGAAATGATTTTCACGCTGGGGCTGTTCCATGCCGATCCGCATCCCGGGAACATCATGGTGCTGCCCGGCGACCGCATCGGGCTGATTGACTTCGGCATGATCGGCCAGATCGACGAGGACCTGCGCGAGGACCTGGAAGAACTGCTGCTGGCGATCGCCCAGCACGACGCCCGACGGCTGACATCGATCATCATGCGCGTCGGCAAGGTGCCGCCGGGACTCGACGAATCGGCCTTGATGGTCGAAGTGTCGGACTACGTGATGCACTACACCCAGGTGCAGCTCGACAACTTCGACCTCTCGGCAGCCTTGAACGAAATGGTCGAGATCATTCGCCGGTTCCACATCACGCTGCCGCCACGGCTGGCGCTATTGATCAAGGTGCTGGTGATGCTCGAAGGGACGTCGCACCTGCTGGACCCGCAATTCCGGCTAATCGATGTCATTCTGCCGTATCAGAAGACCATGATCTGGCGGCGTAATTCGCCGCAACGCCGCTTCCGCAAGCTGCAGCGTTTTACGCGCGAGTTGGAACGATTCGTCGAGATGCTGCCGCGTGGGCTGATCGAGATTTTCGAGCAGATTCAAAGCGGTAAGTTCGACGTACACCTCGAGCACCGCGGCCTCGAGCCGTCGGTGAACCGGCTGGTCTACGGCATGATTACCAGCGCGCTGTTCGTCGGCTCGACCCTGCTGTGCGCGCATCGCGTCGCGCCGCTGCTAACCTTGCCGGGCATTTCGGAGTTCTCGCTGCTGGGGGCGATGGGCTGCGTCACCAGTCTGTTCCTGGGACTACGCCTGCTGCGCGCGATCTACAAATCGGGCAGCCTCGACCGGCACTGATCGCCGACGCCTGCCCTCGCTTAGCGGCCACGTCCACGCGGCCGTCACCGCTTCGCGTGCGCACCAGTAGCGAGAATCTTCCCATGCTCAGCCAGCGCCCGCTCGACACGCAGGTTCAATTCGTCGAGCTGTTCCAGCACTTCGTCTTGCCGTTGTTCTAACTCTTCCAGCATGTCCGCCGGGGCATAGTGCACTACCATCGATTGAAGTCTCTCGGGGTGCAACGAACGTCCGCCCGTGCGTCAGTACCAGGGATCGGCGAACGTCTGGCCCGCGGTCCAGCGAGCTTGTTTGACTAAAGTCCGGTTGCGAAAGATGGCAAGGCTTTGCCGCCGCTAGCTGGAGTGCCACTGCTAGCTTAGCGCCGGTCGTCTCCGACCGGCAGCGCCCTGCTACCCCGGGCGCTTCAGCGCCTTCTCGGCCGCCTGCTTCTGAGCGCTGTCGACGCCGTCGGCCGCGAGCGACCGGTAGATCTTTCGCGCGGCTTCTTGCTGGCCCGATTGTGCGAGCCGCTCGGCCATGCGCACCCGAGCGCGGGCCAGGCGTGTGGCGCCGCGGCTGCGCTTCTTGGCAAACTTTTTGGCTGCCGCGACGAGCACTTCATCCTGCGACCCGTCGACGTGGTTCGACAGCGCCTCGATCGCCGCCAAGCGCACTTCGCCGTCGCGGTCGTCGAGGCAGGCGTTCAGCGCGTCGACCACTACCGGGCTGCTTGGCTTGCGCCCGAGAGCGTTGATCGCCCCGACGCGGAACTCGGTGCCGACACTCTTGGTGGCGGCATCGGCGAGCGCCTGGGTGGCGCTAGCGACCGTCATCCGGTCGAGCGACCAGCGAGCCATCTCACGCACTTCGAAATCTTCCAGGGCTCGCTTTAACGTCGCGATCTCTGCGTCGCCGCCAACCGTTGCCAGGCCGCGGATCAATCGATTGCGCACCGCAACCGAGTGCTTCGGCTCCTTCTTCGGCTTTTCCTTGGGTTTTTTGGGGTCGGGAACATCGTGCGTCTCGTCGATCAGCCGAGCCAGGTTGGCGGCGAGCTGCTTGCGGTCTGCCTCGCGACCCGGGGCACCGGCTTCATCTTCGAGCTTCGTGAGCGCCATGCGGCCCTTATAGACCTGCACCTTGTCGTCGCTGCTGAGTTGCTTAACAAGTTCTTCGACGGTGGGCATGAAAGTCTTCCTGGTTCAAATGGATCAATGACGGTGGTGCTTTTGCCGAGGCCGTCGCGCTAGAGATGCCACGGCGCCCGCATCGGCTTGCTCACCAGCAGATTGGCTTGGTCATCGTCGACGAACTGTTCTTTCTCGGGGTTCCACTTCAAGGGTCGCCCGAGCTTGATTGCGATGTTCCCCAGATGGCAGACCGTGGCCGATCGATGCCCTACTTCGACGTCGCAGAGCGGGCGCTCGCGGCTGGCAATGCAATCGAGCCAATTGGCGTGGTGGCCTTCGTTGCGCGGAAGCTGCACGTCGCCGCTGCTAGCTTCCCACTTGAGCAGGTCCTTGTCCGAGGCGTCGAACTTCTTCTTGTCGCGGGTCACGAATACCCAGCCGTCGCTGCCGGTGAATTTCACGCCATTGTTGCCGTCGGAATGGCACCCCAGCTTCACGCCATTGGCGTAGGCGTATTCGATGTCAAACTGATAGGCGACGTCAGGTGGGCCGTCGTCGTAGAACTTGCCGGTCCCCTCGACGGCAACCGGGCCGGTGTTGTCGGCATCGAGCGCCCACTGGGCGATATCGTTGTGGTGCGCGCCCCAGTCGGTGAGCTTGCCTCCCGAGTAATCGCTGAACCAGCGGAACTGGTAGTGGCAGCGGTTCGGCGCATAATCGGCATAAGGCGCGGGGCCGAGCCAGAAGTTCCAATCAAGCTCGGGCGGCGGCGTCTGCGAGGGCATCCACGTGCCGGCATCGACGCTGCCGATGTACGTGTCGATCCGCTCGAGCTTGCCGATCTTGTTGTTGCGGATCAACTCGACTGCCTGGCGAAACGGCCCCTCGCTCCGCTGCTGGCTGCCGGTCTGGAACACCGTGCCGTACCGCCGTGCCGCCTCGACCATCTTCCGTCCCTCGTCGATCGTGAGCGCAAGCGGCTTCTCGGCATAGACATCTTTGCCCGATTCGCAAGCGTAGATGGCCGTCAGCGCATGCCAGTGATCGGGGACGGCAATCAGCACGGCGTCGATGTCTTTTCGATCGCAGAGGTCGCGGAAGTCTTTGTAGATCGCGACACTCTTGCCGGTCTTCTTCAGGCAATCGAGCGCCGCCTGATCGCGGCGGTTGCGATCGACATCGCACACGGCAGCGACCTGCACGCGCTTGTTCGGCAATAGCTTGCCGTTCAAGTGGTGCCGCCGGCCCAGATCGCCGGTGCCGATCGAACCGATCACGACGCGGTCGCTTGGTGCGGGCTGGCCAGGTTTGGCAAAGACGGTGGCAGGCACGATCGTCGGTGCCGCCATGGCCGCAGCCGACTTCAGGAACGTGCGCCGATTGGGCGCCGGATAGAAGGACACAGGAATTGCTCCGCGCGTGGGCAAGGTTGCGTGCAGGAAGGAGCTCTCACGATAGGTGCTCAGTTAGTCGGATGCAACTCGCAGTAGTGGGAGTCTTTGCGCCCTTAGCCTTATGATCTGCCAGCAAAAACTCCAAAAATACTTTATAACTACCAGAAAGATTACGATACTTATCATCATAATTTTGCACTAGAGTCCATTGGTCGTTAGAATTGGCCGCGATGACTGCCGAAGGTAGCACGCAAGATCCCGAAGATTTGCCGAAAAGCGCCGGCACCGAACGATCGCGCCACGAGGAAGCGCTTGAGCAAATCCGCCACGCGCTGCACGGGCTGCGCTTTGGATTGGTGACGGTTATCGTGCAAGACGGCGTCGTCGTTCAGATCGACCGGACCGAGAAAACGCGATTGGCCTCGAAGCCCCGCAGACACTAACCACTGTCCCATGGAACACGAAGAGGATATTGATATGTCGACCATTCATGGTCTGGCTGCTGTTGCCGACGCCAACCGGCGATTGGCCGATCGCGTTCGCACCGCCTTGGTCCGACTGCAAGTGCCGGCCTTTCGCGCGTTATCGGTCGAGGTGCGAGCGGGCACGGTCCACCTCGATGGCGACGTCGGCAGCTTTTACGAGAAGCAGCTTGCGCGGGCCTGCTCGCGCGCCATCCCTGGCGTGTTCCACGTGATCGACACACTGCGCGTTGTCGATCGTACGTCGGACTCCGGGCCCCGCCGCGCCGGCTAGCGACGAAGTTGCCGTGGGAATGGTATGGTGCACGGCGTCATGCCTATCGGCCGCCTGGCACCGTCACCGACCGGGGCGCAGCACATCGGCAACGCGCGCACCTTTTTGCTCGCGTGGCTGTCGATCCGCGCGCAGCAAGGCCGGATGCTGTTGCGGATCGAAGACATCGACTCGCCGCGCGTGAAAGCTGGCGCTGCGGAGCAAGCGATTGCCGATCTGCGCTGGCTGGGGCTGGATTGGGATGAAGGACCCGATTGTCCCGGCGTCGCAGCGCCGTACGTGCAAAGCCATCGCCGCGCGCTGTATGCGGCTGCGCTCGAGCAACTCATCGCGGCCGAGTGGGTCTATCCGTGCACCTGTTCGCGAAGCGACGTGGCGGAGGCAGCTAGCGCCCCACACGCGATCGTGGGACACGAAGGACCTATTTATCCCGGCACCTGTGCCACGCGGCACGCCGCCGAGGCGCACGAGCTCAAGCAGCCATATGCCTGGCGATTCCGTGCCAGCCGTGTCGATCGCGTGATCGACGACCGGTTCATGGGGCGTCGCCAGATGAACGTCGCGCGCGAGCTGGGAGATTTTGTCGTCGCCAAGAGTGACGGTTCGCCGGCATATCAGTTGGCCGTCGTGGTCGACGATCACCACATGGGCGTCACCGAAGTGCTGCGCGGCGACGACCTGCTCACGAGCGCCTTTCGGCAGCTTGAGCTGTATGAATTCTTCGGCTGGTCGCCGCCGCAGTTCGCGCATGTGCCGCTGGTCGTCGGTCCCGATGGTCGCCGCCTGGCGAAGCGTCATGGCGATACGCGGCTGGCAACGCTGCGCGAGCAAGGTGTGTCGCCCGAGCGGCTGGTCGGCTTCCTCGCGTGGTCGTGCGGCCTGGGTGATGCGCCGACGGCGTGTCGGCCGGCGGAACTTGTCGCGGAATTCACACTCCAGCAGATGAGCCACGAGCCGGTTGTGCTGGACGACACGATGTTCAAGAGTTTGTCTCCCTAACGCACGAGCGCCTCGTAGCTTGCCGCACCGGCACCAAGTACCATGAACTCGAGGCAGTTGAGCGGGCAGATTCACACAAAAAAGGGGAGACACCATGGGCAACAAAGTGATGCGCATTGTGATTGCGTGTGTAGCAATTGTTGTCGGCGCAGCATCGCTGTATCGCTATTACGAGAATCGTGTAGCCAATCGATTGGTGCATGAAGGAAACGCGGCGATGGAAGTCGGCAACGACTTCAATAAGCAGGCTGTCGCGAAACACACCGAGCTGTTCAGCGAGGCGAGTCTGCGAGAGTTTCCTGCCAACCGCGCGAAGCTCAAGCCTACGGTCGAAGAGACGGCCGACTTGTTTCACAAAACCGCCGAGCAGTACCGGATCACGATCGCCAAGTTCGATGAGGCCGGCAAGGAAGACGTCGACTCGGAGGTGGTCGAGTATTGGAAGCTAAAAGTGCAATCGACTCAGAAACTCGCTGAATCGAAAGATGAGCTTCGCAAGCTGGTTCTAATGCTGCTCGACGAATCGATTGCCGACGCTCAAGCGCTGGACACGCAGATGAAGCCGGTGGTCGCGAACATCGTCGCGCTCAGCAACGAGTCGGAAGCCTTGACGCAACAGGCTGAAAAGCTGCGCACGGAGCACAAGTCGAAATTCGAATGATGGGCCCGCGCCCGGCACTCGAACAACGCCTGTTGCGTCAGCCGAGCATGACCGCCATCGACAGGACGAGTAGCCCCATGGCGACGATTGCCCACGACCAAGCGAGCAAACTGCGCCAACCCTTGACCAGCGTCGAGGGACCGCGGAATCGCATGGATGAACTGTAATGTCTCATAACCAAAATATAGGACGCTATTCGCAATAATCAATCGCGACAAATTGGCGGAGCGCCTTGGAAAACAATGACTTACGCCGCGTGTTTTCGGCGCGCCGCCAGCCTCGACGAGGATAGACCAGCATTTTCGCCTAGCGAAACAGCGGCCGGGGCGTGATGACGTTCGAGCGTTCGTCGCTGGTGCGCGCTTCGCGGTTTGCATCGCCCCAAATCGAGCCGGCGCGTTCGGTTGAGATTTCGTCGACCTCGCCTGGGACTTCCGTGCGGTGCCACGGACCGAAGCGAAGCCACGACGATAGTTTCGATTTTGGTTTCGCTTCGCCGCTCGCGTCGGGTTGGGTGCTCGTCGCCACTTGCGACGCCTTGCGGTTGGCGCGCAAGCCGGGTACGGGCGGCGCGGGAAATCGAGTCATCGTTGCAGCCGACTTGCGAGGCTGTTCATCGTCGGCCGATTGCAGCACGATGCGCGGAACTTCGGCCATGCCGGAGTTGTTCACGCTCGAACGGCGTGCGGGGGGCGAGATCGTGGGTTCTTCCGGTTGCCCTCTCGTCATCCACCCGGCGGGCCGTTTTGTCGACGTCGCTTTTGCCGAGGCTGCCGGCGACCAGCCGTCTCCGGATTCGTTGGGACGGGGCGAATCGCTCGTCGTGAACACCAGCCGGTTGGCTCTCGACGAATTGCCGCTGGTGGCGATGCGCGACGCCAATGGTCGTGCGCGGGTGGCGGCATCGGCGGAAGCTGTTGAACGTTCTGAAGCAATGCGCGGCTCGTCGGCGTCGGATACGGTTGCTCCTCCACTCGCTGGCAGAGGCGCCTCCGGTGCGGTCGCTATCGAGTTGCCTGGGTTATCATCGGAGATCGTCGCAATGGGCGCGGCCTGTGGCGGCCGGACGCGGAGCGCCGAGCGCGGCACCGTAGTGCGGTTCGTCACGGCCGATGGATCGTCGGCCCTGACCGTGCTAGCGGCCAGTGCAATGACCAGCGCGAGAGATTGCGACCAAAAGCCCCGACGGTACTTCGAGCTGATGTAGTGTTTCATGAAGCGCGCAGTCGGTAAGAAATGGATGCCGTTAAAGTCGGCACATTCACCACGAATCCCCAGGCTTTTCTGGTCGGCATGACGATTTCGACGTGACAACCGCCAGCGATGCCAGCGCCAGCAGCGCGCCGATCACGCGGCGCGGGCTGGCGGTGCATCGCCGGGTGAACTGCCCACGGCGGAGCGTTCGATGAGCCGCGATGTGCTCTGTTGTGGAACCAGGTCGACCAGCACCACGCGACCGCCGCGATGGCGGACGAAGTCGGCGCCGACAACAGTGGCCTCGGTGTAGTCGCCCCCTTTCACGAGCACATCGGGTGCGAGGTGCTCGATGAGCCGTTGCGGCGTGTCTTCTTCGAAGATGGTGACGGCCGATACGCTGGCAAGCGATGCCAGGACGGTAGCGCGGGCGGCTTCGTGCTGCACGGGGCGTGTCGGTCCTTTAAGCCGGCGCACCGACGCATCGCTATTGAGCCCGACGACCAGTCGATCGGTCTCGGCCGCCGCCTTGGCCAACAACGTCACGTGTCCAGGGTGCAGCAGGTCGAAGCAACCGTTGGTGAAGCCGATCCGCAAGCCATCGCGGCGCCAACGATGCACCAGATCGTGCAGACGTTGGAAGGGGATGATCTTGTCGTCGATGCCGGCCGGTTCGGCACGGCTGACCGCACGGATCAACTCGTCGGGGCAGACCACCGCGGTCCCTACCTTGCCGACAACGATCCCGGCAGCCGCGTTGGCCAGGCTGGCAGCGTCGTGCAGCGCGGCGCCGGTTGCCAGCGCCGCGGCAAGCACCGCGACCACCGTGTCGCCGGCTCCGGAAACATCGCAAATCTCGCGGGCTTCGGCCTTCAGATGTCTGGCTGTGCCATCGCGATCGACCACCATGATGCCTCGTTCGCTCAGCGTGGCCACGACCGATTGGAAGTCGTGGCGCTCGATGAGTCGCAGGGCGGCAGCGATCACTTCGTCGTCGGTGGTCGCCGGCATGCCGCTGCCTTGGGCGAGTTCCTGGCGATTGGGCGTGAGGATCGTGGCGCCACGGTAGCGCGAGTAATCTTTCCCCTTGGGATCGACAATCACGCACGTACCGCGGCGGCGGGCCGCGTCGAGCGTCGCGCGGATCACCTGATCGGTGAGCAGCCCTTTGCCGTAGTCCGACAGCACAATCACTGCGGCTTGCGGTTCGTCGCGATCGAGCGCGCCAAGTAGCCTCGCCACGGCATCGACGCTTGGGGGCATCGGCCGCTCACGGTCGACACGCACCACATGTTGGCTGCCGGCAATATAGCGAGTTTTGATGGTCGTCGCGGCCTGTGGATCAACTGCCAGTTCAGCCGAACACCCTGCGAGTTGATTGAGAAGCTGCCCGACGCGCTGCCCCGCCGTGTCCGCACCGACGGCGGAAACAACATGGCACCCCGCACCAAGCGCGGCGAGGTTGCGAGCCACGTTGCCGACGCCGCCGAGCATGTGCTGCTCATGCGTCACTCGCAGCACCGGAATTGGGGCTTCGGGCGATAGCCGTTCGACCGCGCCGTGCACGAACTCGTCGAGCATGATGTCGCCGACGCAGCGCACCCGGGCGTGGGCGACCCGCAACACCGCGGCCGAAAGCTGTTCGTTGCACATCATGGGCTAACACTCGGCATACAAGCAGGGGGGCGGGCACCGCAAAAGGATCGCTGTGGTAGCAATCTTCCGGCAACGAGGCAAGAGCACACCGCCGTGCTAGCTGGTGCGATGCAATGGGCGAAGTATCATACGAAAGAGGGCCTGCGATGCTCTGCCGGCGAGTGCCCGGCGCGTCGGGCCATGTGATTTGGAGCAGCCATGACCTCTTCCGGCGGCCGGCGCGTCGCACTCATCACCGGCGTCACCGGTCAGGACGGCGCCTATCTAGCGGCACTGCTGCTGAAGAAGGGGTATGACGTTCACGGCGTCAAGCGGCGCGCGTCGTCGTTCAACACTGCACGGATCGATCACCTGTATGCCGATCCGCACGAGTCGGATGTCCGCTTCTGGCTGCACCACGGCGACATGACCGACAGCTCGAGCCTGATCCGCGTGTTGCAACAGGTCCGGCCGCACGAGGTTTACAACCTCGCCGCGCAGACGCACGTGGCCGTGAGCTTCGAGACGCCCGAATACACGGCCAATGCCGATGGCATCGGCACGCTCCGGCTGTTGGAGGCGATCCGCATCCTGGGCCTCAACGAGACGCGGTTCTACCAGGCATCGACCTCGGAGCTCTTCGGCATCGCGCCGCCGCCGCAGAACGAGTCGACGCCGTTTCTGCCGCGCAGCCCCTACGCGGCCGCCAAGCTGTACGCCTACTGGATCACGGTGAACTATCGGCAGTCGTACGGACTGTTTGCTGCCAACGGCATTCTGTTCAACCACGAGGGGCCAACGCGCGGCGAGACGTTCGTCACGCGCAAGATCACGCGCGCGGTGGCGGCCATCGAGCGCGGCAAGCAGAAGGTGCTGTACCTGGGAAACCTCGACGCCAAGCGCGACTGGGGTCATGCCCGCGACTACGTCGAAGGGATGTGGCAAATCCTGCAGCAGGATCAGCCTGATGATTTTGTCTTGTCGACCGGCGAGGCGCACACGGTGCGCGAGTTTGCCGAGATCGCCTTCGAGCACATCGACATGCGGCTGGCGTGGCGAGGCAAGGGAGTTGAGGAACAAGGGTTCGATCAGGCGAGCGGCCGGGTCGTGGTGCGGATCGATTCGCGGTACTTCCGTCCGTCCGAAGTGCCATACCTGCTGGGGGATTCTACGAAGGCCCGTCAGCAGTTCGGCTGGGCGCCGCGCACGAAATTCAGCGACCTGGTGCGCGAAATGGTCGACGAAGACCGCCGCCGACTGGCGTCGTCGCCGTAAGTGCTTCCCGTAGCGAAACGAACGGCGCACTCACACAATTCTCATTAGGTCGCCGGCCAGGTTACGGCGAAAATCATCGATCGAGGTGGGGAGTGTGCCATGAGTTGGACGTGCAGGAGAGGTGCTTGTGGGTGTATCGCTGGCGCACCTCACGTCGCATTCGACGTTGGCCGATCTGTCGGCAAGCGATTTCCGCGTTGGTCCCTATACTCCGGCGCAGCGCATTGCCGCCGAGTTTGAACGTCACGCCGAGCTGCCAGGAGTGCTGGTGCTCGACTCCGGCGCGCTACTGGCGATGATCTCGCGCGAGCGGTTCCTCGAGCACCTCAGCCGACCGTTCGGGCTTGAGTTGTTTCTGAAGCGCCCGGTGCTGGAATTGCTCGACGGCCCAAGCATGCAGATGCTAGTGCTGCCGGCGACACTGGGCATTCACGATGCCGCCAAGGAAGTACTGGCGCGCGACGTGAACAGCGTGTACGAACCGATCGTCGTCGTGCAGGGCGACGAGTATCGGCTGCTCAGCGTCTACCATCTGCTGTTGGCCCAGTCGCACTTGTTGGCGCTGGCGAACGAAACGATCCAGCACCAGAAAGAGGCGGCCGAGGCGGCGAACCGTTCCAAGAGCCAGTTCGTGGCGAACATGAGCCACGAAATCCGCACGCCGATGAACGGCATCATGGGGATGACGCAATTGCTGCTCGACACGGAGATGTCGATCGAACAGCACGAGTACGTCGAGATGATCGGCAAGTCGGCCGAGGCGCTGCTGGGCGTGATCAACGACGTGCTCGACTTCTCAAAGGTCGAGGCCGACAAGCTGCAGTTGGAGCCGGTGCCGTTCCGGCTGCGCGAGTTCCTGGGGGACACGCTCAAGCCGATGGCGTTTCGCGCCCACGGCAAGGCGTTGGAGTTCATCGCCAGCGTCGCCGGCGATGTGCCCGACGAGCTGGTCGGCGACTTCGGCCGGCTGCGGCAGGTTCTGGTGAACCTGGTCGGCAACGCCATCAAGTTCACCGAGCGCGGCGAGATTGAAGTGGCGGTGCACAGCGTCGCCAGCGACGCAGAAGCGGCGTCGTGCATGTTCCATTTCTCGGTGCGCGATAGCGGCATTGGCGTGGACCCCGATCGCAGCGCGGCGATTTTCGAGCCGTTCGAGCAGGCGGACGGTTCGACGACGCGCAAGTACGGCGGCACCGGCCTGGGGCTGACCATTTCGGCACGGCTGGTAGAAATGATGCAGGGGCGGATTTGGGTCGAAAGCACGCCGGGGGCCGGATCGCGCTTCCAATTCACCTGCACGCTGCAGCGAGGGGCGCGTGTCGAGGAAGAACCGCCGGCGTGGATCGCGGCTCTTGCCGGACGCCGTGTGCTGGTGGCCGACGACAATCCCTCGGCGCGTCGTGTGTTGGCCGAGATGCTCGAGCGCTGGCAAATCTCGGCCGTGCTTGCGGCGCATGAGGCAGAAGCGTTGCACCTGCTCGAGCATGCTTCGTCTCCCGCGGTGGATGTGGCGCTAGTCGATGCACATCTGGGCTTCACCGACGGTTGGCGCTTCGCGCGGCAGGTGCAGTGCTTCGCCGGCACAACCTTGCCGGTGGTGATGCTGGTGTCGTGCGGCATGCCCGGGGCAGGGCATCAAGAACCGTCGACGGAGACGATCGGCCAGGTTTCCAAGCCGGTCCGGGAATCAGAACTGCTGCAAGCCATCGGTGTCGCGCTGCGACTGGTGGCACCGGTGACGCACGCCGGCGCGCGGCCAAAGGGCGGCGCTCAGTTGCCACCGCTCGACGTGTTGCTGGCCGACGACAACCTAGTGAACCAGCGGCTGGCCCTGCGGCTGCTGGAGAAGCGCGGTCATCGCGTGACGGTGGTCGGCGATGGGCGCGCGGTGGTGACGGCTGCGGCCGAGCGACGGTTCGATCTGATCATCATGGACATCCAGATGCCAGTGATCGATGGGCTCGATGCCACACGCATGATCCGCGAGGCGGAGCAAGCAGAGAGACTCTCACCGAAACCGATCATCGCCATGACCGCCCATGCGATGAGCGGTGATCGCGAGCGCTGCCTGGCCGCGGGAATGAACGGCTACGTGTCGAAGCCGATCCGTGCCGAAGAGCTGTTCGAGCAGATGCGACTAGTGACCCAACAGGGCCGGGTCGCCGAGGCGGAGCGGATCGAGCCCCGAAGTAATGTTGCTGGTTCGGTGATCGATTGGCCCGCCGCCCGGGCCGCCACCGGTGGCGATGAGTGCATCCTGCGCGACATTGCTGATGCGCTCGTCAGCGAGGCGGACGGGATGCTCGATGCGCTGCGCGGATCGTTGGCCGCGGGGGACGCGCCGCTCGTGGCCCGCCATGCGCACACGCTCAAGGGTGCAATCGGTTACTTCACCAAGCGGACCGCGTATCCGGCCGCCGTCGCGACTGAAACGTCCGCGGTGCGGGAAAGCCTCGACGAGGTACCTGCACTGGTCGATCAGCTAAGTGGTGAACTGGAGATCGTGGTTGCCGCGCTGCGGGCTTGGCTCGCATCGCAGGTCGATGACGAGACACGCTGCTGCGCGACGCGCTGAACTGCTTCGCTTAGCGGCTGCGTCCACGCGGCCGTGTTCACCCACCCGGACAACCCGCGTCGGGGACGACGCGGGTTAAGCTACGAAATTATTATTGTTGTTGCTGCTGTTGCTGCGAGTGGTCGTCGAACATCGCGTAGGGGTTCTGACGATGACGGACGATCGGCGTCAGCGGCACGTGGAACGGCGGCAACTTTTCCTGCCACGAGATCGTCGGCAGCCGTTCGAGCGCGCGGGTCTCGACGCGCACCAGAATGCCCTCTTCGGCTCGGCCGTGATACACACCCTTGTTCGGCGACACATCGTTGAAGTCGCGGCCGACGGCCACCTTGATGAAGTGGTCGTTGATTTCGGTGCGGTTCGTCGGGTCGATGCCGCACCAGCCGACATCGGGTAGCCACACCTCGCACCAGGCATGGCTCTGCGATTCCTGGTTCGGCCGATGGATGTAGCCACTCGCGTAGCGCGCCGGAATGCCGTAGCTGCGCAGGATGGCGAGCATGAGGTGCGTGAAGTCCTGACAGACTCCTTTGCCTTGCGAAAGCAGGTCGTCGATCGGCGACGAGGCCAAGGTCACGTCGCGCGCGTACTCGAAATTCGAGACGATGTAGTCGGCGATGCCGATCACATACTCGCCGGCGCGGCAACCCTCGTGCGGCCGCAGTCGTTCCAGCAGCGAGTCGAGCAGCGGCGTGGGGCGCACCGGGCCGCGCAAGCTCAGGTAGCTGTACCCGGAGATTTCCAGCGATGAAAGATCGAGCGGAAACTTCGCCTGGCTGGCGGCTAGGCGGGCGTCGGGCGGGTGCGTTTCGACGACGCTGGCCGCCACGACACGCAGCTGCTTGCAGGCCGAGAGGACGTTGAAGTGGTGCACGCGGTTGCCGAAGCCGTCCTGATAGTGGAACACTTCGGTCGTCGGGCTGACGGTGAGCTTGAACGAGCGCAGGCTTTGATAATCGTCGCTGCTGGGTTCCATGCGGAACTCGGCCAACGATTCAGTGACCGCGTCGGAGTAATCGAGGCAGGTTTCGTGTTGCACTTCGACGATCATGCTTTGTTCCCTCGCATGGCTTGTTGTTAGCAGGTGCGGTGGCGAACTCGCGGTTGTGGTTCTAGCGCGCCGCGGCCCAGTAATGGAATGAATATTGTTCTTGGATGGCTCGGGAGACACGCGCGCAGCCTTCGAGCGCTTCGCCCAGGAAGCCGTGCAGGTCGCGGTTCATCAAGTCGTCGACTTCCATGAACTTCAGATCGCTGAGCACGCGCCCCAGCAGCCGATCGGCGGGGCTGGTGTCGCGGCCTGGCATGCTCAGCTCGATCTGCTCGAGCGCCGCCGCGGCGCTCTCCAGGCTGAACAGCACCGAGCGCGGAAAGTTGCGATGCAGCAATAGCAACTCGATCACGTGTTCCGGTTCGACGCGCCCCACGTAGCGCGTCTGGTACGCTTCGTAGGCTCGGCAACTGCGCAGCACTGCGCCCCACAGCAGGTTGGTCAGCGACAGGTCCAGCGGATCGGCCATGCTGGTCAGCAGGCCATGCTGCACGTCGAGCGTGCGTAAGGTCTTGTCGGCCCGTTCGAGAAACTTGCCCAGCTGGATGAACTGCCAGCCTTCGTCGTGCGTGAGCGTGGCGTCGCAGACGCCTTGCACCAGGTGGCTGCCGCACTCGACCGCCTGGCAAAAATCGTACGGGCTCTCGCGGGCCTGAGCGCAAAACTGCTCGTCCGTAAGCTGCCAGTACAGCTTGTTCAATTCCTTCCACATCTCGCCGTTGATCGTGCCGCGAACGCTGCGAGCATTGGAGCGCGCGCGGTTGACGCACGACATCACGCTGCCGTGGTTCGACAGGTCGAACATCAAGCTTTCGCTGATCGCGTCGGGATCGAGCGGCTCTTGCCCGTTCGACGATTCGTCGGGGACGCGGTTCGGCTGGATGATCGCCATCAGGGCGTTCCAGTGCAGGTCGGGACGGCCCGACAACAGGCCGTGCAAATCGAGATCGAGATGAAAGCAGACATCGAGCAAACGGGCCACGTGCTCGGCCCGTTCGAGATACCGGCTCATCCAGAACAACGCGTCGGCAACGCGGCTTAGCATGGAACCGTAGTGCGATGTTTACGTTGAGGGAATTGTGACGACGGGAACACTGTCGGCCGCCCGCTCGTCGGCCAGCACCCAGGTATCTTTGCTGCCGCCTCCTTGCGAGCTGTTCACGACGAGGCTGCCGCGGCGCAGCGCCACGCGCGTCAAGGCGCCAGGGATGACGGTGACGCGCTCGCCATAGAGCACGAATGGCCGCAGGTCGACATGCCGTCCTTCGAGCCGGCCGTCAACGAATGTCGGATGGACCGAAAGCTGCACGGTCGGCTGAGCGATAAAATCGCGCGGCCGGGCCTTGATCAGCGCCGCGAATTCTTCCCGCTGGGCGGCGGTCGAGGCCGGACCGATCAGCATCCCCGAACCTCCCGATTCGTTCACCGTCTTCACCACCAGCCGATCGAGGTTTTCCAGTACGTGGCTGCGGTGGCTCGCAATCTGCGGACGGAACGTCTCGACATTTGGCAGGATCGGCTCCTGCTTCAGGTAGTAGCGGATCATCTCGGGAACGAACGGGTAAATGCCTTTATCATCGGCGATCCCAGTCCCGATACTGTTGGCCAAGGCGACGTTGCCGGCGCGATACGCATTCACGAGCCCCGGCACGCCCAGGCAAGTATCGGCCCGGAACGTCAGCGGATCGAGGAAGTCGTCGTCGACGCGGCGATAAATGACATCGACGCGCGCCAGTCCCCGGGTGGTGCGCATGTACACCCGGTTCTGGTCGACCACCAGGTCGCGCCCTTCGACCAACTCAATCCCCATGCGCTGCGCCAGGAATGTGTGCTCGAAGTACGCCGAGTTGTAGATGCCGGGGCTGAGCAGCACGATCGTCGGATCGTGGCGGCCGCCGGGGGCCAAGTAGCGCAGCACGTCCAACAGGGCCGCTGGATAATCGTCGGTCGCGCGGACGTTGTAGTGATCGAAGATTTGCGGGAAGACGCGCTTCAGCACTTGCCGGTTTTGCAGCATGTAGCTGACGCCCGATGGGGTGCGACAGTTGTCTTCGAGTACCAGGTAGCTGCCGTCACGGTCGCGGATCAGGTCGCTCCCGCAGACGTGGATGTAGATGTCGCGCGGGACGGTGGCCCCCATGAACTCGCGGCGGAAGAACGTGCCGTCGTAAATCAGGCCGGCGTCGAGCACCCGATCGCGCAGGATAAACTGCTGGTGATAGATGTCGTGCAGAAACAGGTTGAGCGCCGTGATCCGCTGAATCAGCCCTTGTTCGATCCAAGCCCATTCCTCGGCCGGCAGGATCCGCGGCACGGGGTCCATCGGCCACACGCGCTCGATCCCTTCCTCTTGCCGATACACCGTGAAGCCCACGCCGTGCTGCAACATCGACAGGTCCGACATCGCCTTGCGGCGGCGGATTTCGTCGGCGCTTAGCCCGAGCAGCCGTTGGTACAGCGGCCGATAGTGCCGGCGCGGGCTGCCGGTCGATTCGAACATTTCATCGAATGCCAGCCCCAGTTCGTAGCCTTCGAACGGATGCGCAGCAGTTCGATCGTCGCTCATGGCCGCATTCTGCGTTGCCATCGGTCAAACCCTACCTGGTTCGCACATGAACGGGAGCAATAGATGGTCGCAGCGGTCTCTCCTTTTGCCGTGGTTCAGGCGGTGGTCCCGACCAGTTCGTCGGTCCACACCTTGAACGACAGCAACTGTGCCGGTCCAAACGACGTGGTCAGTGCCGTATCGACGGCGTCGCGGCCTCGTGCCATCACAATCCTGCCGATGCGCGGCTTGTTATGCCGCGCGTCGAACGTGTACCAACGGTCCCCCAGATACACCTCGAACCAGGCGCTGAAGTCCATGGGATCGGGCGCCACGGGGACGCCAATATCGCCAAGATAGCCGGTTGCGTAGCGTGCGGGAATGTTCATGCACCGGCAAAGCGTGATTGCCAGGTGGGTGAAGTCGCGGCACACGCCTTTGCGCTCTTCGTACACGTCGTGGGCGCTTTTGGTCACGCGCGCATACTTGTAACCGAATTCGACGTGCCCATGCGCCCAATCGCAAATGGCCTTCACGCGCGGCCAGCCGCCAGGCGTGTTGCCGAAGAGCTGCCAGGCGATGTCCGACATTTTGTCGACCTCGCAGTAGCGGCTGCTCAACAAGAACGGCAGCACGTCGACCGGCAGTTGTTCGATCGGCAACTGCGGTGCGTTGGGGACAATCACATCGGGCTGGCCGTGATCTTCGACCACGCTTTCGCTGAACAGGCGGTTCCGCCCCGCCACGGTTACCAGCCGGGCCACGCGATTGCCGAAGCTGTCGATGAACTCATCGCGGGGGAGTTCGGGTTCGGTGGTCAGCCGCTCGGGCTCGGCCAGGGTATGCGTGCGATCGGGATGCACGAACAGCATTGCGAGCATCACGGTCGGCGCGGGCGTGTTGAAAATCAGTTCGAAGCCAGTCTTGATAAGCATGGGAAGTCCTATAATGAGCAAAATTTATGCCTGACGAAATTGCGAGAGTTATGCTCGCCGCAGCACGTCACGTGCCCAATCGACACGCGAATCGAGCGCGCCGGTTGGGCACACGCCCTCAAAGCCCAGGCCAGACCGGCAATGGCCTGCCATCCTCGGCATCAATCACGGTCTGGCCTGGGCTTGCCTGGCATTTGGTGATTGCCTTGCCCGCCTGCTACGATGAATTGTGGCGGCGGCAATCGAGCGGCACATTCTAATTAGCACCTGCTGGGGAAGGTTTTGCACGAATGACCTATTGTCTGGGGATCATGACGTATGAAGGCCTGGTGATGGCGTCCGACTCGCGTACCAACGCCGGGTTCGACCAGGTCAATGTCTGTCGCAAGACCTACACGTTTGTGCAGCCCGGCGAGCGAGCGCTGATCGTGCTCACCAGCGGCAGCTTGTCGATTTCGCAGTCGGTGATGACGCTGTTACGCCGCGACTTTGAGCGCGGCGAAGGTCTTGCGGCTGCGCAGTCGATGTACGACGCCACGCGCGTCATCGGCGAGCAGGTCCATCGCGTCGCCGAGATCGACCGGTCTTACCTGGAGCGCGACGACTTCAAATTCAACATTCACCTGTTGCTCGGCGGACAGATTCGCGGCGAGCCTCCGAATCTGTACCTGATCTACCCGCAGGGGAACCCACTGTCGGCCACCGAAGAATCGCCGTACTTGCAGATCGGCGAATGTAAATACGGCCGACCGATCCTCGATCGTGGCATCCGCTACGATCGCACCACGCTCAACGAGGCGGCAAAGTACGCGCTGATCTCGATCGATTCGACCATGCGCTCGAACGTCACGGTCGGCCCGCCCATCGACATGCTGCAATACTATGCCGACGAGTTCCAGATCACGCGCCGCCGGCAGCTCACCAGCAAAGACGCCGACTTGATCGACGTCCACATGCGCTGGGAGTCGGCCTTGCAAAAGGCGGTGCACGAACTGCCCGAGATTCGCTTCGACTCGAATCCGGCGCATGCCGAGACACCGACGCGCAACGATTTCATTCTCGACGGCAGCCAGTTGTAATCTTCGCCTTCGTGTCCTTCGTGCCTTTGTGATCCAATGACCGCCAGGCAACGATCGTCAATCCAGGGCGGCACGCCATGGTCGCGAGTCATGTCAGCATCTACCGCGGGCGACAACTACTGCGGCAGCACGAACTGACGCAGCCGCTCGAAATCGGCCGGCAGCGCGACGGCGAGCCGCTGCTCGAACTGCAACACGTCACCGATGGCGACCGCCTGGCCATCGCGCCGGTCGATGATCGTTCGATGCCGCGATCGTTCCTGCGCCTGGTGCCGACGCCACAAGGCGTCGAGCTGCGCAACCTGCACCGCAGCGTGGCGGTGCGGCTGGAAGATGGCGGCCTGGTGCAAGGCGAAGCGGCGGCGCGTCTGCACCTGCCGGCGTGCATCGTCCATGGCGAGTACCTGATTCGCGTCGAGGCGGCTGACCCTTCGTCGGTCAGCGCCGCGGAACTCAATGCATTGCCCTCGGCCACCGTCGCCCCGGCGATCCGCGCCACCAGCCTGGGTCCATTGCCGCAGGCGCCCCATGGACCGTCGGAGTTACTCGCCTGGTTCCAGGCAGTGACGGCGCTGTTGGGCAGCGCGATCAGCTCGAACGATTTCTTTGAGCACGCGGCGCGAGGCGTCGTCGAACTGGTGCACCTCGATGCCGGTGCCGTGATGCTCCGCCAGGGCGGCTCGTGGACGACCGCTGCCCAGCACGCCGGCCGATTTGCCCGAAGCGGATTTGAACCGGCAGTCGATTGGCGTCCCAGCCGCAAAATCCTCGGCGAGGTTTTCTTTCAGCGACGGACGATGTGGCAGGTGCCTTCGCGCGACATCACGGCCAGCATGCTCGGCCTGCAAGCGGTGGTTGCGGCGCCGATTCTCGATCGCTCGGGCGAAGTGCTTGGCGTGCTCTACGGCGACCGCCGCAGCACGAACATCAGCGACACGGTGGAAATCTCGCCGCTCGAGGCCCAACTGGTCGAAACACTGGCGTGCGGCGTGGCGGCAGGGATCGCGCGGCTCAAGGAAGAGCAGGCGCTGTTGGCCGCCCAGATTCGCTTCGAGCAGTTCTTCACGCCCGAGCTTTCACGTTCCTTGGCCGTCGACCCCGGGCTGCTCGAAGGGCGCGACGCCCAGGTGACGATCCTGTTCTGCGACATCCGCGGGTTCAGCCGGCTGAGCGAAGTGCTCGGCTCCGCCCGCACGGTCGAATGGATTTCCGACACGATGAGCGCGCTGAGCGATTGCGTCGTCGAGCATGAAGGCGTGTTGGTCGACTACATCGGCGACGAGCTGATCGCGATGTGGGGCGCGCCGGTGTCGCACTCCAACGATGCCCAGCGCGCCTGTTCCGCGGCGCTGGCGATGCTCAAAGCCCTCCCCGCGGTCAACGAGCGCTGGGCCGGGGTGCTCGGCGAGCCGATGCACGTGGGCATTGGCATCAACACGGGGACCGCTCGGGTCGGCAATGTCGGCACGGCGCGCAAATTCAAATACGGTCCGCTGGGGCCGACGGTCAATCTGGCCAGCCGGGTCGAAGGGGCGACCAAGTATTTGAAGATCGACCTGCTCATCACGGCGGCCACGCGCGCCCAGTTGCCCGCCTCGTTTGCCACGCGACGCTTGGGAAGTGTGCGCGTCGTGAACATTGCCGAGCCTGTCGAGCTGTTCGAATTGTGCGAACCAGGCGAATCATGGGATCGCTTGCGCGACGAGTACGAGCAGGCGCTCGCACTGTTCGACGCGGGTCAGAACGCCGTGGCTGCCGAGATGCTCACGGCAAGTCTCGTGCATCATCCCAGCGACGGTCCAACGCATCTGCTGCTGGCCCGTTGCGGGGAGTGCGCTCCGGGCGACAACCCCGGCGAAATACGCGCGTCCAAGGTGTGGATTCTGCCAGGTAAATGACCGCCGGCGGCATTCTTTTCTTGGCTGACTCCGGCACGCATTGTGCGAAATGGTTGCCTGCCGTCGCGATCATTTCGCATGAATTGCTTACAAGTCCGTTTGAGGTAACACAATGATGAAACGCATTCTTCTTGGCACGGCAATGGCAGTGGCGTTGATGACGACGCCGGCGTGGGCGCAACACGGTCACTGGGGCGGTGCCGGCGTAGGTGCTCGCGGATGGGGCGGCGCCAATCCAGGCTACCACTACGGCTATCATCCGTACGGCGCCTACGGCGGCAACCGGGGCTACAACGGCGGCTGGGGCTCCGGATACCGCGGCTACGGCTATCCCGGGTATGGCGGATGGAATGGCTACGGCGGCTACGGCGGTTACGGCGGTTACGGATACGGCACAGGCGTGAATGCCGGCGCGAACATTGGCGGCGCCATCGGGGCCGCAATCGGCGCGGGCACGTAACCGCTTCGCATCATTTGGACGAGTTCTCTCGGAGGCTCCGCTCGAAACCGGGCGGAGCCTCTTTTTGCGCCCGCGACCCTTTCGGTCGCGCGCTTGTACTCCGGTGCGTGAATGTTAGAATCACGCCCGGATGTCGTCGCTTGGGTTCTGCCGTTTTTGTCGCCCCAGGTAGTGCTGCGCCCATGAGTCTCGACTTGCACGATCTCGAGGCACCGCTGGAAGCGTGGACGCATCGGCATTTGCTCGGCCTGCAAGACCTCTCGGCCGAAGAGATCACGCTGATCCTCGACACCGCGGAGGCACTGTGGGACGCCACCGATTCGGGCCGGCGAAAGATCAACACTTTGGCCGGCAAGACGCTGGCGAACCTGTTCTTCGAGAACTCGACGCGCACGCGCACTAGCTTTTCGTTGGCCGGTCGCCGCCTGGGGGCCGATACCATCGATTTCTCGGCTTCCGGCTCCAGCCTGTCGAAGGGCGAAACGTTCATCGACACGGCCAAGAACATCGAGGCGATGGGGATCGACCTGGTCGTGGTGCGGCACCGCACCCCGGGGACGACTCATCTGCTGGCCCAAAACTTGCGCTGCGCCGTGGTGAATGCCGGCGACGGTCCCCACGAACATCCCACGCAGGGGCTGCTCGACATCCTCACCATCCGCAAGCATCGCGGCACCTTGGCTGGCTTGACCGTGGCGTTGGTCGGCGACATCGCCCATAGCCGCACGGCCCGCTCGAATATCTGGGGGCTGCAAAAGCTGGGGGCTCACGTGATCCTTTGCGGCCCGTCGACGCTGGTGTCGCCGCGCTGGCGCGAGCTAGGGGTCGAGGTGTCGTACAATCTCGACGAAATCTTGCCGCGCTGCGACGTGCTGAACCTGCTGCGCATCCAGTTCGAGCGCCAGACAACGCGCCCGTTCCCCAGCGTGCGCGAGTACGCGCTGCTGTATGCCATGAACCGCGAGCGGATGGCCCGTGCCAAGGACGACATCCTCATTCTCGCCCCCGGCCCCATCAACCGCGGCGTCGAAGTGACTCCCGATGTCGCCGATGGTCCGCACTCGGTGATCCTCGACCAGGTGGCCAACGGCTTGGCAGTGCGCATGGCGGTGCTGTACTTGTTGTGCAAGCGCAGCGGAGAGTTCGGCATGGTGAGTGGGGAATGACGATGTCCGCCGGCCCCCAGCCCCCAGCCTCCAGTCCCCGCTCGATCTTGATCGAGCAAGGCCGCGTGATTGATCCCAGCCAGGGGATCGATCGGGTGACGAACGTCCTGCTGCGCGATGGGCGCGTCGCGGCGATCGACGCCTCGCGCAACGGCCAAGACACGATCATCGACGCCCGCGGCAAGATCGTCGCCCCCGGGCTGATCGACATGCACGTCCACCTGCGCGAGCCGGGGCGCGAAGAAGACGAGACGATCGCCACGGGCACCTCGGCGGCGCTCGCCGGCGGATTCACCAGCGTCGCCTGCATCCCCAACACCGATCCGCCCATCGACACCCAGGCCGCCGTCGAGTACGTGCGGCACCAGGCGGTGCTGGCCGACAACTGCAACGTGTTCGTCGTCGCCTGCGTCAGTAAGAATCGCGAGGGGAAGGAACTCGCCGAGATCGGCCAGTTGGTGCAAGCCGGCGCCGTGGCGTTCAGCGACGACGGTGCTCCGGTGTACAACGCCGAGCTGATGCGCCGGGCGTTCGAGTACTGCCTGATGTTCGACCGCCCGATCCTCAACCATGCCGAGGTGCCGGAGCTGACCACCGGCGGCGTGATGCACGAAGGAATGGCCTCGCTGGTGCTGGGGCTGCCGGGGATGCCGTCGGCGGCCGAGGACGTGATGGTCGGCCGCGACATCGTGCTGGCCGAGGCGACCGGCGGACGCATCCACGTGATGCACGTGTCGACTTCGGGGGCGATCGAGATCATCCGCCGCGCGAAGCGCCGCCAGGTGCGCGTGACGACGGAAATCTGTCCGCATCACTTCACGCTCACCGACGACTGCCTGCGCACGTTCGACTCGAACTACAAAATGAGCCCGCCGCTGCGCAGCCGCTCGGATGTCGACGCGTGCATCGCCGCCTTGAACGACGGCACGATCGACGTTATCTGCACCGACCACGCTCCGCATGCCGCCGAGAAGAAGATGCAGGAGCTTGACCGGGCACCGTTCGGCATCCTGGGCCTCGAAACCGCGCTGGGGCTGGTCGTCACGCAGCTTATCGAGCCGGGGCATCTCACCTGGCCGCAAGCGATTGAGAAGCTGACGATCAACCCCGCGCGCGTGCTGGGGATCGCCAAGGGCTCGCTCGCCCCGGGAGCCGACGCCGACGTGACGATCATCGATCCCGAGTGCCAGTGGACCGTCGATAAGACGCGCTTCCGCTCGAAAAGCGAGAACTCGCCATTCGACGGCTGGCGGCTGCGCGGCCGGGCCGAAACGGTCATCGTCGGTGGCCGCGTGAAATTTCGCGCGGACAACTTGCATTGAAATGGCTTTGAGAGCCGCATAATAAGATTGACGTGAAAAGAAGCTGCGAGCGGCGATGTCAATCGAAGCGGTCGCCAGAATCAGAGCTCTCATTCATCGCCGGTCGGCGAAGATTCCACATCGCCAAGCACTTCCGCAATATCCGCATCGCCGGGCTTGGGTGCATTCTCATTCCGGTAAAGCTCGATTCCATGTGTACGCACGAATTTCTGGCTGATTTTCGGATTGTTCAAAGGACTTTTGGCCCTTCCGAAATCCGCTTCCCATTTCCGAAAGCAGGGCTCCATTTTTGAGACGGGTATGAAGTAGACCTGCTCCAGCTCAATGCCTGAATAAATCGCGAAAATCCAATCGACTTTGCGGTACTTATCGATGATCGCTTGATTCAAATGATGATGAGTGGTGAAGGGCGCGTTGGGCTTTGGCTCTCCCTTTGTGTTGAACCGATTTACTGATTTGAGTTCGTATTCTTTGCCGGAAGAGTCGATCGCATCGTTCCCCTCACGTGCCTCAACTCTTATCAAGCCAGTCACCAGGAGAACCTGAAGAAGCTTACCTCCGTTGTCTTGAAACACGTCATGAATCCCATGTTGCGAGGCAAGTCGTTGCAGCTCTCGAATGTACGGAAGTAGCTTTTCGAGCTTTTGCAAATCAGCATGTTTTTGAAATCTCTTGCGAGCCGCTTTTACTTCAGATTGCTTGCTCATTCAAACTCCCCCAGCAGCGACTGGAGGGAGCATTGAAGAGCCAGAGCGATCTTTTCCATGCTGTCGATCGAGACATTTTTTTCACACCGCTCGATCGCGCCGATGTACGTACGATGCACGCCGGAAAGATGCGCAAGGCCATCTTGAGACAGTCCTTTCTCCTGTCGCAGACGACGTACATTTGCGGCAAAAATGCCGCGACCTTTTAGTTCCTGTGGGCGGGTCACCATTCCCGGAAGATAGACCGTTGACGGAAGACCGGCGACACTCTATAGATAGCGTGAGGTGGGTATAAACTCGGAACGTTACATGAAATTCGATCTCGCGCGATTCCCAGTTTATGCGACTGCTCTTGGCGCCTCATATTGTGGTGATGCACGTGAGCTGCTGTCCGCATTACCAGACGGTAGCGTCAATCTTGTGATGACGAGCCCGCCGTTCGCGTTGCAGCGAAAAAAGGAATACGGCAACAAAGGACAATCCGAGTACGTTGACTGGTTGGCCGAGTTCGCCAGCCTTGTTCACCGCAAGCTCGCGGACGACGGATCGTTCGTTCTCGACATCGGCGGCGCGTACATGAAAGGTGTGCCAGCGCGAAGCCTTTACAATTTCAGAGTACTGCTGCATTTCTGTGATCGAATAGGCTTCTTCCTAGCGGAGGATTTCTACTGGTTTAATCCCTCGAAGCTCCCAAGCCCTATTGAGTGGGTGAATAAGCGCAAGCTGCGAGCGAAGGACTCGATCAACACTGTCTGGTGGTTCAGCAAGACAGAGAATCCCAAAGCCAATGTCACGAATGTCTTGGTTCCTTATAGCGAACGGATGAAGAAGCTGTTGGATGATCCCGAGGAGTTTTATAATCCGAAGAAACGTCCGTCCGGTCACGACATCAGCATGGGCTTCGGCAAAAACAACGGTGGCGCCATTCCATCCAATTTGCTGCAGATCCCGAATTCCGAATCAAATGGCGTTTACCTCGCAGGGTGCAAGGCCGTCGGCGTCAAGCCCCATCCGGCACGTTTTCCCGCGAAGCTGCCCGAGTTCTTCATCCGCTTCCTCACCGAACCAGGCGACGTTGTCATCGACATTTTTGCGGGTTCGAATACGACCGGTAGTGTCGCAGAGGTCGAGAGGCGCAGGTGGCTCGCATTTGACGAAAAGCGCGAATACCTGGACGCTTCTGTGTTTCGTTTTCTCGGGCGTAAGACTACGAATGGCGAACTTTTGGAAGTCTACCATCGCGTGCGGGCAGGCGAGACAGTCACCCTTCCGGTAGGCGGGACGCAGTTACAATTCGCATGACGTTCGACTGTCGCGGCAGTCAAATCCAGGCCGCGGTGACGAGGAAGTTTGCGAAGTAAAACGACTGTCGCAGTGTGGTTCGCCATGCGCCTGCTCATCGACGGTTACAACCTGATGCACGCCGGCGGAATTGCTGGGCGAGTGCGCGGGGCGAAGGGGCTTGAGCATTCGCGGCTGGCGCTGCTGAACTTTGTGGCTGAAGCGATCGAACAGCAGGAGCGAGCGACGGCAACCGTGGTGTTCGACGCCGCCGGCGCTCCGCCGGGGCTGCCCGACGTGCTTGAGCACCGCGGCCTGTGCGTGCGCTTTGCCAAGGGGTATCCCAGCGCCGACGATCTTCTCGAAGAATTAATCCAGCACGAATCGGCGCCGCGGCAGCTCACGGTCGTTTCCAGCGATCATCGCGTGCAGCGGGCCGCGCGGCGCCGGCGCGCCACGGCCGTCGACAGCGAGGTTTGGTATGACGAGGCGCGGCGCCGGCGGGCGGCGCTGGCGCGTCCGCAACCCTTGCCACGGGAACGCCCTGCGGCGGCCACCAGCGACGACGTCGAATACTGGCTGCGGCAGTTCGATGAGCCGGTGCCGGCAGACGACACAGCCAAAGAACGGCCCGTGGCCGGCGAATCGATTTTTCCGCCGGGATACGCAGAGGACCTCGATGAGGACGGCAACGATCGGCCTCGGAAACCTTGACGCTCGCACCAGCGACGGGACAATTGGTAGATCGTCGTCGCCGTCCTTGGCGGTGTGTTCCTTTCAGGTCGAGTTATGTTCCTGCGCGCTTCCGCTGGCTTGGTCATCGCTGCCGCGACGCTGGCTGCTGCGCCAAACCTGGTCGATGCAGCCGATTATCAGGCCTTTCTCAAGGCGCGCCGGCAACTTGAGAACAAGCTCAAGAATCCTAATCCCGACGTTCGCCGCGAGGCGATCGCGTCGCTGGGCGACTACGCGTTCGAGGATTCGGCCCGCTTCCTGATGCTCTACGGCCTGGTTGACGACGTCGAGCAGAACCGTCGCACCGCCTACGACACGCTGCTGAAGATCAACCGTCAGCAGGAGGTGTGCGATTTCCTGATCGCGCAGCTCAACGTCGAGTCGCGGCGCGGGCGGCCTGGGCCAGTCCCGGTGATGGTGATGGGCGTCCTGCTCAGCTCGCCGATCGAGAACATCGACCGCTCGACGATGCGCTATCTCGACGAAGACCTGCCGACCGTGAAGGACGGCGGCGCGTTCCTGGTGTTCCTGGCCGACTTGCTGGCAATGCACGGCGACCTTGCCGACCTGGCGCCGCTGGTGAAGATCACGCGCACGCGGTTGTTCGAGCAGGAGTTCGGCGTGCGGCGGGCCACGTTGGCGGCCTTCTCGTGCATCGAGCACAACGAAGCCATCGACGCGCTGGTTACGTTACTGCCGAAGCTCGAAGGCGAAGCGCACGCCGATGCCTACGAACATCTGGCTCGCGTCAGCGGTCAGAAGTTCCCCGAGAACGATCAGTGGGCCAAGTGGTGGAAGGAGAACAAGGCGACGTTCGTTTATCCGAAGCTTCCGCCCAAGCCGGTCGAACGCCCGCTGCAAAGCGTCGGCGACTTGGGGGGCCGCACCAGCTACTACGGCCTGCCGCTGTACGCACAGCGGATGGTGTTCGTCGTCGATTGCTCGGGGAGCATGGACGGTCCGCGGATCGCCGCCGCCAAGCGTGAACTGTCGGCCGCCATCCAGGGGCTGAAGGCGAACACGTTCTTCAGCATCGTGGCGTACAACGCGCAGATCGAGTGTTGGCGCCGGCAGTTGGTCGATGCCTCGACGGCCAACAAGGCCGACGCGCAGCGGTTCGTGGCAGGCCTGGTAGCCGACGATCGCACGGCGACCTACGACGCGCTGGACACGGCATTCTACTTCAACGCCGAGTCGATCTATCTGCTGACCGACGGCGCGCCGAGTGCCGGGCGGATCGTCGACAAGCCGGAGATCGTCGAGGCGATCGGCAAGCAAAACCGCACGCGCCGCGAATCGATCTACACGATTGGCCTGGCGCCGGGACTACCGGGCTCCGATTTCGACGTGTTCCTGGCGAAGCTCGCGCAGAACAACTACGGCATCTACCGCCGCGTGGATGAATAAGAGCCGATCAGAAAACCGCTGACCAACCCATGGTCGCGTGGGGCAGACATTCGTGTCTGCCGTGAAAAGGCTGACCGAAGGCAGGCAGGAATGCCTGCCCCACGCGGTTTTCGGATCGGCTCTAGTCCGCTAATCCGGCGGCCGTAGCGGGATTGCGACGTTGAACGAGTCGCTGCGTTTTTCAGAGTCGTCGGCCGCGGCGAACAGGATTGCCGGCCGACCACGCTCGAGCCAAATCTGCGGCCGTTCGAGCTGGGCGAGCTGTGCGTGGCCGCGATGTTGCCAGGCCACTTCCGGCGCAGTGACAAACGGATGCCGCGCAAGCTGCCAGGCGATGCCGTCGTCCGAGCGGAACAGCACCAGCGACTTCCGGCTGCCAGCGCGGTCGGTGAAGTGGCCGCCCTGATCCTTTAACAGCCCCCAGCAGCGCGTGCCGTCGTTCCAGATGAACGGATCCTCGGCGACGAAGTGCACGCCTTCCTTCGTGAAGATCGGTTGCGGACGCTTGCGAAACGGACCGGTGGGCGTGTCGCTGGTGGCGACCGCGTGTACGACGGGACCGCCGAACGGCAGCGGCGACTTGTCCCCGACCGCTTTGTACACCATCACGTAGCCGCCGCCGGGCCTGCTGGTGACGGTCGGATCGGTGCAGCACAGCGCGTCGACGAACCCCGCGGTCGGAGCGACAATCGGCTCCGCGAGCCGTGTCCACGGTCCGTCGGGATCGTCGGCCACGGCCACGCCGATGCGCTGATTGTTGCGGTGCACCCAGCGCTCGACCTTCATCACCTCGGGCGAAGGATGGTCGCCCATGGACTCGGGCGCGGTGTTGCCCATGTAATACAGGTAGAACTTCGCGCCGAACCGCACCACGGTGGGATCGTGCGTACACAGGCCGTCCCAGAACTGCTTGCCGCGCACGGGCAGAGCCGCGTCTTTCGGCCGATACGGTCCCAGCGGCCCTTCGCTCACGGCGTGCGCGATCTCGGAATGCGACACCCACGCATCGAACCCCAGGTGCTTGGGCCACCGCGAGTAGAACAGGTGGCAGCGACCGTCGTCGCCGCGCGCCATCGAGCCGCACCACACGAAGTACCCCGGCTCGCTGAACCGCGCCGACTCGGGGACCGGCTGAATCCAGCGGCTCAGATCGAACGTGTCGGGGTTCTCGCCGGCGCGGGCGGTGCCGATAAGACATACCGCGGCCAGCGCCGCATGGCGGAAGATTTTCATTGGCTCGCCGCAGGTGCCCGTGGCAGAATCGAGTCGCTGGCGCATTCTGATCGCCCCCACCCGTGTGTCAAGAATCTCATGACGATCCCTCGTGTGTTGTTCGGCGGCTTGATTCTGTTGGCGATCGCGTCCGGCTGCGGCGCCGTCGAGGTGACCGCGACGGAGGCGCAGATTGCCGCGATGCGCCAGCGCGTCGCGGCGCTGGGCCAACTCACCGCAGCACCGGCGGTGTATCCGGTTGATTCGGCCAACGTGTCGCCCCGACGACTCTACTTCGCCGCGCTACCCTATCGTGGCAAGCCGACGCGATGCTTCGCCTGGATGGGGCTGCCGGAGACGCGCGGCACAAAAGTCCCCGGCGTGGTGCTCGTGCATGGCGGCGGCGGGACGGCGTTTCGCGAGTGGGTCGAGCGCTGGAACGAGCACGGTTTTGCCGCCATCTCGATTGCCGTCGAAGGGCAGACCGATGAGCGCAGCGCCGATGGCAAATGGTGGCAGCAGCATGAATGGGCCGGTCCCAAGCGGGCCGGCATCTACGATGATGCCGCCGAGCCGATCGAAGACCAGTGGATGTATCACGCGGTGGCCGATGTGGCGCTAGCCAACTCGTTGCTCCGCTCGCTGCGGGAAGTCGACGCCGAGCAGGTCGGCCTGTCGGGCATCTCGTGGGGCGGGATCATCACGTCGACCGCGATGGGCATCGACACCCGGTTCGCCTTTGCCGTGCCGATCTACGGCTGCGGCCAGTTGCCGATCGCCGCGGAGCATTACGTTCGCGCGCTCGAGCACAATCAGGTGTATCGCGAGGTGTGGGAACCGACGACGTGGCTGCCGCGGGCGCGGATGCCAGCACTGTGGCTCACCTGGCTGCGCGACACGCATTTCCCGCTCGACGCGCAGCAGGCGACCTACCGTGCCGCGCTGGGGCCGCGCATGGTCGCAGTGCTGCCCGACATGAGGCATGGACACACGGTGGGCTGGAGGCCCGAGGACAGCTACGCCTTTGCCGAGTCGGTGGTGGCGACCGGCAAGCCGTGGCTCAAGCAACTGCATCAGGAGCGCGATGGCGACCGAGCGAGCGTCGAGTTCGAGAGCGCCAAGCCGATCGACCGCGCGGTGCTGCTCAGCACCATCGACACCGGCTACACCGGTTCGCGCCAATGGACGGAATCGGCGGCCGAGTTGAAGCTCAACGGGGCAAAGGTGGACATCACTGCTCCGCTCCCCGCCGGCACGACCGCGTACTTCTTCAACGTGCTCTCTGGCCCGCTCACCGCAAGCTCGGAGTACGTTGATATGGTTAAACCGGAGGATCACGAAAGCACGAAATGATCAAAACACGAAACGGACGAAATGTATGCAGCCTTTTCGTCTTTCACACTTTCGTGTTTTCGTGATCTTCCGCTCACTTCCCCGTCATTGCCTTGTCGCTGATATCTTTGCGGCACCAGGCGCCGGGCCAGCGGATTGCTTTGACGGCGGTGTAGGCTTGCAGTTTCGCCGTGGGAATAGTCGCCCCAAGCGCGGTGACGCCGAGCACGCGACCGCCGTCGGTCACCACCTGCCCGCCCGAGCTGGCCGTGCCGGCGTAAAACACCTTGGTGTTCGGCACCTTCGCCGCCTCGTCGAGCCCCCGGATCGGTGCGCCGCGTGCGTACTTGCCGGGGTAGCCTTCTGCAGCCATCACCACGCACACCGCGGGGCGCGGATCCCAACGCAGCGGCGGAAGCTGGTCGAGCCGGCCGTCGACCACCGCCTCGATTACCTCTAGCAGATCGCTTTCCAGGCGCATGAGCAGCGGCTGGCACTCGGGGTCGCCGAAGCGGACATTGTATTCCAGCACCTTCGGGCCTTGGTTCGTGAGCATCAGCCCGGCGTAGAGCACGCCGCGGAAGGGACGCCGGGCGCGCTTCATGGCATGCACCGTCGGCACCAGCACGTGCTCCTCGATCCAGTGCAGTATTTCTTCATCGACGACGCCGGCCGGGGAGTAAGCGCCCATGCCTCCGGTGTTGGGGCCGGTGTCGCCGTCGCCGGCGCGCTTGTGATCCTGCGCCGGCGGTAGCGTAACGATGGTGTGGCCGTCGGTGATCGCCAGCACGCTAGCCTCGGGACCATCGAGCCGCTCTTCGATCACGATCTGATTGCCGGCGTCGCCGAACTCACGCGCCCCGGCAATGCGCTCGACCGCTTCCAAGGCTTCGGCCCGCGTCGCGCAGACGATCACCCCTTTGCCCGCCGCCAGCCCGTCGGCCTTCACCACCACCGGAACGTCTTCGCGGTCCTTCAGGTACGTGATGGCTCGGTCGCGAGCCTTGAACACCCGGTATTCGGCCGTCGGCACGTTGGCGTGCCGCAGCAGGTTCTTGCAAAAAACCTTGCTCCCCTCCAGCTCGGCGGCCGCTTTCGAGGGACCGAAGATGCGCAGCCCTGCGGCCTGGAACGCATCGACGATCCCCAGCACCAGTGGCGTTTCGGGACCGACGACAGTTAGACTGACATTTTGCTGGGCGAACTTCAGCAGCCGCGGAATGTCGGTGCTGGCGATATCGACATTCTCAGCATCGAGCGCGGTGCCGGCGTTCCCCGGCGCGACGAACACCTTTCCGGCGCGCGGACTCTGCCGCAGTTTCCAAGCTAGCGCGTGCTCGCGCCCTCCGTTGCCGATCACGAGAACGTTCATCGCCGTATTGTAGGGCGGTCGGTGAAAAGGGGCCAGGATTCAGGAGTCAGGATTCGGGAAGCCGTCGCTTGCGGTTTAGCACGCTAGGAATCGAATTCGCACAATCGCCGAATGCCGACGAGCGTTTGCAGATAGGTTGCCAGCGGCAGGCCATCGACCGTGGGTGCGGCAAGTCGCGTGATGCCATCGACTGCGCCGCCATCACGCACCAGGCACTGGATGAGTTGTTCTTGCGCCGCGGCGGTGCAGGGTTCGAGCACGTCGCGTCGACCGCGCAACACGCACACGCCCGCGGCAAGCGCGTACGCGCCCCAATCGCTCGTGCCGGCAACGATCAAATGATCGGTGGCGATGCGGCAAGCTACGCGCGCTGCCGGGCCGATGCTGATCGCGCGCCGCAACACATCCCACGGCACACAACCCATGCCGATCTCATTCCCCCCGTCGCCGATGCCGATCGTCGTGATGCGCGGCTTCTGCGCCGCTGCTTGCTCGAACAACGCGTGCGCTGCCGCGGTGGACGGTGTAATGTCGATGCCGCGCAGGTTGTGGCAGCGATCGCGATGCTCGGCCGGCACGTCGCGCTCGAATTCGGCAAGCTGCTCGGACGTCGCGTGCTGCCCGCGCAGCGAGTCGACGGTATGGCTTGGTCCCGCGCGCTCGATGGCGACCAGATGCGAGGCGCATGGTTCGTAAGGCAACGCGTGCAGCATGTCGTGGGGTAGGTCGAGATGGCGCAGGCCGGCCTCGAGCACCGGCATTCCCAACGGATCGGTGACCAGGGTGACATTAATACCTAGCGCCCTCAGCACTCGCGCCAGGAGCAATGCTCCCGGGGGGCCGTCGGTTTCGATGGTCGGGCCGGCCGGTCCTTCGACGTAAAAGCCGGTGACGATGGCAACGCTCGTGGCCTCGGCCGCCAGATTGCGCGCTGCCGGTTCGAGTCCCGCCGCTGCCAACAGCGTGTTCTCAGGGCCCGCGCCGGTGAGGCCACGTCCGCCGGGGTCGCGGGCTAGCAGCCTTCGGCACTCGGACCAGAAATGGGGCGAGACCGAGTGCAGCGACGACGACATTCGGCAGTCCGCGGAAAACAGGCGAAGTTTTCGACCGCCAATATTGTACTTCCGCGCGCCGAGCGTGTACCTTGAGCGCTTTCTTGCCCGAGCGAGATCGCGTTCGTGGCAATCCGATTCCTGCGGAGGTTGACAACTGTTCTTGATCCGTTAGAACGTGGTTCGTGAAAAAAGTCACGAATCGGCAACCAGCGCAAGAACGTGCGCTGGAACGATCGTGAATCGGCCGAGGGGGAGCCGGTTTTTTCCGGGACGTTCGATCGGCAAGTTTGTCGCCAAGTGAGCTAAAGGCGCATGGCCGAGAAGAAAAGACCATCGATCGCGGAGATGATCGCGATCTGTCGCAGGCTGGACGGCGAAGGAGGCGCGGACGCTGCGCCTAGCGAGGCGCCGGTCGAAGAACCTGCGGCCGACGTGGCGGCGCCGGAAGCAAGCGCTGAGCCGGCGCCGGCTGACGAAGCGCCTGGCGAAGTTGTTGCCGAAGCGCCGGTGGAGGCGGCGGAACCTGAGCCCGCTCCAGTGAAGCCCGCCGCCAAACCCGCTGCCGCAAAGGCCGGCGGCGCGCGGCCGAGTGTCGCCGAGATGATGGCGATGGCTCGCGCGGAGAAATCCGGCGCGAAGCCTGTGGCGCCCAAAGCACCGGCTGCCGAGAAGTCTGCCGGTGCGGCGAAGGTTGCGCCCGCAGCAAAGCCCGCTGCCGCGAAACCTGCCGCCGACAAGGCCAAGCCCACGCCCGCCTCAGCTCCCGCGCCGGGGGCGGCTGCGGCGAAGCCGGTGAAAGATACGGCGAGCATTCTCGCTGCCGCCCGCGGTGGGGCGAAGCCGGGACCGGTGTCGAAATCGGCCATCGCACCGGGCGTGGTGAAGGACAAAGAAATCAAGGTCGCGCAGTCGAAGGTCACGGTGCCACCGATGCCCGTGAAGCCGGCAGCCGCGAAGCCCAAGGAAAAGCCGCCGGCCGACGACGAGCGTCGATCGTTCATGCAATTGCTGTTCGGCTCGTTCCTGGCCGTCGGCTTCACGACGCTCTCGGCAGCCACTGGGTTGTGGACGCTGGGGCTGGCGAGGTTCATGTTTCCGAACATCCTCACCGAGCCGCCGAGCCGATTCAAAGTTGGCTTTCCGACCGACTTCCCGCCAGGCAGCGTGGAAGAAAAATTCAAAGCCCTGTTCGGCGTATGGATCGTGAACACCGAGGTGGCGGGGCAGCGCGAGATTTTCGCGCTTCGCACCGTGTGTACGCATCTCGGATGCACGCCGAACTGGTTGGAAGGCGAGCAGAAGTTCAAGTGCCCGTGTCACGGCAGCGGCTTCTACAAGGATGGGATCAATTTCGAGGGACCGGCGCCGCGGCCGCTAGAGCGTTATTCGATCCGCCTGGCCGACGACGGCCAGTTGGAAGTCGACAAGAGCAAGTTGTTCCAGGAAGAGTTGGGGCAGTGGACCGATCCCGCGTCGTTTGTGAGCGTGTGAGAGAAATGCAGAAGTCAGAATGCAGAAGGCAGAAGTGCGGCAAGCGGCATTCTGCGTCTGACGTTATGCAAGTCAACTTCTGCATTCATCCTTCTGACTTCTGACTTTTTCCGCCTATGCCCATCGGCGAGACGATCCGCAATTCGCAGGTGTGGAAGAGCATCTTCCGTCACCCCATGCCCATCGATCGGCGCAACCGCATCGTGGTCATGCTCACCAACTTCTTCCTGCACCTGCATCCGGTGTCGATCAAGAAGCAGGGGATCGCGCTCTCCTACACCTGGTGCATGGGTGGCGTGACGTTCTTCCTGTTCCTGGTTGAAACGATCACCGGCGTGCTGCTGATGTTCTACTATCGCCCCACGCTCGAGTGGGCATACAACGATATTCTCAGCCTGCGCGATGTTACTAGCCTCGGCATCCTCCGCGAGCTGCACCGCTGGGGCGCCCACGCAATGGTGATCACCACCTGGCTGCACATGTACCGCGTGTTCCTCACCGGCAGCTACAAGCCGCCGCGCGAGTTCAACTGGGTGGTCGGTGTGATTCTGCTGCTGCTCACGCTGCTGTTGTCGTTCACCGGCTACCTGTTGCCGTGGGATCAATTGGCGATTTGGGCGATCACGGTCGGCTCGAACATGGCCCGGGCCACGCCGTTCCTGGGGCACGAAGGTCCCGGGCAGCAACTGCTTACGCTCGGCGGCATCGACATGATCACCAACGCCAGCGATGCGCGGTTCGGCCTGCTGGGCGCGCGGTTCGTCGGCGAAGAAACCTTGAACCGGTTCTACGTGCTCCACTGCGTGGCCATTCCGTTGGCCGCGGCGCTGCTGATCGCGATCCACTTCTGGCGCGTGCGCAAGGACGGCGGCATTAGCGGACCAGTTTGAAATGCGAAATGCTGAATGCGAAATGCTTAATTCCCTAGCCCCGCGCCCCTAGTCCCCAACCTCTTCCTCCCATGCACGTCAGCGAAGCAGAATTTCTGGAGCGCGCCGCCGGCGGTCTCGGATTCTACTATCTGATTCTGTGCGCGCTGAACTGGGGAACCGCGCTGCTGCTGTGGCGGCGTGGGCCGCACAAGACGTACTTCTGTCTTGGCGGGCTCGAGGTGACCAACGCGCTGACGTGGTTCTTGGTCGGTGCGTTCTTCTTGCTGCTCAGCCCCATCGCGATGGACGGGGCTCCGTTCCCAATCTGGCATTTCTTCCCCTTCGAGCCGTGGCTGCCCAAGCTTTGGAACGGCATGAAGGACGCGGTCGATTTCCTGTCGGGGCCGGTGATTCTCACCGTCGGTTCGCTGGTCGTGCTTACGGTGATGTTCCTGCTGCGCGGGTTCTTCACCCGGCCGCCGATCGCTTGGCTGATGCTGAACCTTGCGCTGCTATTCATGGGCGCGGCGATGACCGATCCCGACTTTACCGAGATCGTCGCCAAGCCCGACAACGTGCCGATCGTGGGGCTGGTGTTCTTGCTGGGGTTCTTCACCTGGCTGGCTACGTACAAGGCGGTGCAGAACGACGAGCGGATCGCGCGCGGCGAGCCGCCGCTGGAGAAGCTCGACGACGAAAAAATCTTGGTGTGGCCGGACTTGGTCTACACCGAAATGATCTGCATGGTGGCGCTCACGGCGTTCCTGCTGGTGTGGGGCATTGCCCTGCAAGCGCCGCTCGAGGAGCCGGCCAGCAGCGTCAAGACGCCGAACCCGTCGAAGGCGCCATGGTACTTCCTGGGCCTCCAGGAAATGCTGGTCTACTTCGATCCCTGGATGGCCGGCGTCGTGCTGCCGAGCGTCGTGATCTTCGGGCTGATGGCGATTCCGTTCCTCGACTTCAACAAGTCGGGCAACGGCTACTACACCATCTCGCAGCGGCGGTTCGCTTACATCGTCTTTCAGATTGGATTCCTCGAACTGTGGGTGATCCTGATCATCCTGGGCACGTTTCTGCGCGGCCCGAACTGGAACTTTTTCGGCCCGTTCGAATTCTGGGACCCGCACAAAGTGCTGGCGATGAACAATGTCGACCTATCGCAGTACTTCTGGATTTCGGGCCTGGGGCGCAGCCTGCCGAAGGCGCCGCCGGGGAGCAGTGGGCTGACCGAGCTTGGCTACATCCTGGTGCGCGAAGCGCCGGGTATCCTGCTGACGCTGGCCTATCTGACGCTGCTGCCACCGATCATGGCCGCCACCGTGTTCCGCAAGTTCTTCGTCAAGATGGGCTTCATGCGTTACATGTTGCTGTCGAACCTGCTGCTGATGATGGCCTCGCTGCCGGTCAAGATGGTGTTGCGCTGGACGATCAAGCTGAAATACATCATTCACATCGACGAATACTTTTTGAATTTGTAACCGTCGCTTAGCCGCGGCCGCTAAGCCCTGCAATCATGCCTGCAACCGAACAAACTTGGCGCGATCTGAAGGCGATGCACGTCTTCTTTGGCCTGTCGGGCATCGCCATGCTGGCGACGACGGTGTGGATGCTGGCGGCCGACCACAACCGCGAGTGGAAGGACTACCAGCGCACGTTTCAGAACGTGGAAACGTGGACCGCCGAGAGCCGCATCCGCGAGCAGGAGACGGCCCAGTTCGACCAGAAACAGGACGAGCTTGATAAGGCGCTCGAGAAAACTCGCCGGCAGCCGCCGTCGGAGGATCTTGTCGAGCGGTTCGTCGACCAGGCCAAGCCGTGGGCCGCGGTCAACGGTTACGACATCAAGGCCATCGAGAACGCGCGCGCCGAAGTGGCCAATTCCACAGCGGGCGAAGACATGGAGCGCCCCCGCCACGATTTGCTCGATGCGATGGAGAATGTGATCGCCAAGGCGAAGTTCGTCGAGAACCGCGCTGGCAGCGAGCTGAAGTTCGACCGCGCAAACCTCGACGTGGTGCGCAGCGAGTACTCGATCGCCGTCGACCAGGAGCGCAGCGAGGCCGAGTTAGCCGAGATCGAAAAGCACGTGCGCGAGGATGAGCAGTCGGTCGAAGCCAAGTCCACGACCGCGCAGACGGCCAAGACGCATCGCCTCGAGCTTGAGGCCACCTACGGCAAGGTTGTTGCCGACGAGAGCGTGGCACTCAAAGCGCTCGAGGACCACGCCTCAATGCTCAAGCGGTTGCAAACGGCGTACAACGAGCGTCGCCCAAACCTGGGCAAGAAGCTGCTCGAAATGCCGATCATCGACGCCTTCGGCCGGCCGTTGAAGATCGACAACTTGTGGCTGCCGCAGCTCACATTGAACAACAACTTTCGCGACGTGGCCCGCTTCGATCGCTGCACCACGTGTCATCAGGGGATCGACAAGACGGCGCCAGGCTCGGCCACGGAACCGGGCTACGAGCCGATCGAACGCCTGACTGTGAAGCTTGCCACGCCGAAGACGGCCCCCGCGCCCGAGACGGATGCCAACGGGAACACCAAGCCGGCCACTACCCAGCAAGTCTACGGTTTCGTGCTGGCCGATCGTGGGCTGGTGACCTACGACGACGTGACGATCGAGGTGGTGTGGCCGCGCACGCCTGGGGCCGACGCACTGCTCGAATCGGGCGACGTGATCGAGCGGATCAACGATGTGAAGATCACCGATCGCAATCTCGCGCTACGGTACCTGTTGCAAAGCGTCGCTTGGGGCAAGCCGCTAGAGCTGGGCATTCGCCGCGGTGTGCCCGAGCCGTTCAATTCGCACCCACGGCTCGACTTGTTCGTCGGCAGTTTGAGTCCGCACAAGCTTGGCGACGTCGGCTGCACGATCTGCCACGATGGGCAGGGGAGTGCCACGGGGTTCAAGTGGGCCTCGCACACGCCCGACACACCACAGCAGGCCGAGGAGTGGACCCGCGATCACGGCTGGTTCAACAACCATCATTGGATCTATCCGATGATGCCGAATCGCTTCGCCGAGAGCACCTGCCTGAAATGCCACCACGAAGTGGCCGAGCTCGACACCAGCGAACGCTTCCCCGAGCCGCCGGCCCCGAAAGTGATGGCCGGCTACAACATCATCAGGCAGTACGGTTGCTTCGGCTGCCACGAGATCAACGGCTGGGACGGTCCCACGAAGCGCCGCGGCCCCGACCTGCGTGCCGAGCCGCCGTACTTCGCTGCCGCGGCCGAGGCGCTCGCTCACGAACCGTTGAGCGATACCGCACTCGCATTGGCCCGGCAAGTTATTGCTCACCCAGAGCAGACTGAGGTGCGCAAGCGTCTGGCCGAGATGATTCGCGATGAAGCGAGTGCACTCGACGCAAAGATTGAAGAGAAGAAAAACGCAAAGGTTCGCACTCCAAATCCGGACTTTATCCCGGTGAGCAGTGACGCGCGAAGAATGGCCGAGATTCTCGGTGCCGACGACGAAACCCCCGGGCAGTTGCGCAAGGTCGGTCCGAGCTTGCGCTATGTGTCGAGCAAGGTCGATCTAAAGTTTCTGTACAACTGGATCGAGAATCCGACCGATTTTCGCCCCACCACCAAGATGCCGCGGTTCTTCGGCCTGTGGGATCACCTGACGCCCGAGGCGAAGGTGGCGGCCGACGGCCGCGTGATGCGCGACGCCCAGGGCTACCCAATGATGGAAGAATCGCCGGGGTTGGCCGAGTCGCAGCAATTCGAGCCGATCGAAGTTCGCAGCATGGCCGAGTATCTGTTGGCGGCGAGCGAGCAGTTCGACTACGCCGACAAGCCGAAGGACGTGAAGGCCGAGCCGTCAAAGGAGCGGGGCAAGGTGGCGTTCCAGACGCGCGGCTGCCTGGCCTGCCATCAGCACAGCGACTTCCCCGAGGCCAAGAACACCCAAGGTCCGAAGCTCGACCGGCTGGGATCGAAGCTCATCGGCACTCGCGGTGCGCGCTGGCTGTATAGCTGGGTTCGCGAGCCTAACCGCTACCATGCCCGCACGGTGATGCCGAACCTGTACCTCGAGCCGAAGAAGGAAGACGCCGCCAAGCCCGATAGTCAACTGGTCGATCCCGCAGCCGACATCACGGCGTACCTGCTCTCGTCGCAAGGATGGAAGCCGCACGACGTGCCGGCTGTCGATCGCGAGGCGCTCGACCAACTGGTGGCGAAGTTCCTGGTCGCCTCGTTCACGCGGGCCCAGGTTGCGGAGTATCTGAAGACCGGCATCCCCGCCGAGCGCGCCGTTGAGCTGAAAGGGGATGAAGCGATACTCATCGTGCGGGGCAACACGTCGCCCGACGAACTGGAGAAGAAGAAGCTGTTGTACGTCGGCCGGCGCTCGATCGGCCGGCTCGGCTGCACCGGCTGCCACGACATCCCGGGCTTCGAAGACATGAAGCCGATCGGCACCGGGCTGGCCGATTGGGGTCGCAAGGAAACCTCGAAGCTGGCGTTCGAGCAGATCATTCCGTATCTGACGCTGCGGCAGGCCGAGGCCGCGCACGGCCACGGCGATCAGGAAATTCGGATTCGCTCGCCGGGTCCCGAGGCCGCCAAGGAGCAGTCGATCGAGGCGCAGGAAGAAGAGGTCGGCGAGCACAGCCACGCCCACCTTACCAGCCGCGACGTGAACCCCGATGCAGGTTTCTACATCGACGCGCTCTTGCATCACGCGCGCGATGGATTCATCTGGCAGAAGATTCGCGAGCCGCGCAGCTACGATTACAAGAAGACCGAGAACAAGGACTACACCGAGCGGCTGCGGATGCCGAAGTTCAATTTCTCGGCCGAAGAGCGCGAGGCGGTGATCACGTTCGTGCTGGGGCTGGTGGCCGAGCCGCCGGCGGCACGGTACGTGTACAAAGGCACGCCGCGCAACCAGGCGATCCAGAAGGGTAAGCAACTGTTGGTGAAGTACAACTGCGTCGGCTGCCATACGACGCAGATGGACACCTGGACGTTCACGTACAAGCCGTACCAGGAAGGGGACAGCGCATCGTTCCAGCCGCCGCCGCCGTGGAACGATTACGCGTTCCTCGAGCCGCACTTCACGCCGGCCGAGTTAGCAGCCTCGAGGAAGACCGATCGCCGCGGCCTGGGGCACGCCACCGTCACCGGCATGCCGAAGCCCGAGACCGGCGAGGATGACGAAGGGCGCACGCTGTACTTCTTCGAGCTGTGGAAGCCGCTGCCGATCGATGGCCACGCCTGGGCGGTCGGCGGGCAGGATGTGCCGGTGGTCGACGGCACGATCGAGAAAAAGCTGCCGCCCCACGGTGGCGACCTGGCCCGGCTGCTGCACCCGGTGGTGCTCGAGCTGGAGCGCAAGAGCAACCCCAACGCCAAGGCCAGCGACGCGTGGGGCTGGGTCCCTCCGCCGTTGCTGAACGAAGGGCACAAGGTGCAGACCAACTGGCTGCACAACTTCCTGCTCGATCCGTACCCGATCCGCCCCGCCGTGGTGCTGCGGATGCCGAAGTTCAACATGTCGAGCACCGAAGCCGGCGCGCTGGCGAACTACTTTTCGGCGGTCGACAATGCCGAGTACCCCTATGAGTTCGATCCTCGCACCCGCGGCGAGTACCTATCGAGTGCCGAAAGCTCGCACCCGCACCGGCTCAGCGAAGCGCTACGGATCATGACCGACAACAACTACTGCGTGAAGTGCCACTTGATTGGCGACTTCACGCCGGCCGGCAGCGTGGCGGCCCTGGCGCCGCAGTTGGACCGCGTGAATCAGCGGCTGCGACCGGAGTTCCTCGAGCGGTGGATTGCCAACCCCAAGCGGCTGCTGCCCTACACGGGGATGCCGGTGAACTTCCCGCCCGACAAGCCTGCCGATCAGAAACTGTTCAAAGGCGACAGCCGCGATCAGCTCGAAGCGGTGGTCGATCTGCTGCTGAACTGGCCGACGTACATGAAGGAACAGACCCCGATCAAGCCGATGGTCAAGCCGCCGCCGACGGTCTCGGCCGGAGCCGAATAGGAAGGAAGCCGCCGTGTTCAAGAGATCCACTTTCCATTTCGCATTTCGCATTTCGCATTTCGCATTTTTGCTGCTGCTGGCCGGCTGCGGCCGCAGCGACTCGGGCCCTCCGCCGGGAGCGCCCACCGACACACCGGAATTGAATGTGAGCATTGATGCTCCCGAACAACCGAAACCCGAGAGTAAGGGAGAAAAGTAAGATGGCTCGATTGATCGCACGCCTTGTTTGTGGGTTGGTCGTCGTCTGCGGTGCCTTGCCCGCCCAGGCCCAATGGGGAAACGTGAAGGCGAAGTTCGTCTACGGCGGCTCTCCGCCGACGCCGGCGAAGATTGATGCGAACAAGGATCAGCAGGTCTGCGCCACGCCGCCGCAGTTGGTCGATGAATCGCTGCTGGTCGACCCAAACGGCGGCATCGCCAACGTACTGCTCTACGTGCGCACCAAGGGGGTGAAGGTCCATCCCGATTACGAAAAGACCGCCAACGACAAGATCGACTTCGACAACAAGCACTGCCGCTTCGATCCGCACGTCCTGGCGGTGCGCGTGTCGCAGACGATCCTGTTCAAGAACACTGACCCGATCGGCCACAACACCAACTACCAGCCGATCGGCGACACTCCGGTCAACCCGTTGCTGCCCGGTGGCGCCGAGGCGCCGTACAAGTCGAACCGGTCGCAGATCACGCCGCAGCCGGTGAGCTGCAATATCCATCCGTGGATGAAGGGCTACATCCTGGCGCGCGACAATCCCTACATGGCCATCTCGGCCCCCGACGGCACGCTGGAAATCAAGAACCTGCCGACCGGCGAGATCGAGTTCCAGGCCTGGCAGGAGAAGTCGGGCTACCTGGCGGTGACGACGCCCAGTTGGCCCAAGGGGCGATTCACCCACACCGTCAAGCCGGGCGACAACGATCTGGGAACCATCAAGGTCGATCCGGCGCTATTCAACAAGTGAGCTGTTCAACAAGTCGATGAGATTTGAGATGCGTTCGATTGTTTCTACCTGCGCGTTACTGGCGATTGTGGCCGGCTGCTCGCGGCAGATGACTGCCGATCCGCTGCCGCAGCTCGATATCGCCAAGGCACTGCGCGCCGCAGGTGCATCGAGCGCCGGTTCGTCGACCGCTGCCGCCGAGCCGACCGGCACCGGTTGGGGAACGCTCAAGGGCGTGTTCAAGTTCAACGGCTCGCCGCCTGACCCCGGCTTCCTGTCGACCGCCAACAAGGACCCGCAGGTGTGCGGCGCGCAGGTGCGCAATCAGACGTTAGTCGTCGATCCATCGAGCAAAGGCA
>DATAXP010000074.1:0-59892 GCA_036272935.1 Pirellulales bacterium | reverse complement strand
TCTGGCAAGGCAACCGTCGATCTATTACGCTCTCGCATGGTGGCGTACTCCTGGGAAAAAAGGTCTTAAGCAAAACCATTTCAACCCAAGTACGCCACCGTCTTCAACCTCCGCTCATCCACAACTTCCGGTTATAGCTCGGTGCTCCACGCGACCTTCCTCTCTTGCGTGAGATGCAGTTGGTAGCGGCGAATCTCTTCCGGTCCCAACTGCTCCGGCGAGCGGCTGAATAGCGAGCGAACTGCGAGACTTGTTCGAGGTAGGCGCGGACAGTCCGCGGGGCGAGATTCCGCAGGCGCATGTCATCGAGCATGCGCTGGCGCAAGGGGGTCATCGGTGCATCTCCGAAAGTTGAAACAATCACCTGCCAGATACGAGCGGGGTGGGGCTCAACTTTCGAGAATGATTCGCGCGCATCCCGGGCGCAAGTTGAATCATCGTTATCTTCGTCACCACCGGACCGCGAGGGTGGCACACGAAATCGCGTCAGCGCCGAAGCGCTGCCCGCAGCGGGATTCGCAACGGAGCTCAATCTCCATCGCGCTGCCAGAGAAACTCAACACCGCGCGCTTGTTGCCGCGGAGCGGTTTAGTTCAACTATTGATTGGATTGCTTCGTCTGCCTAGCGCGCATTCCCCATTGTCGGGGGTTCGCGCAACCCTTGGATTCTAACTGGCTTCGACCGCGAATGCCAAACGTCGTGGCGTGTTTACGCGCTCGGCGGCAATTGCAGCAAGGAACGTGCTTCGGTTGCATAGCGCGCTTTTTCGCAGGGAAAGAGCCGCTAGCGGCCTCTTGAATTCGGGGTGCCACCCGCCGCGGCGGGCCACTGCTCGGAAGTCACTGTAACACTGGCAGACGAGCTGCCAGTGGCACCCAACATTTGCACGAAATCCGAATCCTTCAACAGGCCATCAGGGAATCTCGCGGCACTACCGAGATTGCCCCACGGCCAGGTATTTCGCACGCGCGTCTTTGACGGCGGCCATGACCTTGCTGACTTCTTCGGGCGTCCAGCCCCTGATCGCCTGCGGGTTTTGCAGGCGGCGCTCGACCCAGTCGAGCACCGTTAGGCTACAGCAGCGCCCCCGTCGGGTGCGCCGTGCCCTATAATGGGCAGATGTCGGTTTTCCAATCGCGAGACTAGCGCTGCGAGTTGCCGGTATGCCTGGTGTTTTAAGTTCCCTGCTGGTCGGCGTCACGATTTCTTGGGCCGCGATTTGTTCGGCCGAACAGACCGATGCCTGGCCGCGGTTTCGTGGTCCACATGGCGATGGTCATTCCTCGGCGACCGGCCTGCCGCTGGAGTGGAGCGAAACCAAGAACGTTCGCTGGAAGACAGCGGTTCCGGGCAAGGCATGGTCGTCGCCCGTCGTGTGGGGCGATCAGATTTGGTTCACCAACGCCACGGCTGAAGGCGACAAGCGCTCCGCCGTCTGCGTCGATCTGGCCAGCGGCAAGATCGTGCACGAGAAACGCTTGCTCACGATCGAAAATCCGCAGTTCGCCCACGAAATGAACAGCCACGCTTCGCCCACTCCGGTCATTGAGCCCGGACGGGTCTACGTCCATTTCGGCAGCACGGGCACGTTCTGTCTCGACACGGCTACGGCCGAGCCGATCTGGTCGCGGCTCGACCTGCCTTGCGACCACTGGCGCGGCCCGGCCTCGTCGCCGATCTTGTTCGAGAACCTGTTGGTGGTCGCCTACGACGGATACGACTATCAGTATGTCGTCGCGCTTGATAAGCGCACCGGCAAGACTGTCTGGAAGCGTGACCGCAACATCCAATACCGAATCGACAATGGCGACGTCAAGAAGGCCTACGGCACGTGTGCCGTGATCGACGTGAATGGTCAGCCGCAGCTTATCGCCCCCAGCGCCGAAGCGACGATCGCCTACAATTCGCGCACCGGCGACGAAATCTGGCGCGTGCGTCACGGGGGCATGAACGTCTCGGCGACGCCGTTGTATGCCGATGGCCGCCTGATCTTGAACACCGGCGCCGGCGGCATGAAGATGCTGGCCGTCGATCCGCGAGGCAAGGGGGACGTGACCGATACGCACATCCTCTGGAAGTACGAGAAGGTGGTGCCCACGCGTTCGTCCCCCGTGCTGGTCGGCAAGCTGCTGTTCATGGTGAACGATTCGGGCATTGCCTCGTGCGTCGATGTCGAGACGGCGAAGCAGGTGTGGCAGACTCGTTTCGGCGGCGACTTTTCGGCGTCGCCGATCTTTGCCGATGGTCGTATTTACTTTTTCGACCAGGAAGGCCGGTCGCCGGTGATCGCCCCGGCGACGAAATACGAGTTGCTGGCCGACAATCAGCTTGGCGATGGATTCATGGCCTCGCCGGCGGTGGTCGGCAAAGCGCTGATCTTGCGTTCGCGGTCGCACCTGTACCGTGTCGAGCTGCCGGACTAGCCGATCACGGCCGCCGCACGCCGCAGCCTTCGCGCGGTCTGTTTATACCGTTTGTACGGTTTCGAGATCGGTCTGCATCATTCTTCCCCCACGCGCAAGGAGTCGCCGTCGACTCTCCTTTCCCTTATTCCCGGCCAACCGATGCATGCGCGGAAGCTAACCTTCCTGTGTGCGGCGCGAGAGTTTGCGTGTTTGGAGTGTTGGAAACCGGTGGTTTGTAGCACCTTGGGCATGTGGCTGGACTGAATCATGACGGATACCGGTTCGCTGAGCGCGCCAACGACGGATGTGGATGGATCGAGACTGACGCAAGCCGTCGTCAACGTTGCCGAGGCGGCGACGGCGGAGCCGGAGGATCGCACGATCGATCGCGCGGCGCTGCGGCGCGCCAAGGTGATGATCGTCGACGACGAGCCGATCAATATCCACGTGGTGAAGAGGTATCTGGCGCTGGAAGGGTATGAAAACTTCGTGACCTGCAGCGATTCGAGCGAGGTCATGGCGGCGATTGGCCGCGAGCAGCCCGACCTGTTGCTGCTCGATATCTTCATGCCGCGCGTTAGCGGGATCGACATTCTCAGACAATTGCAAAGCGAGCTGCGCCGGGGCCGGATTCTCGTCATTGTCCTCACGGCCAGCAACGACAAGGAAATCCGCAAATTGGCGCTGGAGCTGGGAGCGACCGATTTTCTGAGCAAACCCTTGGAGCCTGTCGAACTGATTCCGCGGATACGCAACGTGGTGCAACTCAAGCAGCATCACGATCGGCTGCGAAACTACGCTCGCGATCTGGAGAACGAAGTGTTGCGGCGGACTGCCGAGCTGATTCGCTCGCGCAAAGAGATTATTCGTTGCCTGGCCCAGGTCGCTGAGTTCCGCAACGATGGCATGGGCCATCACGTGACGCGCGTCGGTCGCTATGCAAGGCTGATCGCGCGCGCGCTCGGCTGGCAGGGTGAAGCTTTAGACGTGCTCGAGCAGGCTGCTCAACTGCATGATGTCGGCAAGATTGGCCTTCCCGATGCGACGCTGGAACGAAACCAACCTGCGACGGCCGGCAACGCAAAACCGACCAATGCCCCTGCCTCGGCGGCATGGCTGGCGGCCCACGATTCCGACGCGTTTCCGCTGCACACGCAATTGGGATCAAGGCTGCTGTCCACGGTCGAGTCGCCGATCCTGGCCACCGCCGCGGTCATCTCGCTGTACCATCACGAGCACTGGGACGGCTCGGGCTATCCCGAGGGGCTCTGCGGCGAGCAGATCCCAATCGAGGCACGAATCACCGCCGTGGCTGACGTGTTCGACACGCTGAGCACCAAAGGCTCGCGCGACCATCACGCCGCTGCTCCCCTCGGCTCGCTGAATCTCGACCAATGCTTTCAAATTCTCGAAGCAGGGCGAGGAAAATACTTCGATCCCGCGGTGCTCGATGCGTTCTTCGACTGCCGCCAGGAAATCTTGTTCGTGCGGCTAGAGTACGCCGATGCATGACCAGCCGCGGAAGTAATCGCGGAACTTGATGGGCTGGCAAGCGGCAGTGGGGCAGTTCCGCCGGGCTTCCGGACTAGCAGAACACTCGCAGAGTTATTGGATTCAGAGAACCGCCGACGGCAGCCCATGTTCCGTTTATGCGGTTTATGCCGGTGTACGACCACGCGATCGGCGCCGTCCGACTCTCTTTTCTCTCGACCCGGGCGGGGATTGCTTGCACGGAGCTAATCTTCCGTGTCTGGCACAAAGGCTGCGTAGAGTCGTACCGACTGAGCCGTGATGGCCGCCTTAGGGTCGACATCGTGAGATCGTGTTCTTCTCCGTACTTGTTGGGAATAGAACCATGACGGATTCCGCTTCGATCACTGCGCCACCGTCCGATAGCTCGGAACCAGCGCAGGCCATGGTCAATGCCCCAGCCGCGACGACGGCGGCGACGCAGGCTCGCACGGCGAGCGACCGGGCGACGAGCGACCGAGCGGCAGTGCGTCGCGCCAAGGTGATGATCGTCGACGACGAACCGATCAACATCCAGATCGTCAAGAAGTATTTGTCGCTGGAAGGTTACGAGAACTTCGTGACGTGCAGCGATTCCAGCGAGGCGATGGCGCTGGTCGCCAGCGAACAGCCCGACCTGCTGCTGCTCGATATCATGATGCCGTGCGTCAGCGGACTCGATATTCTCAGGCAATTGCAAAGCGAGCTGCGGCGAGGCCGGATTTTCGTCGTCGTGCTGACGGCCAGCAACGATAAAGACATCCGCAACGAGGCGCTCGAGCTGGGAGCGACCGATTTCCTGGGCAAGCCCTTGGAGCCGGTCGAGCTGATTCCACGAATTCGCAACGTGCTGCTGGTCAAACAGCATTACGACCATCTGCGAAACTACTCGCGCGAATTGGAAGGCGAAGTGCTGCGGCGAACTGCCGAGCTGATTCGCTCGCGCAAGGAAGTCATTCGCTGCCTGGCCCGCGTGGCCGAATTCCGTGACGACGATACCGGCCATCACGTGACGCGCGTGGGCCGCTACGCGCGGCTGATTGCTCGCGCGCTCGGCTGGCAGGGGGAAGTGCTGGATGTGATCGAGCAGGCGGCGCAGTTGCACGACATCGGCAAGATCGGCGTCCCCGATGCCATCTTGCGGCAAATGCAGCCGGCTGGCGCCGGCAACCAAAAAGACGAACGCGCTGCGCGCGAGAAGCTTTCGACGCACGATCGCAGCGTGCTTCGTGGCCACACGCAACTTGGATCGCGACTGCTGGAGGCAGCCGAATCGCCCATTCTGGCAACTGCCGCGGTCATCTCGATGTACCATCACGAGCATTGGGAGGGCTCGGGTTATCCCGAAGGGTTGTCGGGCGACGAGATTCCGATCGAGGCACGCATCACCGCCGTGGCCGACGTGTTCGACACACTCAGCACCGGCAAAGTGACCGAAGGCAAGAGCGTGCCGGCGGGGACAAGTGCGTTATCGCTCGACCAATGCTTCCGGATTCTCGAGGCAGGCCGCGGCAAGTACTTCGACCCTGCGGTGCTCGACGCGTTCTTCAACTGCCGCCAGGAAATCTTGTTCGTGCAGTTGCAGTACGCCGACGGCTAGCACGCAGAGTCTACCAGCCCGACGCGCAACAGCATGATGCAACTGCTGGCGGCGCAGGCCGCGAAAAGGCGAAACTCCTAGCCCCGAGCGCGAGCGAGGGGTCTTGGGCGCCGCTGAAGTAGCAACGTGCAACACCGCTCGCTGGCGCTCGCGGCTAGTGCGCTTTTCAGATAGCTGTAGCGGCGAGGTCGGGTGCCATGCTCACGCTTGCGTGAGCATGTCCACGACGAGCGTGGACATGGCACCCCGACAGGACGCCACACCCCGTTTGCGAAACGCGCTCTAATAGCCCCGCTCCGGCGTTGCTGCTGCTATCGCGGCCGATGATGCGCGACCAGGTTCTCGCGCTGCCACTGACGCAGCGCGTCCATCAAGGCGGTCACTTCGGCCTCAAGCGCCGGGCAGGCATTCTCGGCCTTTTCCAGATTGCCGTCGCGCGCCAGGGTCTCCATCTCGCGGGCGGCTTCGACCGCCCGCTCGGCGCTGAAGCTTGCCGAGAGACCCTTCAGACTATGAGCGCCACGCTCGACGAGCGGGGCACTCCTTTCCTTGAGTCCGTGGCGGACCTGTTCGAGCAGTCCAGGAGCATCTTCCAGATAAAACTGGCTAATCTCGCCAAGCAGGTCGCGGTTCCCCCCAAGCCGGCCAAGGGCAGCATCCAAGTCTAGTAGTAATCCTGCCACCGGAGTTCTCCTTATTTCCTTTCGCGCCGGAGCAGCGACGCGCCACTGAACCGGGCGAACGTTCTTGGCCTGCGCGCCTCTACGTGGCTTGGGGCGTTCGGTGAAGTCGAATGGCACGATTCGTGCCCAATCGTTAGCTACTTTTCGATCCCTAAGAAAAGCGATACGGGGTACGGTCTTGTTTTCAGAGAGAATTGGATATCCATGGCAGAGCCGAACACTACGCGGGCTTCAAATGATGGCGACCTGGCACGTCGCGTAGCAAGCTTTTTGATCGAGCGACATATTCCCGGCGCTCAGCGGCTCCAAGTCGTAGCGAGCGACGGGCTTGTGACGATCCGCGGCACGCTGCGATCATTCTATCACAAACAGCTCTGCCGCCATTGTGCGCTGCACGTGACGGGCGTCGCTACGGTTGTCGACGACATTCAGGTCGCCTAAATGGCAGAGGCGGTGCCGGATCGATCGCCAAGGGTGCCGGCAAGGGCGTAGTCTGGCGTACTCTGCTGGCATTTTGGTTCTTGCCAATTCATCCTGGCAGCCATCCGACCGCGATCCGACTACCGCCGGGGGATTTTTGCGCCGGTTCGAATCTTCGGAATGCAACTTGCGATACCCCACACACTGGAATTCGCAACCGTAGGCCGGGGGAGGACGCGCACCGTGAAGACGCGCACTGTGAAAAGATCATTGATCGCCGCCCTCGCGGTGTTGGGGCTGACCGGCTACGGGGCCGACAGGCGAGGCGCTGCCGCTCCCCCAACCAGTGCTGCGAACCAAGAGAGCGAGGCCCAAAAAGCCAAGGCGAGCCTGCCGACCGACCGGGACGATGAGCCCGAAGTCGGGCCTGTGGCGCGAGCCGCTTCGCTGCTCAACTTGTCGGTGAACGACGCCAAGGGGACGACGCTTGGAACCGTAAGCGACGTGGCGCTCGATCTGAACGAGAGTTTTGTCGGATTCCTGGTCATCGAGCTGCAAGGATCGCCGAGCTCGGCGAAGCGCGTTGCGTTGCCGGTCGAGGCGGTACAGCTCCAGCCTTCGCCCACACATCTGACGATCGAAATTGCCGCGGCGCGGCTACGCGAAGCGCCCGCGCTCGCAGACCAAAACCTGGCGAAGGTGACCCGTCCTTGGGTGGCCGACAGCTTTGCCTTCTTTGGCCAGCAGCCGTACTGGGAGAAGCGTGCCGAGCGCATCGCGAAAACCTCGGCCACGAGCGACAAAGCGTCGCCACCGCGCAAGAGCACGGCCTCAAGCCGTTTCGCGTCGCTCAAGGCGCTGAAGCACGTGGCCATCATCAACGCCGCCAACAAGCCGCTCGGGCACATCGACGATTTCGCAGTAGCCGTTGAAACCGGTTTGATTGCCTACGCCGCGATGGCAGTTGACGGCGAACCTGAGGGGCGCATGTACCAGGTGCCCTTGAGCGCATTGGTCGTGCGACCCGGCGAGAAGGACTGGATTCTGGATTTGCCGCTCGATGTGCTGCAAGGCACTCCGTCGTTCCACGGGACGCGTTGGCCAGAAAAGGTCGATCGCACCTGGGTCGAATATGTGCACGTTCGCTACGGTCGATCGCCGTTCGACGGCGTGCGCTCGAATTTGAAATCCACCGAGAATTAGCGCGACGATCGCGCTTGGCATCAGCGCAGGAGGTGTTGCCATGACTGCCAATCAGACCAGTGCTTCGGACAAGCCGATCCGTGTCGGCGTCTTTTTGACGGCCGCCGCAGCCGATCACGCGATCGACGAGCTGTTGCGAGCCGGTTTCACCGTCGAGGAGATCACGGTGCTCTGCTCGGCCGAATCGCCCGAGCACGAGCATTTTCGCAGCTTCGAGCACCAAGAACCCGCGGGCACCTACGCACCGGCGGCCATTGCCGCGGGTGGAGCATTGGGCGCGGCGCTAGGTGGACTGACGGTGGTCGCGGGGGCTGCCTTGACTGGCGGCGTTGCCCTGCTGGCCTCCGGGGGCATCGCAGCCTGGGCCGGCGCAATCGTCGGCGGCCTGGTCGGGGCGATGATGACGCGCGGCGTCGAAAAGGAGCTAGCGAACTACTACAACCAGGCGGTCGTCCAAGGGAAGATTCTCGTCGCCGCTGAGCCGCATGGCCCCAACGCCGCCCAGCGACTGGCGCGAGCCGAACAAATCATCACCGAGGCCGGCGCAGAGCCCGTGGCACTGGGCGAAGGCTGAGACAAGCAGCGAACATCGGCAGGACGAGATGCAGTGTTTTTCGAACTTTGACAACTTGGAGATTGGAACATGAAAGCGGTACGACTTGCGATGCTGGCGGTAGTTTGTTCGGCCATGTTCATCGGCTGTGCGGAAAAGAGCTCCAGCACGAAGAAAGAAACCTCCTCGACGCCCGGCGGAACTACGACGCAGACGTCCGAAACGACCGTCGAAAAGTCGGGCAAGAATCCGCCGGCGACTCCGTAGGAGCACCGTCGAGCGCGAACGTTCGCATGGCCGGGCCTTCGTCGATCACCAATGTGTGCCACGAAGGCCCGGCTTGTTTTATCAGCGGTTCGGAGGATCACGACACACGAAAAACAAAAGGCACGAAAGCGGCAGATCCTCTGCGTGCATCCGTTCCGTTTCGTGTTTTAAGCCTTTCGTACTTTCGTGATCCTTTGCTGCCCGTCAGCGCAGCGGCAGCGGCAAGAAGTCCCAGTCGAGAATCATTTTCTCGCTCAGCGCATACTTCAGTTTGCGCTCGGCGTCGCGTACTTCCGCCTTGCCGATCAGGTTGTTCAATTCGCCGGGATCCTGGTCCAGGTCGTACAGCTCGAACGTCCGCCGCGGCGAGGTGAAATACGTGCCGACGAACGGAGCGGCAAGCATCCCCGCTTCGTTGGCTGCCGTCATTTGCTGCCAGCTTGGATCGCCGCGGCTGTCGACCGGCGCAACGCGCTGATGCGGCGTGCAGTTGTAAATCAGCTTGTACCGATCCGAACGCGCACAGCGCGACAGGTCGAACGTTGCGGCCAATACGTCTGGGGTCATGCCGCCGTCGCCGCCATGCGGTCCGCGCTCGGCGAAAATGTACTTGCGTCCCTCGAACGGCTCGCCGCGCAGCAGCGCAAGGTAACTCTGCCCGCTCATTTGCTTCGTGGGTTTCACGTCCGCTGCTTCGAGCATCGTCGGGGCGAAATCTTCGCCCGAGATCAACTCCTTGGTCGCCGTACCCGGCTTCACCACTCCCGGCCAACGCACCAGCAGCGGCACCGCGATCCCCGGGTCGTACAGCGAACCCTTGCCGTGCGGCAGCGCCATGCCGTTATCGCCCATGAATACGACGAGTGTGTTGTCGGCAAATCCCCGCTCGCGCAGCACATCGAGCACGTTCTGCACGTCACCGTCGAGATGCTCGATCTCGGCCAGGTACCGAGCCAGGTCCTCGCGTACTCCCGGCAGATCGGGCAAGTACGGCGGCAGCGTGATCTTGTTCGGATCGGGCGAACCGTCGGCACCTTGTGTCGTCCAAGGATGATGCGGATCGCTGAAGCCGAGCCAGAAGAACCACGGTTTGTCCTTGGGCGCCGCATCGAGGAACTTCGTGAGATGATCGCCGTATTGCTTCCAGCCCGCCTTGCCCGGCGGCAGCTCCATGTAATCCACCCGGTCCTTGAACCGCCGCAGGTGGTAACGTTCGAACACCTCGTTCGTCACCTCGCCGGCGTTCTTGCCGACCGCTGGCGGACCATCAAGGTGGTACGTTCTCCCGCCAACGCCGGTGAAGTAGCCCGCCTCGTCGCGCAATAGATCGGGCAAGCCGCGCACATCGGCCGGCAGCGGCGAGGTGAACCGTACCATGCGCACCGCGACCGGCGACTGGCCGGTCATCAGCGATGCGCGCGACGGCACGCACTGCGGACAGGTGACGAACATCCGGTCGCACCGCAGTCCTTCGGAGGCAAACCGATCGAGATTCGGCGTGCGCACCCCGGCATAGCCGTAGCAGCCGAGATACGGATAGCTGTGATCATCGGAAAGCAGGAACAGAATGTTGGGCCGATCGGCGGCGAACGCGGCGGCGCCAATTACTTGCGCGGCCACGAAAACGACGATCGACAAAAACGAAGTGCGTTGCATAGCGATCTCTATCCTGGTTGCCATTGGTAAACGATCTGGCCGCGGACATCGTGATGCCGGAACGAAATGCGCTCGGGCGACGCCAAGACCGACAGGAAGCCCCCCTTCACGCGATGAAACTTGTGGTACGCCGCGTTGTATCCCGGCGAACCACTGGCATGCACGTCGCTGCCGGGCCCGCAGGCAAACTCGTTCAGGCCGGTGGCGGGGTGCACCGAGTGATACTGCCAATGCCGGTCGCCGCAGACCACGAAGAAATTGCCCGCCACGTTGTCGCGCACCCACTGGCGAAACTCGTCCCCCTCGTGCGTGAACCCGGCGTTCGAGTGGTTGTCGTTCTTGGTTTTTCGATCCGGGCCGACAATCGGCGTGGGACTCACCAGCACTTTCCACCGCGCGGCGCTGGTGGCGAGTGTTTGCTTCAGCCACGCTTTTTGCTCCACGCCCCAAATGGTCTTGTCGGGACCGTCGGGCATGTTGTTCGGCGAACGGAAATCGCGACCGTCGGTGAACCAGACTTGCAAGCCGCTCCCCCAGCGGAACGTGCGATACAGGCGCCCCGCCAACGGCACGTATTCGTGATACACCTGCTGCCCTTGGGCGAACGTGAACGTGCCCATCGGCCTCATCGCCGGCCACGAGTCGTCGCTGTGGGTGTCGTGGTCGTCCTTTTCCCAATAGCTCGCCACCTTGCGCAGCAGCTCCGTGTGCCGCGGCAGGCTGTACATTCGCTGCCAATGGTAACGCGCCAGCTCGATGCTCTCGGCCCGCGGTCGCTCGCTGTCGAAGTAAACACTGTCCCCCGTGAACACCACGAACCGCGGTTCGAGTGCCTGCATAGCGGGAAAAATCTGAAAACCGTCTTCGTGGTCCAGATCAGCGACCATCAGGCACGTGGTCACACAGAAGCAAACTTCGGCGGGCGTCGCGGCCGCTGGCGCCGTCTCGAATCGTCCACGGCCAATGGTCGCCTCCGGCGTGGTGTCGATTTCAAACTCGTAAGGCGTCGCCGGGCTCAGACCGACCAACGGAAACTGGTGCGAAAAGTCGGTCTCGCCCGACACGTCGGCCCACGGGGTCGCAGGCCATTCGCCGGTGACTTTGCGCGGCCGATAGCGCACCCGCAGCCGGCCGGCCATCCCGGGGCAAGCCCCAAACAGCGCGTCAACATTGTCGATCGGCGGCTGTTCCTCCTTGCGGTTGACATGACCGACAAACTTCGGCCCGTCGGCATTACGCGACGGCCTGGCGGTCAGCCGCGCCCAGACAATCGCGCTGGTATCGGTCACCTCGCCGACGCGCGTCCCCATTGCCAGGCCAGGCCCCGCCGCGGCAGTGGGTTCCGCAGCTTGCGATCGCCCCAGGTTGGCGGCCGTCGTGGTCGCCGTGGCCGAGCGCACGACAAATTGTCGGCGGCTGATTCCGCGGCGGAGGTTGCGATTTCCCATGCTCATGCCCACCTGACGCTCGGCGCTCGCCAACGATTTTGTTGCCGCCCCAGAATCGACCGGGTAAATTAAGAGTCTGCCTGCCCCAGCGTCCTGGGTCCAGCGATTTGTCGCCCAGTGTTTTGACGCCCAGCCTTTTGACGCATCGAATTTGGCCGGAGTGCCCCGCGTGCGCAGTTTATCCCGGGTTCATGTTCTGTGGGTCGCTGCGCTGGTCGGAAGCTTCGCAGCTTCGGTAGCGTTCGCGGCTGAGAAACCAAAGACGCTTCGCCCGATCGACTTTTCGCGCGACGTGTATCCGATACTCAAGCGGTCGTGCCTGGAATGTCACGGCCCCGACCGGCAAGAGGGCGAGCTGCGGCTCGATCGCCGCGAGGATGCCCTGCGCGGCGGCGACAGCGGTTCGACCATCATCCCCGGCGATGCCGAGCACAGCGAGCTGTATGCCAGAGTGGTGTTGCCGAAGGACGACGATTCGGTGATGCCGGCTCGCGGCGCCCGGCTCACTGTCCCCCAGGTGAACGTGCTGCGCGTTTGGATCAACCAAGGGGCAAAGTGGCCGGAGCACATCGACGAGCGTCCCCATTGGGCCTACGTGGCTCCCGAGCGCCCGCGGGCACCCGCGACCAAGAACAAGGCCTGGCCGCAAAACGCCATCGATCGTTTTGTTCTCACGCGGCTCGATACCGAAGAACTGTCTGCCTCGCCCGAGGCGGATCGCGCGGTGCTGCTGCGACGGCTGCATCTCGATCTCGTCGGTCTGCCGCCAAGCCCCGCCGAAATCGAAACATTCCTGGCCGACACCAGCCCCGGCGCTTATGAGCGCGTGGTCGATCGGTTGCTGGCGGCCCCCGAGTTCGGCCAGCGCTGGGCGCGCCCCTGGCTCGATGCCGCCCGCTACGCCGACTCGCACGGCTTCCAGCGCGACGATCTGCATTCGCTGTGGGCATATCGCGATTGGGTGGTTGATGCGCTGAATGCCGACATGCCGTTCGACCAGTTCACGATCGAGCAGCTCGCCGGCGACCTGCTCCCCGGCGCCACCGAAGCGCAGAAGATCGCCACGGGATTCAATCGCTGCTCGCCGACAAACGTCGAAGCGGGTTCCGAACCCGAAGAGACGCGCGTCAACCAGGTGATCGACCGCGTAAACACCGTGGGCTACGTGTGGCTCGGAGCGACGCTCGAATGCGCCCAGTGCCACAACCACAAGTACGACCCCTTCACGCAACGCGACTACTACGGCCTGTTCGCGTTCTTCAATAACACGGCGCTCGAGGCCGACCGGAAGAATCCGAGCGTCCCCGGGTCGATCGCGTTCCTTGGCCCGAAAATGCCCCTGGCCGACCCGGACCATGACGCCGAGCGGAAGGCGCTGGCGAAAACCATTGCCGAGCTGGACAAGCAAATTGCCTCACGGCGCAAAGAGATCGAGACCGACCTGGCTGCGTGGGCCGACGAGCTGCGCGAGGCGATTGGCACCGAGGCGGAAACGCATCTGCTGGAGATTGCCGAGTTCGAGTCGACCGCCGGCGTCGGTTCGAAACCGCAAGACGATCAATCGGTGCTGCTGGTCGACGATCCGCCCGACACCGACACGTACATCGTCACGGTGCGCACCAATCGCACCGGCATTACGGCGTTCAAGCTCGAGGCGCTGACCGATCCCTCGCTGCCAGGCAACGGTCCGGGGCGCGGGGATGCCGATCGGCCGAACATCGTGCTCAACGATTTTCGCGTCACGATCGCCACGGCCGACGCCGCTGCTCCCAAGCTCGTGAAGCTCACGAACGCCACGGCCGACTTTTCACAGGTCAACTACGACGTCGCCAAGGCGATCGACGACGATCTCAAAACCGCCTGGGCAATTGCCCCCAAGTTCCACGAGCCGCACTGGGCCACGTTCGAAACCGCCGAGCCCGTCGGCAACGCCGACGGCGCGACGTTCACATTCACCCTGGTGCAGCAATTCGGCGGCGGACGCACGATCGGCCGAATGCGTCTCTCGGCGATGACCGGCAATCCGCATGCTACCACGGTCCCCGAGCAGATCGTCAAGATTCTCAAGCTCCCCGCGGCCAAGCGCAAGCCGCAGCACGTCAAACAGCTTGCCGACTACCGTGCCGCGGACGACGCCGCGACGAAGCAACTACAAGCCTCGCGCACCGCTGCGCTGAACCGCCAGCGCGCGATGCCGCAGCCAGAAACGCTCGTGATGCAAGAGATGCCCGCGCCGCGGCAGACGTCGCTGTTCATGCGCGGCGACTACCGCAGCCCCGGTGACGCGGTCGAGCCGGCGACGCCGGCGATCTTCAAAACGGCAAAGGCCAAGGGTCGCGATCGCTTGGCGCTGGCACGCTGGCTAGTCGATCGCCGCAATCCGCTGACCGCTCGTGTAACGGTGAACCGCTGGTGGGCCGAGCTATTCGGACACGGGATCGTCACCACGGTCGAAGACTTCGGCGTCAAGGGAGAGCCGCCGACGCATCCTGAATTGCTCGATTGGTTGGCCGTCGAGCTGATGGACAACGGCTGGAGCATGAAGCATTTGCTGCGCACGATCGTCACCAGTGCCACGTATCGGCAGTCGTCGCGGCTCACGCCGGAGCTGCTGGCCGCCGACGATCAGAACCTGCTCTATGCTCGCGGCCCCCGGTTTCGCATGGATGCCGAAATGGTGCGCGACAACGCCCTAGCCATCGCGGGCCTGCTGAGCACCAAGCGCGGCGGACCGTCGATCCGGCCGTATCAGCCCGATGGCCTGTGGGTGAAGGTCGGCGGTGCGAAGGTCGATTACGTTGTCAGCCCCGGCGAGGACCGTTATCGCCGTGGCATCTACGTGGTGCTCAAGCGCGGCGCGCCGTATCCCAGCTTTGTGAACTTCGATGCTACTGCCCGGCTCGCCTGCAAGCTGCGCCGCTCGCGGTCGAACACCCCGCTGCAAGCGCTCACGCTGCTGAACGACCCGGTGTACGTCGAAGCGGCCGCGGCCTTGGCCAAGCGCGTTGTTGTTGATCGGCCCGATGCCACGCTCGACGATCGCTTGCGCTATGCGTTTCAGTTGTGCGTGGCACGTTCGCCGCGGGCCGACGAGCTTGAGCCGCTGCGACGGCTGTTTACCGCTCAACAGACTGCCGGGCGAGACGACTCGCAGGCGGCCCGCGAATTGGCTGCTGCTTACGAGTTGCCGGCAGGCACGTCGCCGGCCGATTTCGCTGCCTGGTACGCGGTGGCGACGGCATTATTGAACCTGGACGAAGCGATTAACAAAGGATGAACGCGATGCTCCCGCTCGACGAAGCGCTGCGCGTGGCAAGCCGGCGTGAGTTTTTCCGCCGCTCGGGCTTCAACCTGGGTGCGATCGCGCTCGGTTCGCTGCTGAGCGAACATCTGGCGCAGCCGGCCCGCGCCGCGACCGCTGAGGTCGACAATCCCTTGGCCCCGCACAAGCCTCACTTCCCGGCGCGCGCCAAGCGGGTGATCTACCTGCACATGATCGGGGCGCCGTCGCAATTGGATCTGTTTGATGCGAAGCCGGAGCTCGTCAAGCGCGACAGCCAAAAGTGTCCCGAAGAACTGCTCAAGGGGAAGCGTTTCGCCTTCATCGGTGGCGAGATGACGCTCGCCGGCTCACAGTTCAAATTTGCCAAGCATGGCCAAAGCGGCCAGGAGATGTCCGAACTGTTGCCACACTTGGGCACGGTAGCCGACGAGATGGCGATCGTCCGCACGCTGCACACCGAGGAGATCAACCACGCGCCGGCCCAAATGTTCCTGCACACCGGCTTTGGCCGCGGCGGGCGACCGAGCTTCGGCTCTTGGGTGACCTACGGCCTCGGCTCCGAGTGCAGCGAGCTGCCGGCGTACGTGGTGTTGCTCTCCGGCCCTGCCGGTGGGGCGGGGACCAGCGTGTGGTCGTCGGGCTTTTTGCCGAGCGTGTATCAAGGGGTGCAGTTCCGCTCGACCGGCGACGCGGTGCTGTTCCTCACGAACCCAGCAGGACACACGATGGCTGATCGTCGCCGCGTGCTCGATGCCGTGCGCGAATTGAACCAGGCGCAGTTGGCCGACGCTGGCGACCCGGAGATTGCCACGCGCATCAACCAGTACGAGATGGCGTACCGCATGCAAACTTCGGTGCCCGAGCTGATGGACATCGGCCAGGAATCGGCCGAGACACTCAAGCTCTACGGCGCCCAGCCGGGCAAGGCGTCGTTCGCCAATAACTGCCTGCTCGCCCGGCGGCTGATCGAGCGCGGCGTGCGGATGGTACAACTGTTCGACGCCGACTGGGACCATCACAACAACCTCGCCCGCGCACTGCCCAATAAGGCCAAGGAGGTCGATCAGCCGATGGCGGCCTTGATTAAGGATTTGCGGCGGCGCGGATTGCTCGACGACACGCTGGTGATCTGGGGAGGCGAGTTCGGCCGCACGCCGCTGCGGCAAGGTTTGTCGATGGACGGTGCGAAAGAAGTCAAGCCGGGACGCGATCACCACAAGGACGCCTTCACCATGTGGCTGGCCGGCGGCGGCATCAAACCGGGCGTCGCTTACGGCAAGACCGATGAGCTTGGCTTCAGCCCCTCCGAGAACCCGGTACACGTCCACGATCTGAACGCCACCGTGCTGCACCTGCTGGGCATCGACCACGAACGGCTGACGTTCAAGTATCAAGGCCGCGAGTTCCGCCTGACCGACGTCGGCGGCCACGTATTGCACGACATCATCGCCTGATTGCGAAACACTGCCATGGCCCGCGGTCTGCTGATTCTGCTCGTTCTCAGCGCGGCGGCGAACGTCCGTGGCGAAGCGCCGACTGCCGACGCTGAGCGCCTGGCGTACTTCGAGCAGACCATTCGCCCGCTGCTCGTCGAGCACTGCTACGAGTGCCATTCCGCACAGGCCAAGGTGCTGCAAGGCGGGCTGCTGCTCGACAGTCGCCCCGGCTGGCAAAAGGGTGGCGACTCGGGGCCGACGATCGTTCCCGGCCATCCGGAGAAAAGCCTGCTCGTGCGGGCCGTCGAGTTCCGCGAAGACGACGACATTCAGATGCCCCCCAAGGGGAAGCTGGCCGACCGTGAGATCGCCGCCCTGCGGCATTGGGTATCGCTCGGGGCACCCGATCCGCGGCTCGACGCACCTACCATGAAGTCATCGAAGCGCACGATCAACCTGGCCGAGGAGAAAAAGCACTGGGCGTATCAGCCGCTGGCGACGGCAGAAGTGCCCGTGATTGCCGACGATGACTGGTCGCTCACCGCGGTCGATAAGTTCATCTCGGCCAAGCAGCTCGCCAACGGCATTGAACCAAACTCCAGCGCCGATCGCCGCACGTTCATTCGCCGCGCGACGTTCGACCTCACCGGCCTGCCGCCGACACCCGAGGAGATCGAAGCGCTTCTTGCCGACACCGCGCCCGATGCCTACGAGCGCTTGATCGATCGGCTGCTTGCCAGCCCGGCATTCGGCGAGCGTTGGGGGCGCTACTGGCTGGACCTGGCCCGCTTCGCCGAGAGCCACGGCTACGAGCAGGATTACGATCGGCCCCATGCATATCACTACCGCGACTTCGTGATCCGTGCGCTCAACGACGACCTGCCGTTCAACGAGTTCGTGCGATGGCAAATCGCCGGCGATGAACTGGAGCCCGACAACGCTTTGGCCTTGGCCGCGACCGGCTTCCTGGCCGCAGGCGTGCATGCCACGCAGATCACCGCCAATCAGGCCGAAAAGGAACGCTACGACGAACTGGACGACATCGTGCGCACCATTGGCACGACGATGCTCGGCTTGACCATCGGCTGCGCCCGCTGCCACGATCACAAGTTCGATCCCATCCCCAACGCCGATTATTACCGCCTCGTGTCGTGCTTCACGACCACGGTGCGCTCGAACCAGTACGTGAACTACGACGCCGCCGCGTATGAACGGGAGCGAGCGAAGTTCGAGAAACGATTGGCGCCGTTGCTCGCGAAGAGGCAAGCGTACGAGAACATTCTCGACAAGCGCTTCGGAGCGTGGCTGAACGACGAAGCGCCGAAGATTGCCGTCTCGCCATGGATTGTCGTCGATCCACAAGGCATTGCTGGGGCTGATACCGCGACTGCCAAAGTGCTCGACGATGGCAGTGTTCGTTTTTTTTCTTCCAGCCAGTTGAAGGATGACTCCCGCTCGATCGGCACATTCGTCGAGCTGGACAACCTGCGCTCGGTCCGCATTGAAGCGCTCGTGGACCCGCATCTGCCGCAGGGTGGGCCGGGTTGGGGCGAAAACGGCGATTTCCAGCTCGACGAACTGGTGCTAACCATCAAGGAAAAAACCGACACGCAAGACGCGGAGCCACAGAAGGTCAAGCTGCGTCGCGTTTGGTCCTCGAACGGCGAGCAGGATGTAGTGACGGAAGAAAAGAAGACAAAAAAGACAACTCCTTGGACGTCCAAGGGGCAAACCGGCAAGCCGCAGGTTGCTGTTTACGTCGCGGAAAAACCGTTTGGTTTCGTGAAAGGCTGCTGGCCTGATTTCACCTTAAACTTCGCCAACCGCGACGTCGGAATTGGCCGGGTTCGCCTTTCATTCGGCACGTCGGCCAAGGCGATCGATGCTGACGCTGCGGAGATTCCGTATCACGCCCTGGTCGGCCTGCGGCGGCTGAAGGAAGATCCCGCGGCGAAGCCGACCGATTTGCAGCACGCGGCACTGCAAATCGTGCATCGCCAGACTGATCCACATTGGAAGCGACTCAACGAGCGTGTCGAAGATGCGATGCGCAAGCAGCCGATGCCGCAGTTGCAGCAGGCGCTCATTTGCAGTGAGGGCGTTCCGGCGGTGCGGCTAAATACGCAAGGGCCCGATTTCTACGACAAGACGTTCATGCTCCGCCGCGGCGATCCGAATCAGAAGCTGGGCGAAGCGGCGCCCGGCTATCTGCAAGTGCTGATGACTTCGCCGGAGCAAGAGAAGTTGTGGCACGAGGCGCCGCCGGAAGGCTCGCGCACTTCGTACCGTCGGCGGGCGCTGGCGAGTTGGCTGACCGACTCTCAGTACGGCGCGGGGCAGTTGCTGGCCCGCGTGATCGTCAATCGGCTTTGGCACCATCACCTGGGGCAAGGCATCGTTGCCACGCCCAGCGATTTCGGCACCTCCGGCGCGCGGCCCACGCATCCTGAATTGCTCGATTACCTTGCCAAGGAGTTGATCCGCAACGGCTGGCAACTCAAGCCAATCCACAAGCTGATCATGACCAGCGCCGTCTACCGGCAATCGTCGCAGACCGACGCCGCTCGGCTGGCCAAGGACGTTGACAACCTTTGGTGCTGGCATCGGCCAATCGTGCGGCTCGAGGCTGAGGCGATCCGTGACAATATGCTCTCCACCAGCGGCGTGCTCGACCGCCGGTTGTTCGGCTCCGGCTCCTCCGAGGCCGATCAGCCACGGCGGAGCATCTATTTTTTCATCAAGCGCAGCCGGTTGCAGCCGATGATGACGCTGTTCGACGGCCCGGACACGCTGCAAGACCTCGCCGTGCGTGCCGAGACGACGATCGCCCCGCAGTCGCTGCTGTTGATGAACAGCCCAGCGGTGCGTAGCTATGCCGATGCTTTCGCGCGCCGCCTTCTGGCCGACCGGCCAAACGACCCCGCCGCGGCCATCACGCGCGGCTACCAGTTGGCCTTGGGCCGCGCTCCGAGCGCCGACGAGCTGCGCAGGTCGCAAGCATTCGTTGCTGCGCAGGCGAAAGCCTACACCGATGAAAAGCGATCGAAGGCCGACGAGCTGGCATGGAGCGATTTCTGCCAGGTGCTGTTTTGCTTGAACGAGTTCATCTACATCCGGTGACACGATGATCCTTCCCTGGAATTCACGTCGGCAATTCTTGGCCCGCACCGGACAAGGCTTCGGATTACTGGCTTTGGCCGATCTGCTCGACGGCCAAGGGCTGTTGACGCAATCAAGCAGCGCCCGCGCGGCAGATGCTCGCCGGCTCAATCCGTTGGCCGCGCGGCCGGCGCATTTCCCCGCCAAGGCGAAGAGCGTGATCTGGCTGTTCATGAACGGCGGCCAAAGCCAGGTCGATACCTGGGACTACAAGCCGGAACTGGCGAAGCGCGACGGCAAGACATTCGACGGCTTCGACAACAACACTGGCTTCTTTCCCAACTCGGTTGGCCCGTTGATGGGCTCGCCGTTCAAGTTCGCGCAGCACGGTACGAGCGGCACCTGGGTTTCCGAAATTTTCCCCGGACTGGCCCGGCACGCCGACGACCTGGCATTCATCCATTCCTGCTTCACCGAAACGAACAATCACAGTCCCGCGCTGTTCGAGATGAACACCGGCATGAGCCGCATGGGCTTTCCGTGCGTCGGCTCATGGGTGACGTACGGGCTGGGCAGCGAAAACCAGGACCTGCCGGCGTTCGTCGTGATGTACGACACGCTGGGCCGCGGTCTGCCGAAGGGGCATGCTTCGAATTGGGGCGCCGGCTTCCTGCCGGGCATCTACCAGGGGACCGCGCTCAACGCCCAGGGTGCGCCGATCGACAACCTGGAGCCGCTGGCGCACATGTCGCAGGCCGATCAACGCCGCCAGCTCGACCTGCTGCGGATCTTGAACAACGAACATCGGCAGCAAAACCCCGACGAGGCGGCGCTGGCCGCGCGGATTGAGAGTTTCGAGCTGGCCTACCGCATGCAGCTCTCGGCCCCCGAAGCGTTCGATGTCGATGGCGAGCCCGAGGCGACCAAAAAGTTATACGGCCTCGACGACAAGCGCTGCGCGCATTTTGCGCGGCAAGCGCTCGTGGCGCGTCGAATGGTCGAGCGCGGCGTGCGGTTCGTGCAGATTTACAGCGGCGGCATGGAAAACCAACGCAGTTGGGACGGCCATATCGACATCGCCGGCAACCACCGGCAGTTTGCCGAGGAGACCGACACGCCCATCTCCGCGCTGCTGACCGATCTGAAACAGCGCGGCCTGCTCGAATCGACGCTCGTCGTTTGCTGCGGCGAGTTCGGCCGGCTGCCGGTGGCGCAGAAGTCGGCTAAGCCGGGTCGCGATCACAATCCGCACGCCTTCACCACCTGGTTCGCCGGCGGCGGCGTGAAGGCCGGCGTCCATTATGGCGAAACCGACGAACTCGGCTTCAAAGCAGCGGTCAACCGCGTGAGCATCAACGATCTGCACGCCACGATGCTGCACCTGCTGGGCATGGATCACACGAAGCTCACGTACCGCTTCAACGGCCGCGACTTCCGCCTGACCGACGTGGCGGGGAACGTGGTCCGCGAGATCGTGGCTTAGCAGGCTTTTGAAGTATTCGAGTTCACGGAAATTATTGAGTGCCACTGGCAGCTTGTCTGCCAGTGTTGTTGCGTTTTCCATGCACTGGCTGGCAAGCAGCCAGTGGCACCCAATACCTCAGCAGATCGTGCGAGAACTCGGATGCTTCGGTTAATGATTTCCACGATGGCTTGCCTCTTCGCGGCCGTCGTAGTGGCTGCCGAGCCGTCCACTCGGCCGAACATCGTTTTCATTCTCATCGACAACTGCGGCCAGGAATGGTTCGACTGCTATGGCAGCGACGAACGGCGCACGCCGAAGATCGACGCTTTGGCTCGCGGCGGTGTGCGATTCGAGCACTGCTACACGTTCCCGGTGTGCGGGCCGAGCCGGATCGAGCTGCTAACCGGGCGGTACTCCTTTCACACCGGCTTTGTGATGCACCACGATGCCGCGCTGTATGGCGGCGGAGGGCTTGATCCGCGGCGCGAGGTGGCGCTCGCCCGGCCGTTCCGCGAAGTGGGCTACGCGACCGGGATCGTCGGCAAATGGCAGGTGAACAACTTGTACGACGAGCCCGATGCGCTGCGGCAACACGGGTTTGATGATCACATTGTCTGGCCCGGCAGCATCGATCGCGATCTGATCGACGCTCCCGAATGGCGGCGATTCCAGGCCGCAATCGCGGCCCGCAATGCCGATGCGCTGGGCGAGCTGAACAAGTACATCGAAAGCCGCTATTGGAACCCGGTGCTGCTGCGCAACGGGAGCCGCGAACGGCACGATGGCAAATTCGGTCCCGACGTGTTGCAGCAGTGGGCGCTCGATTTTGTCAGCCGGCATCGCGAGGAGCCGTTCTTGCTGTACTACCCGATGGTGCTCACGCACGGCCAGAGTTTTTCGCAGCACGTCGTTCCGGTGCCGGGACATCCCGGCGAAGGCCGCTCCGAGCACGAGATGTACGGCGACATGGTCGCTTATGCCGACCGCCTGGTCGGCGAACTCGTCGGCCGTTTGGATGCGTTGAAGCTGCGCGAGCGGACGATCGTGTTCGTCGCCAGCGACAACGGCAGCGAGCCAAGCCTGGTGGCCCAGCGCGGTGGACGGCCCGTGCACGGCGGCCTGTATCAGCTCACCGAGGCGGGCAGCGACGTGGCGCTGGTCGCGAATTGCCCGGCATTGATACCCGGCGGCCGCACGGTGCCGCTGACGGATTTTACGGATGTGTTGCCGACGCTATGCGACCTGGCCGCAGTGGCAAAGCCGGCCGGAGTGACGCTCGACGGAATGTCGCAAGCCGCGGTGCTGCGCGGCTTGCCGGGAGCTGAGCCGCCGCGCGAGTGGATTTTCAATCAATACAATCGTCGCCGGGTAGTGCGCGATCGCCGATTCAAGTTGTATTCGACGGGGGAAATGTTCGACGTGGAAGCCGACCGCGACGAGCACGACAATTTGTCGTCGAGCAATTCCGCCGAGGTCGAAGCAGCCCGGCGACGGCTCGAGCAGGTGCTGGCATCGCTGTCGGCCGACTCGCCGCCGCCGCTGGAGCTGCGCAGCCTATCGGCATTTCGGTTGCCCGAAGGGGAACGGCCACGGCCGTAGCCGGTGTCGCGGCGTAACTCCGTGCGTGAAGTGCTTGCACGCGCGATCGGCAACCACTAGCGTTGGTCGGACGAGATTTTTTTGCGAGCAGCCCGCCATGCGCCGCCAATACGTGCTTGTCGTCGAAGACAACACTGGTGCCGCGCAAATGTTGGCAAAGTTGTTGAAAACCATCTGGGGCCACGATGTCGAACTGGCCCACGACGGTCTCGAAGCGCTCGAGAGGGTTCAACAGCGCCGGCCCGATGTGATGTTGTTGGACATCGGACTGCCGCAACTCAACGGCTTCCAAGTCGCCGAACGGTTGCGCGACCTTCCGGAGAGCCGTCCAACATTATTGGTGGCGGTCACCGGCTACGGTTCGCCAGACGACTTCCGCCGCAGCGCGGAACTCGGCTTCGACGACCACCTGGTCAAGCCGGTGTCGATTGCTGCACTGGAAGCGGTGTTTCAGCACCAGAAGCTCGCGGGCTAAGCGTCCCCCGATGCATTGCCAGTGGCGCGGCGACGCTTCGCACGGCGTGGACGAGAACTTCGCTGGCGGGCGCGATCTCGCTTCGCAAGCTGCTTGAAATCGATTTCCGTCGAGCGGCGGGTATCGGCCTTCACCACTTTGGCCATCTGCTCGAGCGCATTGCAGTTTTCCTCAACCGTGTTCGACGCGACGCAATCGGCGGGAACCACAACCCGCAAATCGCGCAGGTACGCGTCGTGTGCCGTGAACAGCACGCAAATGTTCCCCGCGATACCGGTGAGCACCACGCAGCGCGCTTGCAGGTGTTCCAGCAGCAGGTCGAGCGTCGTCGAGAAGAAGCCCGAGTGCTTCGGCTTCAGCACGAAGTAATCGTCATCATCGGGTTGCAGTAGCTCGGCCAACGGACGGCCGCGGACGTTGTCGTGCAGGCAATGTTCAACCTGTGCCGAGAAGTTCGACCGCCAGCGTCCGAAATTGTCGTTCACATAGATGATCGGCACACCGGCAGCCCTGGCGCGGCGCTTGAGCGCCACGATCCGCCGAGCCGTCGGCAGCGCATACTCCAGCAGGCGGTCGGCCCCGGGGAACTCGAGGTCGTTGATCATGTCGATGATCAGCAACACCACGTCCGACTTGTCTGGTGCGTTGCCGTGCAGGTCTTCGTTCGCTCGCAACATTAGGTGTACCTCGTCGGGGCGACCAACGAGCAAATCCGGTGCCCGACATTCGGCGTGTTGCTATAGGTTCGGAACGAAGTCGATGTTCTTCGTTCGCTGGATGTCGCCAAAGATCGCGGCCACCTTGCCGGTCGCTTCCTTTTCGGCAATTGGCCGCACGGTGGCGATGCGTCGTTCGCTATTCATCTTCTGGCTCCTTGGATCGCGCGTGCGCGGCTTGATTGCGGGGCGGCGCCGCGGCAGTTACAGTACAAATTCCCGCCTGCGGTGGCCTCGTGCCACTGCGACTCTCGATGTCCGAATCATCATATCGTTTCCGGCACCGCCCGATGCACGCCATGATTTGTCGAACGCTGGCGATTGTCTCGCTGTTGACGATTTCCTTCGTCGTGGCCGCGGGTGCTGAAGGCGCCGACGCGACCGTCGCGCCGAACAAGGCCACGCCGTGGCATCCGATTGTCGCCAGCTTCGAGCGATTCAGCCGGCAACCGGCCGATGAACATCGGCAGGAGGAACTGATTCGCGGAGGCCGTTTGCTGGTTGGTGAATTGAACTGCACGAGTTGCCATGCCACCAGCTCGCGGTGGACCAACCGCATCGTTCCCAAGACCGCTCCAGTGCTTAGCGATGTCGGCAGTCGGGTGAAGGCCGATTGGTTGCGCGCCTTCCTGACCGATCCTCGCCACGTGAAGCCCGGAACCACGATGCCCAACGTCCTCGCCTCGTTGCGTCCGGAAGAGCGGACGGAGCAGGTCGAAGCATTGGTACACTTTCTTGTCGCCACGGGAGACAAGCAGCCGATCGATCAGGCCTCCGACCCCGACAGCTCGGAGCGTGGGAAAACGCTGTATCACCAAGTCGGCTGCGTGGCTTGTCACGGCTCGCGCGATGCCGAAAGGGCCGTGCCGCTAGCGACGTCGATTCCGCTGGGCAATGTCGGGGCGAAGTACACGGTCACCAGCCTCACGTCGTTCCTGCGCGATCCGTTGGCGGTGCGCCCCTCGGGACGGATGCCGAACCTGAATCTCAGCGAACAAGATGCCCGCGACCTGGGACATTTTTTCCTCAAGGGGACGCAAGGGGCGCCGCCCAATCTGTGCTACACGTACTACGAAGGCTCGTTCGAGAGTGTCCGCAACATCGATATCAAGAAGCCGAAGTCTGACGGCCAGTGCCTCGGCTTCGATCTGTCGGTCGCGCGGCGCACGAGCGACATGGCCCTGCGCTTCAAGGGATTTCTGCGAATCCTCGAAAAGGCGGAGTACACGTTTTATCTGACCAGCGACGACGGCAGCCGGCTGAACATCGACGATATGAAGGTGGTCGAAAACGACGGCGAACACTCGCGCACGACGAAGTCGGGAACGGCCATCCTCGATCGCGGGATGCACGAGTTTGATCTGGTGTACTTCAACGTCGAAGGGGACCGCGTGCTCGAGGTTGAGTACGAGAGCGAAAAGCTGCCGCGGCGAGACGTGTCGGGATCGGTATCGATCACCGAGGATGTCGAGCCGGCCCCGACGGTCGACAGTTTCAAGACCGAGGATCGGCTGGTCGCGCGTGGCCGCGAGCTGTTTGCCAGTGTGGGATGTGCGTCGTGCCACACGCTGCGCGAGAGTGACGATGAGAAGCCAATCGCTTCGACGTTGAAAAGCCGCAAGCTGGCCGAGCTTGACGCGACCAAGGGTTGCTTGAATGCGAAGCCCCGCAAGTCCCCGAACTTTGCGCTCGACGATCGGCAGCGCGAGGCGATTGCAGCGGCGCTCGCAGAGGAACCATCGCACGGCGCCGGCAAACCGTCGCCGCAAGAGGTAATATCGACGTGGCTCGTGGCGTTTAACTGCCTGGCATGCCACGCGCGCGACGGTGTCGGCGGCGTCGAGCCGCAGCGGAACGATCACTTCGCCAGCACGATCAAGGAGATGGGTGACGAGGGACGACTGCCGCCCCCGCTGACCGGTGCGGGCGCGAAGCTGCAAATGTCGTGGCTGCGAAATCTGGTCGACAAGGGTGTCAAGGATCGGCCGTACATGCTCACGCGCATGCCTGCGTTCGGCATTGCGAACGTCAAGCCGGTGCTCGAAGCGATGGCCGAGGTCGACAAGATCGAGGCGAAAGCGTTGTCGGAGTTCACCGAGCCGAGCTACCGGGTGAAAGACCAGGGGCGGTTTCTGGTCGGCTCGAAGGCGTTTGGCTGCGTCAAATGCCACACGTTCGACAAGTACAAGGCCGAGGGGATTCAGTCGATCGACATGACGACGATGACGCGCCGGTTGCAGCGCGATTGGTTCCTGCGCTACCTGCGCGAACCGTTGGCATTCCGGCCCGGCACGCGCATGCCCGCCGCCTGGCCCAAGGAAGGCAAAAGCTACCTGCCCAAAGTGTTCGAAGGCGATAGCGACAAGCAAATCTCGGCAGTGTGGACGTATCTGCTCGACGGCACCAAGGCGGCGCCTCCGGCCGGCGTTGGCGGTGAGCCGATCGAACTGATCCCCACGACCGAGCCGATCGTGTTTCGCGGGTTCCTCGAAGGTGTTGGACCGCGAGGCATTGCCGTCGGATTTCCTTCGCGCGTGAACTACGCGTTCGATGCCGACCATCTGCGATTGGCTACTGTTTGGAAGGGGCAATTCCTTGATGCATCGAAGAACTGGACGGGCCGCGGCGGCGGGTTCATCACGCCGCTCGGCGATGGCGTGACACCGCTACCGGAAGGCGTGGCGTTTGCGAAGCTCGATTCGCCGTCAGCACCTTGGCCCGAGGTGACGGAGCGTTCGCCCGACTACCAGTTCCTTGGCTATTACTTGCAGGCAAATCGACAGCCGTGGTTGAAGTACCGGGTGTTTGGAACCACGGCCCAAGACTCGATCCAACCGGTGATCGACCAGGAACATCGTGATAATCCCTCTTTGGTTCGGCAGATCGTGTTTCACGCCGGAGAGAAGCCTCCTCGCAATTTGTGGATGCGCGCCGCCGCAGGTGAGCTCATCGAACCGAAGGGCGACGGCTGGTATCTGATCGATCGCACCTGGCAGATTCGCCTGTCGGGAGCTGACAGGGCGAAAGTGCGAACCAACGAAGGACATCAGGAACTTATCGTGCCGATCGTCTTCTGGGACGAGCGCGTTGGCGGGCCCGACGCCGTGGTCATCGAGATCTTCAAATGGTAGGGGCGTGATGCCAATGCGATTCTGTGTTTGCGATGCGAGTTTGCGGCTCTTGGTTTTGGCGTTGGCCTGCCTGCGGTGCACGGTTGCCGCCGCCGCGCCGCTGCTCGAGGCGCCGCCGGCGAATGCCGAGGAGCAAGAGTACTACCGCATCGTCACAATCCCGATTCCGAAGGACATCGTGCTCGAAGCCGGGGCGATGGAGTGGCTTCCCAACGGACGACTGGCGGTCGCCACGCGGCGCGGGGAGATTTACCTGGTCGAAAACGTGCTGTCTGATCCGCCGAAAGATGTACGTTTCTCGCGCTTCGCCAGCGGGTTGCACGAGATTCTGGGGCTCGCGCAGAAAGATGGCGTGCTGTACGCAGCTCAGCGCGGCGAACTGACGCGCGTTGCCGACACGAATCACGACGGCGTGGCCGATTCGTTCGAGACCGTGGCCGATGGCTGGGGCATCACCGGCGATTACCACGAGTACACGTTTGGCTCGCATTTCGATCGCAACGGCGATCTCTGGCTAACGCTTTGCCTTACCGGCTCGTTCTCCAGCCCGGTGAAGTACCGTGGCTGGTGCCTGCGCTACACGGCCGACGGCAAGCTGGTGCCGGTGTGCGGCGGCATCCGTTCGCCGGGAGGCATGGGGATCAACGCCGAAGGGGATGTGTTTTACACCGACAACCAAGGCCCCTGGAATGGCGTCTGCTCACTAAAGCATTTGGCGCCCGGATCGTTCCAGGGACATCCCGATTCGCTCCGCTGGTGTGAAGAAGGAACCGCTCCAAAAGAGCCCGAGAGCGGCAGCCGCATGCACAGCGAAGCCGAAAAGATTCCTGAACTGATGCCGCCGCCGGTGCTGTTCCCGTATCCAAAGATGGGCCAGTCGGCCGCCGGCATCGAATGCGACCTGACGGGCGGCAAGTTCGGTCCGTTCGAGAAGCAGATGTTTGTGGCCGATCAGTCGCACAGCACGGTGATGCGCGTGTTTCTGGAGAAAGTGGACGGCCGCTACCAAGGGGCGTGCTTCATGCTCCGCGAAGGCTTCAGCTCGGGGAATCTGTCGCTGTTGTTCGCACCCGATGGTTCGCTGCTGGTCTACGGCACGAACCGCGGCTGGGGTTCACGGGGGCGTGAATCGTTCGCCTTGGAGCGTATGATCTGGACCGGCACGCAGCCATTCGAGGTGCTCGAGATGCACGCGCGGCACGACGGCTTCGAGCTAATGTTCACCGAGGCGGTCGATCCGAAGACGGCGAGCGATACCGACTCGTACGATCTGAAGACATACACGTACATCTATCAAAAGACCTACGGCAGCCCCGAGGTCGACGCGACCACGCCCGAAATCACGAAAGCGGTGGTCGGCAGCGACGGCAAGAGCGTCCGGCTGCATGTCGACGAATTGCAACTCGGCCATGTTCACGAATTGCATCTCGATGGCGTACGTTCAGCCGGCGGGAAGCCGCTTGTGCACGCCGCGGCGTATTACACCATGAACCACATACCCTCTAAGTAATGTTCCCATGGCGCCGATTTGACCCTCGGTCGATTCCGGGGTAGATACCTGTTGTGGCCGTTCGGCCACGTGAGCTGTGCGTTCGCGCGGCAGAGGATCGCATTCGGGGCATGTAGTACGCTCGTCAGTTCAACCGAGGCACTCGCATGCCCGCAGCGGTGACGCCGTTTTTCTTTGGCGGATTGGACTTCGCACCTCCGGCGAACGAGGAAGTGCGCGGACAGGTGTGGGCTTTGTTGGCGGGCATGTATCCGCAAATCGCGAGCGTCGAGCGGCGGCGCGATCAGCGGTTCCCCTTTCCGCGCTTGCTGCTGCTGACGCCGGTCGAGTTGGAAACGTTCAACCCCATCGGGCCGACCGTGACCGCTGCGGGGAAGCACATCTCCGAATCGGGCATCGGCTTTTTCCACAACGAGCCGCTGCCCTACCGCTGGGTAATCGCGTCGATCGAGACCGGCGAGAGATTGTCGCTGGGCTTTCTGGTCGACGTGAGCTGGTGCCGTTTCACGCGGCAAGGATGGTACGAGAGCGGCGGGCGCTTTCAGCGAGCAGTCGCGGCCACGAAGTAACGTTAGCCGCGTCGCTTGCGACGCGCTCTTACGCCACGCGCTCGACCTGCGGATGGGCCAGCACCTCGTCGAACCGGCGGCGCCAATCGGCCGATCGCTCGGCGGTCCACCAATCGTCGAACTGGGCGCGGCAATTGCGCAGTGCCAGACGCTCCTCCTCGAGCAATTCAGTCAGCGGCCCGCGCAACTCGGCATCGTCCCATTCGAGCAGCCAGGCATCGAGCCGCTCGACGGCCGTGGCGTGATCGTTGATGTCGCCGAGCCGCTCCTGCAACGATTCGACCAGCGGGTAAAGCTCGTCGCGAAAGCGCGGCTCGAACGCCATCACAAAAATCTCCATCGCGTAGCGCAGCCGCTTGGCCAGAATGCGGAAGGCGTGCAGTTGGCCGACGTCGGCCAGCGCGCTGGTGGGCGTCGCGAACAGCGGCTCCGCGGCGGCGAGCACTTTCTCGACTGCCGAGTCGGCGAAGGTCGGCTCAGGGCCACCATCGTCCGACCAGCGAATGCGGCGCGCCAGGCGCCTGACTCGGCGCTTGAAATGGCCGCGCTCGAGATGCTCGCAGATCTCGACCAACGGCGCCTGCGCTTCGCGGCGGAGAGCGCTGACCCGCTCGAGCAGGGTCGACCAACCGCTGGCGTCACTTTCGGCACGGGCAGTGAGTCGCTCGGCAAGCACGTCGAAGTCGCGCGCGTCGTTCGTCGCTTTGCGAACGCGCTTCAACCGGGTCCTCATCCACGCCGAGCGCTTGCCTGGCAACAGCTCATCGAACGAATCCATGGTGGCCGCGGCGCGGCGCGTCGACACGCGCAATTGGTGGATCACTTCGGCGTCGGAATGTTTGCCGCGGACCGCATCGCGCAGTCCGTCGCGGACGCGCAGCAGCCGCCACTTCACGACGCGCCGCGCGGCGTCCGAAAGAGTTTCGTCAGGCGATATCGCCTCAATCCATTTGCTGTTGGGTGCCATGGCAATCGTGCATGCCGCCTGGGACACGTGCAGGCCTCGCGGATCGTCGGGGGCCGGCATTCTCGCACCTGCAAGCACCGCCGTCCAGCAGCGAGTCCAGCAGCTTCGCCGACTGCTATTTTCGGGCTGGGTCGCCGTCGATGACCCCCGGGCAAAATCGCCACTCGAGCGTTAATCGCTCGCCCGGAGCGGCTGCTAACTCTTCGCGGCTCGCGTACTTCCGCACGGCAGCCGTTCGGGCGTCGACCGTTAGCGGCAGTTCTTCGACGGTCAACGGCCACGGCGAAATGGTCGCCATTGCTTGAATCGAGCGTGCCGGGTCGACGGACAGTCCGGCGCGGAACCGCGTTCCACCGGGCGCCGAAGCCGACTCTTCTTTCCGTTTGCCACAACACAGCCACAAGCTCAGGGCATCGAAAAACTGCAAGTACTCAAGTGCTCTTTCAGCGGCCGCGGGTGTGTTCTGCGCGCGATCGCTGCGCTGCCACGCTTCCAGCCAGTTGGCTTGGAGCGCCTGTTGCTCGCTGAGAAATGTGCCTGCCTCGGGCGACGGCGGAATGCTAGTCGCCTGCCAGGCATTGGTTCTGCGCAGCAAGGCGCAGAAGTGGTTGCTCACCACCCAGGCGGCAAGCGGACCGATCGACTCTCCCGCTGCGATCGACTTCGTCCAGATCACCAGCGACTCGGCAATCGGCATTTCGGTGAACTCGCGCGGCTGGCCGTTGCTGGGGTCGATGCCCGGCCGCGCGTCCCACGCCGCCCAACCATCGTCGTGATGAAAGACGGCGGCGATCAATTCATCGCGGGGCCACGGCGGCGCGAACGGCTCGGCGCCCCACACGCGGGCGATTTCGCCAGCCAGGCGCGCGTGCTCAATCTGATCGATCAGCAGCCAATGTTCTTGACCACGGCCATCGATCAGCGTGCGGCGAATCATGATCGCCGCATTGTCGCTTTATTTCGCCGGCGTTGCCAGCGAAGCGGTCGAGGCCGAATCCATGAACCGGATCGACTCGACCAGATCGCGATCGAGCGTGCCGAACCGCTGGACGTACTGCTCTTCGAGCGTGAAGGCGCACACCGCCTGGTGGCCGTCGCCATCGGCCAGGTGATAGTAGTGCCATTGGATGGGCAACTCGGCGGCCGTCCCCTGCACCACGACGCGCAAAAGCCGGAAACCTTGCGGGGTGGTCAACTCAGTTGCCTGAACGAATTGACCGAAGCTCTTGTCTAGCGAGCGGCGCACATCTTCCTGAAAGCGAGCGAGCGTCGGCAACTGGTTCATCGTCACCTTTGGCAGCCGCGAGATGTTGCACTGGGCGACGAGGTCGCCGCGATCCACCAGGCGCATGGCAATCGCTTCGGAGCCGGCGTGCAAGGTGCGCCAGCGCCGTTCATGGACGAACTTCATTTCACCGTCGGAGGTCGTGTACTCCAGGTCATCAAGTCCGGTGCTTTCGCCCATGACCACCCGGCGGAGCGCGTCGTCGTCGAACTCGGGTCGCGGCTGGCCTGGCTTCACGGTGAACTGAAACCGCACGACGACATCGGCTCCGGGACCGGCGGGGCCGATCGAACGCTTTTCCTCGATCAACAACGCCAGCCACGTGATGCGGCGCTCTGCCAGGCTGAACTTGTAACGGCCCTTCACTTCCATCGTCGTGGTCACACCGCAGATGGCCCCCTGCACCGAGCCCGACATTTCGATCCGCGCCGCATCGTGATCGATCTGCGTGATTACGCTTGTGGCGGTCGACTGGCTGACAAGGTCGAACCCAAGCAGACCGGCCAGCAGCGACTCGGGATTCTGCCAGGTGTCGCCCACCGCGACCGGCTTCTCGGGCAGCAGCCGATCGACGAGCAGGGTGTTCACCGGCAGATCGATCAGCTCGAGCTCCTCGCGCGTCAGTGTCCCTTGCGGGCTGAACATAAACGGCGTCTCGTCGTCCGTCCGCACTGCAACCAGGCGCAACGGCTCGCGTAGAACCGGATTCGCCGTGCTGTTGTCGAGCTTGATCGACGCCTCGGCCATGTCGTACAGCCGCAACGACCTTGGCGGGGTGCCTGGGGCGTTCAGGCGATGTTCGAGGTACTTGAACTTGCCGATCACCGCCACGGGCAGGGATCGCTGCTTCCCTTTTTCCTCAATTTTCAGATCGCCGCCGACTTCAAGCAGGGCCTCGACGCTGGTCGTGCCAGCCGCAGCCCTTGGTCGCAGGTCGACCGGCTGTGCAGCCCGTGCATAAATCGAAGAAAACGGCGACGCAAGTGCCATCGCCGCAAGAACTTTTAGTACATAATTGAGTCGGGATGTCACATGGTTCTCCGTAACGGCTCAACCAGCTGGCGCCACAGTGGCCCGTCGAGGGCGCAATCGGGGGCAACCTATCGTTCATCGGGATGGGGAAGGTTGAATCTGAAATTCCTTGAAAACCAGACGACGTTTTCGGTGTCCTTATTAGGTACAGAAGATGCTGTCCAATGCGGCGCGGCAAGGCGGGGCGGCCATTCCGGCATTCACCCGAGAGGGGGGTTAATGCCGGGCGCGAAAAAAGCCGCAAGATCGGATCGCCACTAGTGAACCGAATACCACCGGCTGCGTAGGAGTGATAGCTCAACAAGATTGTGGTGTTTTCGTGCCGTCTGATTGCCAACGTGACCCTGTGCAGTAACGACGCTGTGCAGTAGATTCGGGCAATCCTGAGCCGCAGGATTTGCACCGGATGCACGCCCAACGGATTGACGGCGGGGTCGGAAAAGCCTGAAAGGACAAGCTTTTGCCGACCAGGGAGGGACTTCTAGCGATGCATACCGACTATCAAACCCCGGTCCTGCGGCAGTTACGCGACCAGCAGGTCCGCTTTGCGCCCCGTGAAAAGAAGATCGAGCAGGCCAATCGTGCCGAGCGGCTGATTGCCGAGCTCGACCCGAAGCGTACGTACACCTACGAGTTCCTGTGCTATCGGGTGACTGACTACCGCCCCGAGTCGTTTGCCAGCATCAAGCTCACCGGCGGCGAAGCGGCACACGATCTCCGGTTGTTTGTTGAGGATGTGTCGGCCGCGGCCGAATTGCCTGCCGAGGCGGCAGGCGAGCGCGTGCTGACCGTCGAGGACGTGAGCAAGCAGTACAACGTCTCGACGAAGACCGTTTCGCGCTGGCGGCAGCAAGGGCTCGTGAGCCGGCGGTTCGTGTTCGACGGCCGTAAACGCGTCGGGTTCCTGCAAAGCTCGGTCGATCGGTTCGTGTCCTCGAACGAGGACCGCGTGAGCCGCGGCAGCCGGTTCAGCCAGCTTACCGACGACGAGAAGGGTGAGATCATCGAGAGTGCGCGGCGACTGGGACGCGCCGGCGGCTGCCCCGCCGAGATCACGCGCCGCATTTCGCAGCGTATGGGAAGGAGTGTGGAAACCGTGCGCTACACCATCAAAGCATTCGATGTCGAGCATCCCGACCTGGCGATCTTCCCCGAGAGCAGCGGGCCGTTGACGCTGGCTGCGCGGAAGAAAATCTACCAGTTGTATCGGCGTGGCGTTTCGGTCGACGCGCTGGCGAAGCGGTATTGCCGCACCAAGACGAGCATTTATCGGGTGATCAACGAGATGCGCGCCGAGCGCATCCTCGAGTTGCCGCTCGATTACATGATGCACGATTCGTTCGCCCGTGCCGATGCCGACGCCAAGATCCTCACGCCGGCGCCGGTTGCCGCGCTCGCGAAGAAGACGCGTGCGCCGTCCGGCTTGCCGCCGTACCTCGCGAGCTTGTACGAGGTGCCGCTGCTGACGCGCGAAGATGAGGTGTACTATTTCCGAAAGTTCAACTACCTCAAGTACAAGGCGGCAAAGCTGCGCGAGCGGCTCGACCCGACCCGCGCCCGCAACAGCGAGATGGATCAGATCGAGCGCCTGTACGAAGAGGCGGTGCAGATGAAGAACCAGATCATCCGCGCCAATCTGCGCTTGGTGGTATCGATTGCCAAGCGGCACGTCGGCCCGGTCGACAACTTCTTCGAGCTGGTCAGCGACGGCAACATGTCGCTGATCCGCGCAGTCGAGAAGTTCGATTTCAGCCGCGGCAACAAGTTCAGCACCTATGCTAGCTGGGCGATCATGAAGAACTTTGCCCGCACCATCCCCGACGAACTGCGGCGGCGCGATCGGTTCCGCACCAGCACCGACGAGATGTTCAGCGCGACCGAGGACGAGCGTAGCGATCAGTACGAGCAGGAGGTCGCCCAGATGCACCGCGAGGAGCAGATCGGCAAGATTCTCGAACGGCTCGACGACCGGGAGCAGAAGATCATCATCCGCCGGTTTGGCCTGGCGCATGGCCGCGAGCCGCTGACGCTCAAGGAAGTAGGGGCCGAAATGGGGGTCACCAAGGAGCGTGTACGCCAGATCGAAGCCCGAGCTTTGAGCAAGCTGCGCAAAGCCGCCGAGGAAGAGCGGATCGACGTGCCAGGCCTGTAAGAAACGCGGAAGTCAGAAGGATGAATGCAGAAGTGCCGGAGCCAACGGTTTTTCGTACTTCTGCATTCTGACTTCATCCTTCTGACTTTCTTTTCTCCCTCCGTCTTGCATGCCGCGCGACCATTGCTATATTTAGTGGTTTTCGTGGCGGTCCTGGTGGGCTAGCGTAGCTCAACTGGCAGAGCAGCTGATTTGTAATCAGCAGGTTGTGGGTTCAAGTCCCTCCGCTAGCTCTTCGCGGCGTGCGGACGGAAGGTCAATCGAGCTACGGATCGGCGCAGGCCCCTGGTCCGATGGTGTCCAAGGAAATGGTCGAGAATCGGGGGGTTTCCCGAGCGGTCAAAGGGGTCAGACTGTAAATCTGATGGCTATGCCTTCACAGGTTCGAATCCTGTACCCCCCAGTAATGGAAATGACGAATGACGAAGCGCGAATGACGACTGAGCCGTGGCGAATTGATCCTTGGTCATTCGAATTTCGTCATGCGTCATTTGCTCGCTGCGGGTGTAGCTCAATGGTAGAGCAATAGCCTTCCAAGCTGAAGACGAGGGTTCGATTCCCTTCACCCGCTCATTGGTCAGTGGTCAGTTGTCCGTGGTCAGTTGCGAGTGAAGGTCGAACAAGGAACAGAGAACAACGGACTAGTGACAACTGACTACCGCGCTGCTGTAGCTCAGTTGGTAGAGCGCGTCCTTGGTAAGGACGAGGTCATGGGTTCAAGTCCCATCAGCAGCTTTTCGGGTGTGGTACGCGTCGCTTTGTAACATCAACATCAATCCAACGATTCAGGGTCGTCAGCTTCACAAGTAGGGAGAGATAATGGCGAAGGTAACATTTGAACGGACCAAGCCGCACGTCAACGTCGGCACCATCGGGCACATCGATCACGGTAAGACGACCACCACGGCCGCCATTCTCGCCGTGCAGGCCGCCAAGGGCTTGGCTCAAACCAAGTCGTACGCCGATATCGCCAAGGGTGGCACGGTGCGCGATGAAACCAAGACCGTCACGATTGCCGTCAGCCACGTCGAATACGAGACGCCGAAGCGGCACTACGCCCACATCGACTGTCCGGGTCACGCCGACTTCATCAAGAACATGATCACCGGTGCCGCGCAGATGGACGGCGCGATCCTGGTCGTGTCGGCTGCCGACGGCCCGATGCCGCAAACCCGCGAGCACATCCTGCTGGCCCGCCAGGTCGGTGTGCCGGCGCTGGTCGTGTTCCTGAACAAGGTCGACCTGGTCGACGACGAAGAGTTGCTGGAGCTCGTCGAGCTCGAGCTGCGCGAGCTGCTCACGCACTACGGCTTCCCCGGCGACGAGATTCCGATCATTCGCGGTGCCGCGAAGCCGGCGCTGGATAACCCGAAGGACCCGGCCGCCAACAAGTGCATCGGCGAGCTGATGGACGCCATCGACAGCTACATTCCGGAACCGGTCCGCGAAGTCGACAAGCCGTTCCTGATGGCCGTCGAAGACGTGTTCAGCATCGAAGGCCGTGGCACCGTGGCCACCGGCCGTATCGAGCGCGGCATTTGCAAGGTCGGCGACGAAATTGCGATCATTGGCCTGACTAAGGAGCCGCGCAAGACCACCGTGACCGGCGTCGAGATGTTCAACAAGTCGCTCGACCAGGGTCAGGCCGGCGACAATGTCGGGTGCCTGCTGCGCGGTTTGAAGCGTGAGGACGTCGAGCGTGGCCAGGTGTTGGCCAAACCCGGCAGCATCACGCCGCACACCAAGTTCGAGGCCGAGGTGTACGTGTTGAGCAAGGAGGAAGGTGGTCGGCACACGCCGTTCTTCAGCGGCTACCGTCCGCAGTTCTACTTCCGCACGACCGACGTCACCGGCAGTGCGAACCTGATGGGCGATGCCGAAATGTGCATGCCCGGCGACAACGCCAAGCTGTCGATCGAGCTGATCAGCCCGATCGCCATGGACGACGGCGTCCGCTTCGCCATCCGCGAAGGTGGCAAGACTGTTGGGTCGGGAGTCGTTACGAAGATTATTGAGTAAACCGAAAAGGCGAGCGGGGCCATGACTGCCCCCGCTCGCCGTTGGCGAACACACAGGGGTGTAGCTCAATTGGCAGAGCAGCCGTCTCCAAAGCGGCAGGTTGGGGGTTCGATTCCCTCCGCCCCTGCCATTTACTGTGTGGCAACGGATTGAGAAGGATAGCGGGAACGAAAACGTTTGAGGCCTGACAGGACGCATGGCCCCGGAAGCTGGTCTTAACCGCCGGCAAACCAAGATGACTGCGATCGACAAACGTGAACCATCTCAGGCACAGCGCGTCGCCAAGCCCGGAGGTGCTGCGCTCATTCCTGAGATGTTGCATGCCGGGTTCTATAAGCGCAGCCAGGGGCGCATTACGCGCCAGGTGACGTTCGGCGCGATGGCGGTGGGAGTGTTGTTCGGCTCGTGGTCGCTGTACGGCTTCCTGCGAAACCAGATGGGTCTTGCCGCCGCGTTCGGCACGGCCGCCGCGGTGGCTGCCGTGGGTTGCTGGATCGCGTTCCGCGTGGTGAACCTGCCGCGCTTTGCCGACTTCTTAATCAGCGTCGAAGCAGAAATGAACAAGGTTTCGTGGCCGACGCGCAGCGAGCTGTTCCGCAGCTCGGTGGTGGTGATTGTCACGATCTTCGGCCTGGCGATCGTGCTGTTTGCCTACGACCTGATTTGGCAATTCGTGCTGGGGCCGAGTTTTTTGAAAGTGATCGGCGGCTGAATCGCGGCAGGCGATTTGTCGCGGGAGCATTTTGGCGTGACCGAGCAAATAGATCAGTCCAACGAGCATCCGATGGCCGAGCACGTGCCCGGCGTGGGTGAGTCTGCGCCTCCGTCGGTGGCGACAGCGCACCATGAAGAGCCCGTAGCGCCGCCCACGATGGAAGGCACTGCGCCGCTGCCGCCCGACGACGCGGCGCCGCAAGCTGCCGTCGACGCCGCGCCAGTCCCCGAACCGCCAGAAAAAGGCCCGTTGGAGCTGATCGACACTCCCGTCGGTCCGACCGGCAACCGCGAATGGTTCATCCTCAAGGTGCAGAGCAACCGTGAAGATTCGATCCGCGATGCCCTGGAACGGAAGATCGGCATCGCCGGCCTACGCGACTACTTCGGCGAGATCATCGTGCCGGTCGAAATGGTCACCGAGTTCAAGAACGGCAAGAAGCGCGTCGTCCGCCGCAAGCTGTATCCCGGCTATATCGTCGTGCACATGGAACTGAACGACGACACCTGGTACTTGGTCCGCGACACGCACGGCATCGGCGATTTCACCGGCCCCAGCGGCAAGCCGCAACGCCTCTCGGCCAGCGAAGTGGCGAAGATCGTCACCAAGCAAGAAGAGAAGACCGACGAGGCGCCCAAGTTGAAGATCAACTTCAACAAGGGGGACCGCGTGAAGATCACCGAAGGGACGTTCGAGAACTTCGAAGGAGACGTCGAAGCGATCGACCAGACCAACGGCCGGGTCACGGTGATGATCAACATCTTCGGCCGCAGCACGCCGGTCGAGCTCGAATATTGGCAGATCGAAGCAGTTTAACGGACCCTCTTTAGCCCTCGGCGAGCCGCCGGGGGCTATCGACGCAAACACAACAACAAGCGATCCATGGCAAAGCAACTCGTCGCACAAGTGAAGTTCCAGGTTCCCGGCGGACAGGCGACCCCGGCGCCGCCGGTCGGCACCGCGCTGGGGCGGTACGGCGTGAACCTCGGCCAGTTCGTGATGCAGTTCAACGAAAAAACACGCGAGGCGGGCGGCATGCCGATCCCGGTCGTCGTAACGGTCTACAACGACCGCTCGTTCGAGTTCGTCACCAAGAGCCCGCCCGCCGCGGCGCTGTTGAAGAAGGCCGCGAGCATCGCCAAGGGCTCGGGCGTTCCGAACAAGGAAAAGGTCGGCAAGGTCACCAGCGCCCAGGTCGAGGAGATCGTCAAGCTGAAGCAGGCCGACCTGAACGCACGGGACATCGAACATGCCAAGCGCATGGTCGAAGGGACCGCCCGCAGCATGGGAATCACCGTCGAAGGGTAAATCGGACGCGATCACAATCATGACAACATTCACCAAACGGATGAAGGCCTCGCTGGCCAAGCGCCCCAGCGAAGACCCGGTTTCGGTCGAGCAGGCGGTGGCGATGCTCAAGCAGTTCGCGCCGACGAAGTTCGACCAGTCGGTGGAGATCGTCATGCGCCTGGGCATTGACCCCAAGCAGGCCGATCAGTTGGTTCGCGGCTCGCTCGTGCTGCCCAACGGCATTGGCAAGAGCTTGCGGGTCGTCGTGTTCGCCAAGGGCGACATGGCCAACACGGCCAAGGAAGCCGGTGCCGACGAAGTGGGCGCCGAAGAGCTGGCCAAGAAGATCAAGGACGGCTGGACCGAGTTCGACGTCTGCATTGCCGCGCCCGATATGATGGGTTTGGTCGGTCCGTTGGGAAAGGTGCTCGGTCCCCGCGGCCTGATGCCGTCACCCCGCGCCGGCACGGTCACGCCCGAGGTCGCCAAGACCGTCAAGGAGTACAAGGCGGGCAAGGTCGAGTTCCGTAACGACGCCGGGGGCAACGTCCACGCCGTGGTTGGCAAAATCAGCTTCTCGCCCGAGAAGCTGATCGAGAACATCAACGCCTTCATCCAGCACATTCACCATATCAAGCCGCACAGCGTCAAAGGCCATTACGTGAAGGGGATTGCCGTGAGTGCCACGATGAGCCCCAGCGTGAAGATTGCCGCGTAACTGAATCCCCAATCCTGACTCCCGACACGCGTCATGAGCAAATACGTCAAGAACATGATTACCGACGACCTGCGGAAGCGCTGGGCGGGCGTCAACGACATGCTGGTCGTCAGCGTTGCCGGACTCGATGCGAATAAAACGTATCAGCTCCGCAAGGAGCTGCGCAGCCAGAACATCCAGTTGCTGGTGGTAAAGAACAGCTTGGCCCGCCGGGCAGTCGAGGGAACTCCCCTGGCCGCGGCATTCGAGCAGATGGAAGGTTCGCTGGCCTGCATGTGGGGCTCGACCGACATCGTTTCGTTGGCCAAGGTGGTGGCCAAGCTGGCCGACAAGAAGGATATGGCCCCCTTCGCGCCGCGCGGCGGCGTGATGGACGGCGCCCGGCTCAGCGCACAGCAGGTGAAAGAGGTCAGCAAGTGGCCCAGCCGCGAAGAGCAGTTGAGCCTGCTCCTCGGCCAAATCCTGTCGCCAGGAGCGAAGCTCGCCAGCCAGTTGACGAGCGCCGGCGGAGCCTTGGCCAGCCAGATCAAGCAGAAGAGCGAAGAAAAAGATGCACCGGCCGCCGAAGTGGCGCCGGCGTGACCATCGACATACAAACGAATCCTCAATCTCGTTAGAAAGGACCGGACCGAATCATGAGTGAAGCAGCGACCATGGAGTACACGGCCGACACCAAGACGCTCGGCGACAAGATCGTCGAACTCACCTTGAAGCAGGCCAAGGAACTCAGCGATTACCTCGAAAATGTCCACGGCATCAAGCCGGCCGCCGGCGGAGCGGTGATGATGGCCGGTCCGATGGGCGGTGCTGGCGGCGGAGCTGCTGCGGCGCCTGTTGAGGAGAAGACCGAGTTCGACGTCGTGCTGGAAGGCTTCGGCGACAAGAAGATCGGCGTGATCAAGGTCGTTCGCGCTGCGACGGGGCTGGGTCTGAAGGAAGCCAAGGACCTGGTCGAAGGTGTCCCGAGCAAGGTGAAGGAAGGCCTGTCGAAGGCCGACGCCGACAAGCTCAAGAAGGAACTCGAAGAAGCAGGCGCCACGGTTTCGATCAAGTAGCGCGCCGCAAGGCGCCTCGAAGCCCACGGACGATGAGTCCATGGGCTGAACCCGCAGGAAATCGTTTGACTCACGTAACCGGTTCGAGCGCTGGTCGGCCCCCGCGTCCCATTCGGTGCTGCGCGCTCGATGCGCTCGCGCCCTGCGTTCACCGGCTCCCTTGCCTTTAGGAGTGCGATCCCCTCATGGCCACAACGGCACAGCGTCGTCTCCAGCCGAAAGAAGTCCGTCGCTTCGGCGCGCCGAGCGATCAAGAGCATATCCCCAGCCTCACCGACATCCAAACTCGCAGCTACGAAGCGTTCCTGCAGCTCGACACGCCGCCGGACAAGCGCAAGGACCAAGGAATCGAGGGGGTGCTGCGCGAAATCTTTCCGATCGAGAGCTACGACAAGACGCTGCAACTGAAGTATCTGCGCTACGAGTTGGGCAAGCCCCGCTACGAGCCCGATGAGTGCCGCCAGTTGCGGCTCACTTACGGCCGGCCGTTCCGCGTATGGCTGCAACTCACCAAGGAGCAGCCAATCGAGGAAGAGGTGTACCTGGGCGACATGCCAATCATGCTCGGCGGTGGCGAGTTCATCATCAACGGCGCCGAACGCGTCGTGGTGAGCCAGTTGCACCGTTCGCCGGGCGTCGATTTCGTCAGCGAAATGGAGGCCGGCGAACGCAAGCTGCACAACTGCCGCATCATCCCCGAGCGCGGAAGCTGGATCGAGCTGAACGTGAGCAAGAAGGAAGTGCTCACGGTGCGCATCGACCAAAGCGGCAAGTTCTCGGCCCTCACGCTGCTGCGGGCCATGGACCCGAAGTACACGCAGAGCGCCGACCTGCTGCGCTGCTTCTTCGAAACGCACGATGAAAAGGTCGTCGACGGCCGTAGCGTCGCCAAGATCGAAGGCAAGATCGCCGTCACCGACATCGTTTACCCGGCCAGCAGCGACCGGGCGGGCGAGATCATCGTCGAGTCGGGGCAGCGCATCACTAAGAACGTCGCCGAGACGATCTGCACCTCCGGGCTCACGCACGTCGAGGTGATGACGGACCTCAAGGATCCGTTGCTGTTCAACACGTTGCAGGAAGACGCCACCGCCAGCCACGAAGAAGCCCTGCTGAAGATTTATCAGCGGCTGCGCCCGGGTAACCCGCCGCAGTTGGAGAAGGCCCGCTCGCTGTTCCACGAAAAGTTCTACGACACCAACCGCTACCGGCTGGGCAAGGTCGGCCGCTTCCGCATCAATCGCAAGCTCGGCCTGAACATTCCCGAGACCGAGATGACGCTCCGGCCCGAGGACCTGGTCGCCGCGATCAAGTACCTGCTGAAACTGCGTGCCGACGATCCCAAGGCCGAGGTCGACGATATCGACCACCTGGGCAACCGCCGGCTGCGCACGATCGACGAGCTGGCGTGCGATGAACTGCGCAAAGGGTTTCTCAAGCTCCGCCGCACCGTGCAGGAGCGGATGAGCCTCAAGGATGCCGAGGACATGACGCCTCGCAGCCTGATCAATCCCAAGAGCATCTCGGCGGCGATCGAGTACTTCTTCGGCCGCGGCGAGCTGTCGCAGGTCGTCGACCAGACCAATCCCCTATCGATGCTCACACACGAGCGCCGCCTGTCGGCGCTCGGCCCCGGTGGTCTCAACCGCAAGCGCGCCGGGTTCGAAGTGCGCGACGTGCATATCTCGCACTACGGCCGCATCTGCCCGATCGAAACGCCGGAAGGCACGAACATCGGCCTGATTTCGAGCCTCGCCATCTTCGCCGGCGTCGACGAGTACGGCTTCCTCGTGACGCCGTACCGTAAGGTCACCAAGGGGAAGATGGGCGAACATGTCGAGTGGCTGCGCGCCGACCAGGAAAGCGAAGCTTTTCTGGCCCCGGCCGACACCAAAACCGAAAATGGCAAGCTCGTTGGCGACAACCTGATCGCCCGCCACCGCGCCGATTTCGAGCTCGTGCCCGCCGACAAGATCGAATACATGGACGTGGCACCGAGCCAGATGGTCGGCGTCAGTGCGGGACTCATCCCCTTCCTCGAACACGACGACGCCAACCGCGCGCTGATGGGTTCGAACATGCAGCGCCAGGCGGTGCCGCTGCTCGTGACCGAGCCGCCGATCGTCGCGACTGGTATGGAGCGAAGCGTCGCGCAGAACTCGGGCATGTTGGTTCGGGCGCGCAAGAAGGGAACCATCACGTACGTCGACGCTGAACGCATCGAGATCGGCGAAGACGTGTACCCGCTGCGCAAGTACGTCGGCCTCAACGAGCGCACCTGCCAGAACCAGCGGCCCATCGTCGAGCTGGGCCAGAAAGTCGAGAAAGGCCAGGTGATCGCCGACGGTGCCGCCACCTACAAAGGCGAATTGGCCCTGGGGCGCAACGTGCTGGTCGGGTTCATGGCCTGGGACGGGTTCAACTTCGAGGACGCGATCATCATCAGCGAAGAGCTGGTGCAGAACGACACGTACACGTCGATCCACATCGAAGAGTTCGACATCGAAATCCGCGAAACGAAGCTGGGCCGCGAGGAGTTCACCCGCGACATCCCGAACGTCAGCGAGAAGGCGCTGCGGAATCTCGACGAGAGTGGCATCATCCGAGTTGGCACGTTTGTTCGCCCGGGTGACATTCTCGTCGGCAAGGTTTCTCCCAAGAGCAAGACCGAACTGACTCCCGAAGAGAAGCTGCTGCACGCGATCTTCGGCCGGGCGGGCGAGGACGTAAAGAACGATTCATTGGAAGTCCCGTCGGGCGTCGAAGGGATCGTGATCCACACGCAGAAGTTCTCGCGCCGGCTGAGCCTGAGCGACGACGAGCGCAAAGCCTTCGAGAAGGCGCTCAAGGATGCCGAAACCGAAGGGAACGCCAAGATTGCCGAGGCGTTCGGCAAGATGGTCGAGGAGATCGAAGCGATCTTGCAGCGCCCGCTGACCGATGAGGACGGCACGCAACTGGTTCATGGCCAGGAGCACAAGTTCATCGTCGAGGCGGCCTCGCGCTTCAAGAACATCTTCGAGAAGCTCGACATCCGCAGCCCGCAGCGCAAGGCCGACGTGGAAAAGCTGTACAAGACCCATTGGCCGGCGGTCGAAGCGGCCATGGACGATCGCGACCGCAAGCTCAACAGCATGAAGCGCGGCGATGAGCTGCGCAGCGGCGTCTTGCAGATGGTAAAGGTCTACGTGGCGGCCAAGCGCGTCATCAGCGTCGGCGATAAGATGGCCGGCCGGCACGGCAACAAGGGCGTGATCGCCAAGATTCTGCCGGTCGAGGACATGCCGTTCCTGGCCGACGGCACCCGATTGCAGATCATGCTCAACCCGTTGGGCGTGCCGAGCCGCATGAACGTGGGTCAGATTCTTGAAACCCACCTCGGGTGGGCCGGGGCGAAGCTCGGCTTCCAGGCCATTACGCCGGTATTCAACGGCGCCACGGAAGAGACGATCCATGAGTGCCTGAAGGAGGCGGGATTGCCGACCACCGGCAAGACGCAACTGTACGATGGCCGCACCGGCGAGGCCCTCGAGCAACAAACCACCGTCGGGTACATCTACATGCTCAAGCTGCACCACCTGGTCGACGACAAGGTGCATGCTCGCAGCACCGGCCCGTATTCACTGATCACGCAGCAGCCGTTGGGCGGCAAGGCGCGGTTTGGTGGGCAGCGGTTCGGCGAAATGGAAGTCTGGGCCCTCGAAGCCTACGGGGCGGCGTACATCTTGCAAGAACTGCTGACGGTCAAGAGCGACGACGTCGAAGGTCGCACCAAGATTTACGAGTCGATGGTCAAAGGCGAGAACACGCTGGAAGCCGGCACCCCGGCCAGCTTCGACGTGCTCACCAACGAAATTCGCGGCCTCGGCCTCAACATGCAATTGGAGAAGCGGCGGGTGTGATGGGAGGCATTAATTCATGGCAACTTCAACACCACGGTCGATGGTTGAAGTTGCCGAGTTGATGCGGAGGAGCTTGCCTGCCGGTATATCGTTATCACAGTTCGGTACACGGATGCGGTGGGGTCGCGGCAACGATGATGCCCGCCAGCGGATCGCGACACTAACGCGAGAGGAACTTGAAGCAATCGGCCTAACCAAGCAGCAAGCGGAGGATTGGGCGGTAGCTTACGAAGCGGTTGAGAAACTGATGCCCGAGAATCCAAGTGCCGCTGGCCGCGTGGAACTGATGAGGCACGCAGTTAAGCTGTTCGTTTCAATCGGCTAACAAAAACAATTCATGGCTACGACGGTTACTCCACAACTTGTGCGTCTGCAGAACAAGACAGCGAAGCTGCAGCAGGTCTGGCTGGAACCGCTCGGCGAACGTGTTCCGTTACAACCAAATGTTCTCTATGAGCTTTCGGTAAGTGATGAATTCGGCAATGTCGAGATCGACCTCGATGATGACGGATTCGTTGTCTATGGCTGGGTTACACGTATCGAGCGAGTTGATGACGAAGGAAGTACTTGCTTGGAATGGCGACTGCCGGTCGACCGCTCGATCGCGCCATCGCTGGATTGGCATGAGCTCGTAAGCATTCTTGTGGATCGCGTGCCAGTCGGATGCGTGACAACCTATGCCGAAGTCTCACGGTGGGGTTATGGGGTGCCGAACCGAAACCAGCCGGTTCGTGCATTGCTCGTCCGAGCTTGGAATGGCGGGCATCGGACTTTGACAAATCGAGTTGTCAAAGCGGACGGTAGTTTGGCCGCCTTGCCAGGTGGTATGGATCAACAGCGCAAACAATTGGTGTCCGAGGGCGTTCCGTTCAAGGATTCAGGAAAAGTTGATTTTACACGGATAACTCCCGTGTCCTTGATGAATTGAGCAAGTTTCGTTTGTGGAATGGCATTCGACCGTGTAACTGTCAATCCGTTACAGATGGAACGGCTTTCAAGCCAGTTCGAGGAAAGGTTTACTTTGACAATCTCCAGTAATGGAGAGGCAGACATGCAACTTCAACAGATCAACGGCGACGGTGTGCAGATAAGCTATCGCCGGACGAGTTGACGATCCTTGGAAACTCACTCAACGAGGTCTGCAACGGGATCGATATTCCCGAGTTTACAACACGGATTGGTGTCGATCGCAGCGAATCAATGCGGCTACTCAAAGCGATCCACTACGCACACGATCAAATTACACATAAGACCGTCTCCCGCTAAGGAGTTTCCTACGTGAGCATTGGCGAAACGTCCTACGATCGCATTAACGATTACGCCTCGGTGAAGATCAGCCTGGCCCGGCCCCACGATATCCGGAGCTGGTCGTTCGGCGAGGTGAAGAAGCCCGAGACGATCAACTACCGCACTTACCGTCCCGAGAAGGACGGCCTGTTTTGCGAGCGCATCTTTGGACCTGAAAAGGACTGGGAGTGCTCGTGCGGCAAGTATCGCGGCATGAAATACAAGGGCATGATCTGCGATCGCTGCGGCGTGAAGGTCACGCACAGCCGCGTCCGTCGCAAGCGCATGGGGCATATCGAGCTGGCCGCCCCGGTCGTACACATCTGGTTCTTCAAGGCGATGCCCAGCCGCCTGGGCAACCTGCTCGACATGAAGACCACCAGCCTCGAGAAGGTGATCTACTTCCAGGACTACGTGGTGGTGAACCCCAAGGACACGCCGCTCAAGCGGCAGCAGTTGCTCACCGAGGAGGAATACCGCCAGGCCCGCGAAACCTACGGCGAAGGCTCGTTCGACGCCGAGATGGGCGCCGAGGCGGTCCGCAAGCTGCTGGCCGCGCTCGACCTCGTGCAATTGTCGAAGGACCTGCGCGAGCAACTGGCCGAAACCAGCTCGAAGCAGAAGCAGAAGGACTTGATCAATCGGCTGAAGATTGTCGAGAGCATCCGCGACTCGGACAACAAGCCCGAGTGGATGGTGCTCGACGTGATCCCGGTGATCCCGCCCGACCTGCGCCCACTGGTGCTGTTGGACAGCGGCAACTTCGCCACCAGCGACCTGAACGATCTGTATCGGCGGATCATCAACCGCAACAACCGGCTCAAAAAGCTGGTCGACCTCAACGCTCCTGAGGTCATCATCCGTAACGAGAAGCGCATGCTGCAGCAGTCGGTCGACGCCTTGTTCGACAACAACCGCTGCAAGCGCCCGGTGCTCGGCAGCAGCAATCGTCCGCTGAAGAGCCTCACCGACATGATCAAGGGGAAACAAGGCCGCTTCCGCGAAAACCTGTTGGGCAAGCGGGTCGATTACTCGGCCCGCTCGGTGATCGTCGTCGGCCCGAACCTGCGGCTGCACCAGTGTGGCCTGCCGAAGAAGATCGCGCTGGAGTTGTTCCAACCGTTCATCATCCGCCGCCTGAAGGAACTGGGCCACGCGGACACGATCAAGTCGGCCAAGAAGATGCTCGAGCGCAAAGACGAGGAAGTCTGGGACATTCTCGAAGAGGTGATCCGCAATCACCCCGTGTTGCTGAATCGCGCGCCGACGCTGCACCGCATGGGCATCCAAGCGTTCGAGCCGACGCTGGTCGAAGGCAACGCCATCAAGCTGCATCCGCTGGTGTGCAAGGGCTTCAACGCCGACTTCGACGGCGACCAGATGGCGGTCCACCTGCCGCTGTCGATCGAGGCGCAGGTCGAAGCGCACACGCTGATGATGAGCACCAACAACATCTTCAGCCCGGCCAACGGCGCGCCGATCATCAGCCCCAGCCAGGACGTCGTGATGGGCTGCTACTACATGACCATGTCGCTGCCCGATCGCAAGGGCGAAGGCATGGTGTTCAGCTCGCTCGGCGAGGTACACCTGGCCTACTCGTATAACAATCTCGATACCCACGCGCGCATCAAGGTGCGGCTGCCCGCCAATCGCCGGCTCAAGAGCGACACGGGCGACGCCAAGCCGGGCGCGATTATCGAGACCACCGTCGGCCGCGTGATGTTCAACGACTCCCTGCCCGATGGGATGCCGTTCTACAACGTGCCGATGCGCTCCAGCGAGTTGGCAAAAGTCATCAGCGACTGCTATGCCATTCTCGGCCGACGCCGCACGATCGATTTGCTCGACAGCATGAACCGTTTCGGCTTCCGCTCGGCCACGCGCAGCGGCCTGTCGTTCGCCACCGACGACCTGATCACTCCGCCGAGCAAGGGGCGCATCATCGGCGATGCCGAAAAGACCGTGCTCAAGTTCCAGAAGCTGTATCAGCGCGGCGTGATCACCGAGGTCGAGCGCTACAACCAGGTGCTCGACGCCTGGACGCATGCTCGCGAACGGATCACGACCGAAATGATGGCCGAACTGGAAAGCGACACCCGATTCGCCGGCTACGTGAACCCGATTTACTTGATGGCCCACTCCGGCGCCCGTGGTGGCGTCGAACAGATTCGCCAGTTGGCCGGTATGCGCGGCCTGATGGCCAAGCCTAGCGGCAAGATCATCGAGACGCCGATCAAGGCGAACTTCCGCGAGGGTCTTAGCGTGCTGGAATACTTCAGCAGTACGCACGGTGCCCGCAAGGGTTTGGCCGATACAGCACTCAAAACGGCCGACTCGGGCTATCTGACCCGCAAGCTGGCCGACGTCGCGCAGAACGTCGTCATCACGCAGCACGACTGCGGTACCACGCAAGGCATCACCAAGGGGGTCATTTACCGCGGCGAAAAAGTCGAGGTGCGCCTGAGCGATTCGATCCGCGGCCGTGTGAGCCGGGCCAACATCGTCAACCCGATCACCGACGAAGTGATTGTTAAGGAAAACGACTTGATCACGACGGCTGTCGCGCGGCGGATCGAGGACCTCGGGCTGGAGAAGATCCAGGTCCGCAGCCCGATGACCTGCGACGCTTCGCTTGGCGTGTGCCGGTGCTGCTACGGTATGGATTTGTCCACGGGCTCGCTCGTCGAAGAGGGGATGGCCGTCGGCATTATCGCGGCACAGAGCATCGGCGAGCCGGGCACGCAGCTCACCATGCGAACCTTCCACATCGGCGGCGTCGGCCAGCGCGCGGTCGAAGACAAGGAGAGCCGGGCGAAGAAGGGCGGCCTCGTCAAATTCACGCGGCTCAAGGTGGTGCGGAACGACGAAGGACATCTGGTGGTGCTCACCCGCAACGGCGAAATCTCGCTGTTGGATCCCAAGGGCCGCGAACTCGAGAAGTACGATGTTCCGGCCGGTGCAATCCTGCGCGTGAGCGAGAACCAGGAAGTGCAGCCAGGCGCCGTGCTCTGCGAATGGGATCCGCACAGCATTCCGATTCTCGCGGAGGTCGGCGGCCGCGTGCGCTACGAAGACGTGATCGAAAACGAGACGATGCGCAGCGAGAAAGACCCCAGCGGTCACGTGCGCAAAGTGATCATCGAGCACAAGGGCGATCTGCATCCGCAAGTGATCATTGAGGACGAAAGCGGGAAGATTCTCGAATTCGTCTACTTGCCAGAAAAGGCGAACATCGAAGTCATCGAAGGCGAACAGATCACGGCGGGCAAGCTGCTGGCCAAAACGCCGCGCGAAGTGGCTGGCACGCAGGACATCACCGGCGGTCTGCCGCGCGTGACGGAAATCTTCGAGGCCCGCAAGCCGAAAGACCCGGCGGTGATCGCCGAGATCGACGGCACGGTCGAGCTGTTGGGTGAGAAGCGGCGCGGCAAGCGCACGATCATCGTCCGCAGCGAATCGGGCATCGAACGCGAACACCTGGTGAGCCACGGCAAGCACCTCCGCGTGCACGCCGGCGACTACGTGAAAGCGGGCGAAGCCCTCGTCGACGGTCCGCTGGTGCCGCACGATATTCTCCGCATCAGCGGCGAAGAGGCGGTGCAGCAGTACCTGACGCGCGAAATCCAAAACGTCTATCGCAGTCAGCGCGTCGAGATCGATGACAAGCACATCGAGATCATCGTCGCCCAGATGCTCCGCAAGGTGCGCATCGAGACGGTCGGCGACACCGGCCTGCTGCCCGGCAGCGTGATGGACAAGTTCGAGTTCCGCGCGGTGAACCAACGGCTGACCACTTGCCAGAAGATCACCGATAAGGGAGACAGCGACTTTCTCGTCGGCTCGGTGGTGCCGAAGGACGCGATCGAGCAAACCAATGCCCAGATCGAGGCCCTCGGCGGCGACATGGTAAAAGGAACCCGGCCCAAGGCGGCCACGGCCAGCACGCAACTATTGGGGATCACCAAGGCCAGCGTGCAAAGTGCCAGCTTCATCTCAGCAGCCAGCTTTCAGGAAACGACCAAGGTGCTCACCGAGGCGGCTCTGGCCGGCAAGGTCGACAACCTGGTCGGGCTCAAGGAGAATGTGATCCTTGGTCACTTGGTTCCGGCTGGCACCGGGTTCAAGACCTACCAGGAGTCGGAAGTCCGCATTGCCAAGGAGGCGCTCGAGGAATTGGCGGCTGCGAAGGACCGCGTTCTGTCGCGCAGCTTCCCGCTTTTGGACAGCGCCCTGGCGGCCGACGGCAACGGATCCGATGCTGCCAAACCGAAGCAACAACCTGCGGCAGGGAGCCTGGGCGAACTGCTTGGGGAAGAATAGCCAAGCGTTCGCCACTTCCATCGCCTAATTTCAAGCCCACGGACTCCGGTCCGTGGGCTTTTTTTCGCGATTGCGTGCCTCAACTTCCTCCCCTTTTACGTGCGTGCATCGAGCGATTGCCCGAATTGGGGGAAACTGCTAAATTTGCGGTTCTCTCTCCAGCCGCGAAGTTCGCTGCTAAGCGGACCGGCCGGAGTGCCAACCTCTAAATGTTTGTCTGAAAAGCACCGCACAACTCCATGGTCAATCGAAATCTGATTCACGGCCTCGATCAAAACGAACTCGACTGGGAGCGCGAGATGCTCTCGGGCATCGACGGCGCCGAAGCGGCCGACATCGAATGGGGCGGCGAAGATATCACCCTCAACCAGATCGTCGAGGGGCGCATCCTTCGCGTCGAAGGCGACTTCGTGCTGGTCGACGTCGGCTACAAGAGCGAAGGCACGATTCCGCTCAACGAGTGGGGGCCTGAAGACGAGCCGCCCGAAGCCGGCCAGACCGTGAAGGTGCTTGTCGAAGAGATCGAAGACACGACGCCCGGCATGGAAGACGCCGGCATGATCGTGCTCAGCAAGCGCAAGGCCGAGAAGATCGAGAACTGGCGGCGCGTGATGGAGAGCGTGCACGAAGGGGACGTCGTCACCGGCGTCGTCTCGCGCAAGATCAAGGGCGGCTTGCTCGTCGATGTGAACGGCGTGAACGTGTTCCTGCCGGCCAGCCAGGTCGATATCCGCCGTCCGCCCGATATCGGCGACTACATCGGCCGCACCATTCAATGCCTCGTGCTCAAGATCGACGAAGCGCGGCGGAACATCGTTGTCAGCCGCCGCAGCCTCATCGAAAGCGAGCGCGCCGAGAAGAAGCAGAAGCTCCTTGCCGAGCTGGAAGTCGGCCAGTTGCGCAAGGGCGTGGTCAAGAACATTGCCGAGTTCGGCGCGTTCGTCGACCTGGGCGGCATCGATGGCCTGCTGCACATCACCGACATGAGCTGGGGACGCATCGGCCATCCCAGCGAGATGGTCCACATCGACGAAGAGATCGAAGTGCAAATCCTGCACATCGACCGTGATCGCGAAAAGATCGCTCTGGGCCTGAAGCAGAAGACCGCCAGCCCCTGGGAGCATGTGCCGGAAAAATATCCGGTCGGCAGCCGCGTGAAGGGCGAAGTCGTCAACGTGATGAGCTACGGCGCGTTCGTGAAGCTCGAGGAAGGGATCGAAGGGCTGGTCCACATCAGCGAGATGTCGTGGACCAAGCGCATCAGCCATCCCAACGAACTGGTGCACATCGGCGACGAAATCGAAGTCGTCGTGCTGGGGATCAACAAGGAGAAGCAGGAAATCTCGCTGGGCATGAAGCAGACCCAGGAGAATCCTTGGGACAAGGTGGCCGAGCACTATCCGCCCGGCACGTTGGTCAAGGGCGTGGTGCGCAACCTGACCAACTACGGTGCCTTCATCGAAATCGAAGAAGGGATCGACGGCCTGCTGCACGTCAGCGATATGTCGTGGACGCGCAAGATCAGCCATCCCAGCGAAGTGGTCGAGAAGGGACAGACGATCGAGTGCCGCGTGCTCTCCGTCGATCAGCAGCGGCGGCGCATCGCCCTAGGTCTCAAGCAACTGCAAGACGATCCTTGGGCAACCGATATCCCGGGCAAGTATCAGCCGGGACAGATCGTCAAGGGAACGGTCACGAAGCTCACCAACTTCGGCGTGTTCGTAGGCCTCGAAAACGGTCTCGAAGGGCTGCTGCACATCTCCGAGTTGGCCGACCACAAGGTCGAGAATCCTGAAGACGTGGTGAAGGTCGGTGACGAAATCGAAGTGAAGGTGCTGCGCGTCGACACCGACGAGCGGAAGATCGGCCTGTCGCGCAAGCGCGTCGGTCGGGACGACGACGGACTCGACGAGGAAGAAGCCGTTCCGACTGGCGGTCCAGGACCGCACAAGTCGGCGATTCCCGCCAGCGAGCTCAAGGGCGGCGTCGGCGGTGGCTCGGGACCACTAATCAAATAGCATCCAGCTCCGCCTCGGCTTGCTCCGACGTTCGCGCGTGATAGAGTGTCGGTATGGCCACGCTCGAGCAAGCCGCTGCGCTTCAACCACCGAAGCTGCTGAGTGTCGAGGAATATCTCGCCGCCGAGCTTGCTTCGCCGGTCAAGCGCGAGTACGTCGGAGGCGCCGTCTATATGATGGCGAGGGCGCGAATTGTCCATAATGTGGTTGCAGGGAACATTTTTGGTTTTCTGCACTATCGGCTGCGCGGAAAACGCTGCCAGCCGTTTAACTCCGACACGAAGGTGCACATCGCCCTGCCGACGCAGGCACGGTTCTACTACCCCGACGTGCAGGTCGTTTGCCGATCGAATCCCGCCAACGACACGTACCAGGATGAACCGACCGCAGTTGTTGAAGTCCTGTCACGCTCGACGCGGCGAATCGATCAAGGAGAAAAGAAAGACGCCTATCTGACCATCCCATCGTTGGCGGTGTATCTGCTCGTCGAAATCGAGTCGCCTGCGGTCACCGCCTATCGACGCACCGAACAAGGCTTTGTGCGCGAAGTGCGTCGCGGGCTCGAGACCGTGGTGCAGCTCCCGGAAATTGAGGCCATCCTTCCCTTGGCCGAAGTTTACGAACGCGTCGTGTTCGCCCCCGAACCGGCCGATTCCGAATAGCCGGCCCTGGACGGCCGCTCGCGCCTTCGTCATAGCCGTCGCGTTCGGTACTTTCGGTCGCTCGCGCGCATCCGTCGCACCTTGTCTGCAAACGGGGTGTTTGGAGAAATGCTAGCAGTCGCGACGATAGGTCTCGTGTCAAATCCAGTTTACGGACGCGCCTTCAGTGCGCGATCAATCGGACAATGAAAGCCACACGACGCAAGAGCTCGGCCGCCGTTCAGTCCCCGCTGGAAACCTACCTGCGGGAGATCAACGAGACTGCCCTGCTCAGTGCCCGCGATGAGCAGGAGCTGGCCGATGGGATTGCCAAGGGGGACGTCCAAGCGCGTGATCGCATGGTCCGTGCCAATTTAAGGCTAGTGGTGAACATTGCCCGCGGCTACACCGGCAAAGGTTTGGGGTTGCAGGACCTCATCGAGGAGGGAAACCTGGGCCTGCTACGAGCCGTCGAGGGCTTCGACCCGGCCATGGGGACGCGCTTCAGCACGTACGCGAGCTACTGGATTAAGCAGTCGATCAAGCGGGCCTTGATCAATACCGGGAAAACCATTCGCATTCCTGCCTACATGGTCGAGCTGTTGAGCAAGTGGCGTCGGGCCACCAGCCGCCTGACGGAGGAATTGGGCCGCACGCCCACGCCGGAAGAAGTTGCCCGCGTACTCGGACTGCCACGGAAGAAGCTGCCGATCATCAAGAAAGCCATCAAGATCTACAACTCGACGCCTCAGACCGATCAGGCCGAAATTGGCTGGTCTTTGGGCGAGATGGTCATGGATGAGCGGGCCAAGAGCCCCGAGATTGAGATGGTCGAAGGCGACGACCTGACACACGTGTTGCGCTTACTGGAGACGATGGACAACCGCGAAGCAACCATCCTGAAAATGCGCTTCGGCCTGGAAGACAACGAGCCACGCACCTTAAAAGAAATCGGCGAACAACTCGGCCTCACTCGAGAACGCGTACGTCAAATCGAGACCGAGGCCCTGCGCCGCCTGGCCGAAGCGCTTGGATGAGAGAAGTAGGCAGAGGGAGTAGGCAGACGGCAGTAGGCAGAGGGCAGTAGGCAGAGGGCAGTAGGCAGACGGCAGTAGGCAGAGGGCAGTAGGCAGAGGGCAGTAGGCAGAGGGCAGTAGGCAGAGGGCAGTAGGCAGAGGGCAGTCAGCGGACGCGAGAACGTCGCGCACGCCGGCGCGCTTTTTTCTGACCGAGTAGCTTGAGCGTGCGCAGCTCCACGAGCTCCGCCAAGCCCGCCTCCGCCAATTCGCGGCCTGAGACATAGCGCCCTGGTTGCATCCACCGCGACATTTCGTCGGCATCGAGCCCGAACAACTCGACGAGGATGCGGTCCATTTCTTTTTCCAGGTCGCCGAAGTGCCGCGCCCATTCGGCCGCCTCGGCCAGGCCGATGTGTTCTTCGCTCTGCCATTTCATAGGATGGAACAACAGCACGCTGTACGGCGTCACCAGGCGGCGCGTACATGCCGCCAGCGGCCACAGCGCGGCCGACGAGCACTCGCCGGTCACAATGCCCGTGGCCTGCACGCCGCGCAGCAGCATGATCGACATCAGCGACAGCCCCGAATAGGGGCTTCCGCCGGGCGAGTCGATATACAGCATGCACGAGCCGCCGTGAGGCACTTCGAGCAGCTTGGCAGTTAGATCGGCTTCGTGATCGCTCAGGTCGCCGACCAGCGCAATTTCAGGCAGCGCGGCAGAGGGAGGTTGCATGGCGAACTCGTTTAGCCGCGCGTCGCGATCCGGCGCGACGGTCATTTGATCTTCAACGAGTCACCAATCTACGAAGGCGCCTGGGCCAAGGCCAGAAAAAAATCAGCCCCAGCGCTGCATCAGCCGGTCGACCAGACCGGGCGCCAGACGATTCAAGCGGACCAGCCATTTTCCGCGAGGATTGGGGATGATCTCGTGCCGACCGGCTTGCATGGCGGCAACCGTTGCCGCAGCGACGTGCTCGGCTGGAACGCCGCGCTGCTCGGGCCAAGGCGTCTTGCCGCTCTCGATCGCGTGGTCGAAGAACTCGGTGGCCGTGGTACCCGGGCTAACGACGAGCAGCTCGATGCCGTCGCGCGCCAGCTCGGCCCGCAGCGATTCGCTGAATCCTTGCACGGCGAATTTGCTAGCGCAATACTCACTTGAGTGCGGCACGCCGCGATGGCCGAGGATCGAGCCAATGTTGACGACCAGCGGTCGCCGGCCGGCGATTAGCTGCGGCAAAGCCGCGCGGGTCATCTCCGCGAGCGCGAAGAAATTGACTTCGAAGATCTCGCGTAGCCGTTCGGGCCTGGCATCGCGGAAGCGACCGATCGCTCCGACGCCGGCGTTGTTGATGAGGATGTCGAGCCCGCCGAACGATTGCTTGGCGCGCTCGATGAGCCCGGCACGCACGTCGGCAGAAGTAATGTCGCCGGAAAAACACACGACCTCGGCGCCGGCCGCCTGAATCTTCGCTGCTAGCGCGTCGAGCAACTCGCGACGTCGGGCGGTCAACAGCAATCGGCAACGATGCTTGGCCAGCGCCAGGGCCAAGGCGCGGCCGATACCGCTGCTGGAGCCAGTGAGCAGTACGCGCGCCCCTGCCAGCGAGCGGCGCATTCAGGCCACGTCCATGTCAGGCGTCAGGTCGAGCGAATGCCCGGCAGTGCTCTCGCCGTCGGTTGGCTGCTGACCGTTGCCATTACGGTGCGGCCGTACGATCGTTCCGTCCTTGCGCACTTCGTGAAGGAACATCTCAGGAATGCGGCAATGCACCGTCACGCGGTCATCGCTGTAGCGCCGCGACAGGACTTCACTGTGACTTGCCAGGTAGGCCAACAGGCGGCCGTCACCGACGGGCAGTTCCACGTCGACATCGGCGAACGAATGGCTCAGCGCATCGCTCACCGCGCGGGCGAGGTGGTCGAGTCCCTGGCCGGTGTGGGCGCTGATCGGGATGGCGTTCGGATAGCGGGCCAGCAAGCGATCGAGCGCTGCGCGATCGGCGAGCTGATCGATTTTGTTGAGGACCAGCAGCGTGTCCTTCGCCTGGATGCCCAGTTCTTGGATCACGTGGTAGACGGCTGCAATCTGCTCGAACACTGCCGAGCTGCTCGCGTCGGCCACGTGCAACAGTAGGTCCGCCTGTCGCGTCTCTTCCAAGGTTGCCTTGAAGCTGGCGATCAGATGATGCGGCAGATCGCGGATGAAGCCGACGGTGTCGCTCAAGAGCACCGGCCCCCAGCCGGGCAACTGCCAACGCCGCGTGCGCGTGTCGAGCGTGGCGAACAGCCGATTCTGCGCCAGCACGCTGGCACCGGTGAGCGTGTTCAGCAGCGTGCTCTTGCCGGCGTTGGTGTAGCCAACCAGTGAAACCGTCATGCGATCGCTGCGCGCCGCAACCTGCCGCTGACGGCGGCGCTCGACCACGGCCAACTCGCTTTGCAAATCGTGAATGCGCTTCTCGACCAGGCGGCGGTCGACTTCAAGCTGCTTTTCGCCCGGGCCGCGCATGCCGATGCCGGCCTTGATGCGCGACAGATGCGTCCACATTCGCTTCAATCGCGGCAGCGAATACTGCAACTGGGCCAACTCGACGGCCAGGCGGGCCTCGTGCGTCCGGGCACGGTTGGCGAAGATATCGAGAATCAGCTCGGTGCGATCGAGCACCTTCAGATTGGTTGCCCGTTCGAGATTGCGCGTCTGGCCGGGGTTGAGATCGTTATCGAACAACACCACGTCGGCGTCGGTCGCTTCGCCGAGCACTCGCAGCTCGTCGACTTTCCCCTTGCCCAGGTAAGTCGTCACATCGGGAGCGGCGCGTCGCTGTGTAAGCTGCCCGACGACCATCGCTCCGGCCGTTTCTGCCAAGCCAGCCAATTCCTTAAGCGGCTCTTCCGTCGCTTGGCGGTTTTCCGTCGGGCGATCCTCGATTTGGACCCCCACCAAGATAGCTCGTTCGCTGACAACCCCGTCGGCGCGGCTGATTTCCTTCACGATAAGCGGCAATCTCCTGCTTCGACCGCCCGAGCTACCACCCGCGGAACGGCCGTGGCGGAACCGGCCGAACCCTCAATCAAGTATACCCTCGGCTGGGCGACCGGCCAGCGCAGGAATACCGCAGGAACCGACACGGTTTCCGGCTTGTGAGCCCCGATTAGCTGACTCACGAAGCCACAGGTCGGTTCGCGCCGCGGCTCGATCAGCTCAAGGAATTCGCTCGAAAGTGACAAGCGATTCCACCTTATCGGGGCGGCTCTCGAACTGCTTCGGCCGAGTGACGCCCGTGCGGGTGGCACACACGTACAGCCGTGGACCGTCGAATCGATAAATGCCGTAAAAGGTTTCGCCGCGGAATGGCCCGTCGAGCCAGATGATGTCGATCGCCTTGGGGATCAGCGTCGGCTGCAAACGCAGCCGGGCTGAGGGGCCAGCGTTCGGCCCATTCGAGCTTTGCAGCACATTGCCGGCGACGGCCACGCGTGTGCCGAAGCGTTGATCGTCGGGATTGCCGTTCATGAACGCCGAGACGATGGTCCAGTTACCCTGAAACAATTGCAGCTCACCACGAACGATCTCTTCGGGCGTCGCCTGGGCCGAAGCGCCTTGCGCGGCGGCCAGCAGCAAGATCGGCAGCAGCGCCAGTGTTTGTTTGTTAGGTCGCATGACGCTCACTCTGGTTCGCCCGTGAACAAATGGCAATAGCTCTCATAGCGTCGCGTGTCGAGCCAGCCGTCGGCCACGGCATCTTTCACGGCGCAGTGCTCTTCGTGAATGTGCGTGCAATCGGGAAAGCGGCAACGGCTGACGAACGGTCGCAGGTCGCGGTAAAAGCCGCCAATCTCTTCGCGCACGATGTCCCAAAGCTGGAACTGCCGCAGTCCTGGTGTATCGACAACGTACGCGCCGTTGGCCAGCCGCAGCACGCGCGCCGTCGTGGTGGTGTGCCGCCCCTTCTGCGATTCGGCACTGACGGTGCGGACGCGCAGATCGAACCCTGGCTCGACCGCGTTGAGCAGCGACGATTTGCCGACGCCGCTTTGCCCGGTGACGACACTCTGTCGACCGGCCAACTGCTGCCGCAGCCGGGCGACATTCAATCCTGTGCGCGCGCTGACCAGCAGCACGCAGTAGCCCATCCGGCTGTAAACTCCCACCAACGGCTCGAGCGACGCCGCGTCGATTAAGTCGATCTTGTTGATGCAGATGATCGGCTGGATGCGATTGCGTTCGGCACTGACTAGAAAGCGATCGATCAGGTTCGGCTTCAGATACGGCTCGGCGGCACTGGCGACGATGACCAGTTGATCGACATTGGTGACGATTAAATGCTGTCGGCCGCGACTGGTGCGGCTGAGCACGCCATGCCGCGGCTCGACCCGTTCGATGATCCCTTCGTTGGCCCCTGAGGGGCGGAACCACACCAGGTCGCCGGCCGCCACGACGTGGCGTTGTTCGGTAGATAGGGTCTTCAACAGGCGTCGTGTCGCGCAGCGAAACTGTGTGCCATCCTCCGCCTCGACCGTGCTGTTCAGGCCGAACACCCCGAGAACGCGGCCTCGCCGGCACGATGCTTCGTCCACGTCGGGCAGGACGCCGAAGCCGGTTTCGTCGCCCGATGTTTCCTGGCCGGTCACGGTGCGTTTGCGGGTCAGCTCGCCTTTGCCGCTGATGCGTTCGTCTGCCGCCATCTCCTCGTGGGTATCTGTCCCCTCGGTCTGCACGCGGCGCGTCCACTCGTTCTGTCGTGGACGAGGCGACCGATTCTTGCGAAACTCGGTGCGGAAGTGTTTCTTTTTCCTGGCCATCGAAGTTCAATGGTAGGGACGCTGGGGGCTGGGGGCTAGGGACGGAGGGATCGCGGTGGAAGCGCAGATTTCGATTCCCGAGTGGCGCCGAGCCGGATTGCGCTATCACGCGTACAACTTTTTCCTGCGCAACAAGTTTGGCGGCCGGGTGCAGAAGGTCAGCCTCGATGCCGGCTTCACCTGCCCGAATGTCGATGGCACGGTCGCCGTCGGCGGCTGCACGTTCTGCGACAACCGCAGCTTCAGCCCCAGCCGCCGCGTGCCGCGTCTGGCGATCCGCGGCCAACTCGACGACGGCATCCGGCGGCTGAAATGGCGATACGACGTCGACCGGTTTCTGGCCTACTTTCAGCCGGCGACGAACACGTATGCCCCGGTCACGCGGCTGCGACCGCTTTATGAACAAGCGCTGGACCATCCGCAAGTTGTGGGGCTGGCGATCGGTACGCGCCCCGACTGCGTTCCCGATGACGTGCTCAGCTTGCTCAGCGAATTCGCCGGCCGAACTTATCTTTCGGTCGAGTACGGCATGCAAACTATGCACGACCGTTCGCTGGAGTGGATGAACCGCGGCCACGATCACCGGGCGACTGTCGACGCCATCGAGCGCAGCCGGGATCGGGGATTTGAAATCTGCGTACACATCATGCTCGGCTTACCCGGCGAGTCGCGGGCCGACATGCTCGCTACGGCCGAGGAAGTGGCCCGGCTCGACATCGATGCCGTGAAGATTCACAACCTTTATGCGGTGAAGAACACGCCCTTGGCCGATGATGTGCTCGCCGGCCGGGTGCAATTGATGCAACGGGACGAATATGTCGAAGCGCTGGTTGATTTTCTGAAGCGGCTGCCGGAGCGGATGATTGTCGAGCGCACCAGCGGCGAAGCCCCGCCCGACTATCTGATCGGCCCAGCCTGGTGCCTCGACAAGGTCGGCCTACGTGCCGCGATCGACGCCGAATTCGCGCGTCGCGACACCTGGCAGGGACGATTGGCTACAGCGGCACGAGCGCCGGATCGCCAATGATGACGTACAGGTACTCGCTACGGCCGCGCAAAGCGTTCGGCTGGCGTCGCCCATCGGCAGGCACAACCAGTCGATCGCGCGGGAATGACCAGGGCCAGTCCAGTAACGCGTTCATTTGACGCTGATACGCTTCGCCAACCGTCAGCCCCTGCATCCAGGCTTCTAGAACAGGAAACATCTCCGGAAACCCCCCATTGATTCGCATGTGGCCGTAGACCACCGTGGCGCCATTGGCGATGGCGCGAAAGGCGAAGCGCGGCCGATCATTGCGAATCGGTGACCCGTCGTCGCCTTGCGATGGCTTGTCGAAATCTGAGAAGAGCGGCGTTGCCGAGTAGCATGACCCACAGAGCACGATTTTGTCGTGCATGCGAACATCGTCAAACAAGTTGACGTCAAGGCTGCAGGTCATTCCGGGTACGCCGTGTCCGAACATCAACAAGAGGGTCGCCTGATCGAGTTCACTCATGGCTGCCGATACCGCCCCAGTTGTTCTGTAAATGCTAGCGGCGGAGGCGCCGCGATGTGCTGGTCGAGAAGGGGTGGGTCAGGCTTGGTTTCCTAGAATTTGTGTTTGTTCAGAACTCATTTCAAGGAGATCAGCAATGACCCAC
>DATAXP010000073.1:0-72579 GCA_036272935.1 Pirellulales bacterium | reverse complement strand
CGACGTCGAGGCACGGGTGCGGGCGGATCATCCGCTGCGGTCGCTGAAGCGGATCGTGGACCGGCATCTGCACAGCTTGCAGGAGCGGTTCGAGGCGGCCTATGCGCGGACGGGTCGGCCGAGCGTGCCTCCGGAGCGGCTGCTCAAGGCGCTATTGCTGCAGGCCTTGTATTCGATCCGCAGCGAATCGCAGTTGGTCGAGCGGATCGACACCGACCTGCTGTTTCGCTCGTTTTTCGATCTCGATCCGGCCGAGCCGGTGTTCGACGCCACGGCGTTCACGCACAACCGGCCGCGGCGGCCTACGACTTAGTGAGAATGCGAAAACTTCTGCCGACCTGAAGGAGCCAGAGACGCGGTCGCTGTCGGTCGATGGACCGGCAGCGAGCCAGGTTCCAGCATTGTCCTCCCGGAAAAAATGCCCGGGACGGATCCCGATCAACGACACAACGACCGTTTTGCAGCGTCCTAGAACGGCTTTTCAGCTTGCTGTAGCGGCGAGGTCGGGTGCCATGCTCACGCTTGCGTGAGCATGCCCACGACGAACGTGGACATGGCACCCCGACAGGACGCCACACCGTTGCGAAAAGGCGCTCTAAACGATCTCTAGAACTTCAACCACCGCGGCGCGATCTGGTCCTGTTCGTCGGCCGTGATCAGCCATTCGAGCAGCCGGCCGCGCATCTCGGCCACCGTCGCCGCGTGCGACGACTCGTAGGCCAGGTTCGTCGTTTCGCCGGGATCGTTCTTCAGGTCGTACAGCTCGACCTGGCCGTTCGCGTAGTAGTTGAACTTCCAGCGATCGGTGCGGACCATCTTTGCGTCGGGATGCCGAATGCCGGCAACTCCCTGGCCCGCGACGTACGGCATCTCCATCCGTCCGCCGGTGATCACCTCGGGAATGATATTCTCGCTGAACACCGCCTCGCGCGGCTTGTACGCTCGGTCGCTGGTGCCGAGCAGCGGCACGAGGCTTCGCCCCTGCACGCCCGGCGGCGAGTCGATGCGGCACGTTTCCAACAACGTCGGCAGCACATCGACCGCTTCGACCAGTTCGTCATATTTTCCCGGCTTGAAATGCTCCGGATAACCGACGATGTACGGCACGCGCACCGAGGCCTCGAAGAACGTGTTCTTGCCGGTCAGCCCGTGCTCGAGCAACTGATCGCCGTGGTCGGCGCTGTAAACGATGACCGTGTCGTCGGCCTTGCCGAGCTTTTCGAGCAGGTCGAGGATCAACCCCACTTCGCGATCGACCTGCGTGATCGAGGCGTAGTAGCTGCGATAGATCCACTCCAACTCGTCGCGCGGCATGTCGTACTCGGGCTTGCCGCGGAGAATCAGCTTTTGCAGCGGTTCCGGCAAGCGCCGAATATCGTCAAGCGTCGTCGGGGCGGGCAACGGAATCTGCACATCGTCGTACATCCGATCGAACGGCACCGGCACTTCGTACGGTGAATGCGGCTTCCAGAACGAACAAAAGATAAAGAACGGCCGCTCGCCCGCGGACATCGCTTGCAGATGCCGGCGCGTCGTCTGGCCGGTCCAGGTGGTGTCGGTGTAGGCATCGTCGATCACGGCGCGGAATGGGTTGCGGCCCGGCTCGACGTTCTTCGCATACATGCGGTAGTTCTTCACCGCGGCAGCTTGAGGATCGTGCTGATCGCGCCAGGCAACGTAGGCCGAGAACTTGTCGGTCGCCGGGATGCCGTCGTGCAGTTCGACGATCTCGAAGCCGGTGTCGCGGGCGGCGTCGGCCGTCGGCGGGTACTCGTAATAGATGTGCGTTTTGCCGACCAGCGCGGTCGCGTAGCCGGCGGCGCGGAAGATCGCGGGCATCAGCCGTTCGGTCTTGGCGATCGGCGTGTAGTTGACGCGGTTCTTGTGCGAGTGCGGATAGCGGCCGGTGAAGAAGCTCGCGCGGCTCGGCACGCACACCGGCGATTGCACGAAGGCGTTGGTAAACAGGGCCGAGCGGGCCGCGAGCCGGTCGAGCTGCGGCGTCCGAATGAACTTGTTCCCCGCCGCGCCGAGGCAATCGGCCCGGTGCTGGTCGGCCATGATGAATAGCACGTTGGGGCGCTTGGCGCCCGCGAACAGGCAAGCGGTTGAAAGCGTGACAAGCAGGAGCGTATCCGCGAGCGATCGCAAACTCATCAAAACTCCGCGCTCCCCGGCGTGCGTGGGAAGGGAATCACGTCGCGAATGTTCCCCATCCCGGTGAGGAACAGCAGCACGCGCTCCAGGCCGAGGCCGAACCCCGCGTGCGGCACCGTGCCGTACCGCCTCAGGTCAAGATACCACGAATAACCCTCGGCATGCAGTCCTTGCTCGGCCATGCGCGTTTCGATCACATCGAGCCGTTCCTCGCGCTGACTGCCGCCGATGATCTCGCCCACCTTGGGAAACAGAATGTCCATCGCGCGCACGGTCTTCTGATCGTCGTTGACGCGCATGTAGAACGGCTTCAGCGTCCGCGGATAGTCGTACAAGATCACCGGCCGGCCGAACTTCTGCTCGGTGAGCCAACGTTCGTGCTCGGCCTGCAAGTCGCGACCCCAGGCGACCGGGTACTCGAACGTCTGCCCCGACTGCTCCAAGAGCGCGACCGCCTCGGTGTACGAGAGCCGCAGGAATTCCTGGTCGACGATCTGCTCGATGGTGCGGATCACCGTGTCGTCGATGCGCGTGTTGAACAGCATCAGGTCGTCCATCGAGTGCTCGAGCACGTCGCGCAGGATGCGCTTCAGGAACCGCTCGGCCAGGTCCATGTTGTCCGTCAGCTCGAAGAACGCCATCTCCGGCTCGACCATCCAGAACTCGGCCAGGTGCCGCGAGGTGTTCGAGTTCTCGGCCCGGAACGTCGGCCCGAACGTGTACACCTTTCCCAGCGCACAGGCGAACGCCTCGGCCTGCAACTGGCCGCTGACCGTGAGATACGCCGGCTTGTTGAAGAAATCCTGCGTGTAGTCGACGCGCCCTTCGAGCTTGGGCAGCTTTTCCAGGTCGAGTGTGGTGACCTTGAACATCTCGCCGGCCCCTTCGCAATCGCTGGCGGTGATGATCGGCGGATGGATGTAGAGGAAGCCTTCTTCCTGGAAAAAGTTGTGGATCGAGCGGCACACCTGGTTGCGGATGCGGGCGATCGCGCCGAACGTGTTCGTGCGCGGCCGCAGATGGGCGATCGTCCGCAGGAACTCGAACGAATGCTGCTTCTTTTGCAGCGGATAGCTGTCCGCGTCGGCCAGCCCGTGCACCGTGATGCTCGCGGCGCGCAGCTCGGTTTCCTGCCCCTTGGCGGGCGAGGCTTGGATGGTGCCTTCCACGGTCACGCTCGCCCCGGCGCCGAGATGCTTCACCGCGCTCTCGTAGTTCGGCAGCGCCGCCTCGGCAATCACCTGCAAGTTGGCCAGGCAACTACCATCGTTCAGTTCCAGAAAGCTGAACCCGGCCTTGCTGTCGCGCCGCGTGCGCACCCAGCCCTGCACGCGCACCTCGCGGCCGACATTCTCGGCCTTGCGGGCCAGAGCCACCGACAGCTTTTGCATAGCAACGAGATCGCTGCCCGACCGTCGGTCGACGGCCGGGCAGCGTTTCAAGGGTTCGAAGCGAAACCCTAACGATACCGTTGCGGTCCGATGAGGGAAAGCAGTCCGGCATCGCCGGCGGTGGTGCCTCAGCGGGCTGCGGCCTTGCGGTTCTTGCGCACCTCTTCGAACGCCGGGGCGTCGATGTATTCCCACTCGTCCCCTTCGTTCCAGGGACCGCGTGCATCGGCGTCGCCATCGGCGTGGCCGGTCGAGTCGTTGACGTACTGCCGGGCAAGCTTCTCGGTGTAATCGACCTTGCCGATGTCGAACGGGTCTTTGCCCATGCTATCGAGCGCCAGCATGAACGACTTCATGTGCGCGATTTCGCGCGTCATCAGGAATTGCAGCGCGTCCTTGGTTCCGGCGTCGTCGGTGAAGCGGATCAACCGATCGTAGACGATCTTTGCCCGGGCTTCGGCCGCGATGTTGCTGCGCAGGTCGACATCGAGCTCGCCGGTGATCTTTAGGTAGTCGGAAGTCCACGGATTGCCCTGCGAATTCGACAGCGACAATCCCCCACCGGCGACCGCGACCAGCGGATCGGCTTCGGCCGCCTCGCGATCGGTCTTCGTCGGCTTGAGATGCATCCGACACAACGTGCCGACGATTTCCAGGTGGCTTAGTTCCTCGGTGCCGATGTCCATCAGCATGTCCTTGCGATCCGGATCGTCGCAGGCCAGGCCTTGAATGGAGTATTGCAACGCGGCAGCCAGCTCGCCGTTGGCACCGCCGAACTGCTCGAGCAGCATGTTGCCAAAGCGGGGATCGGGCTCGTCGACGCGAACCGTGTACATGAGTCTCTTAACATGGTGATACATTGAACGTCTCCTGGCCCGAGTGCATTGATGTTTTGTCCCGAAGGGCAAGCGGAACCCGCAAGCGGCGCGCCGAAGAAATGCGCAGCAGGCCGCCGGTCATGGAATGCGGAATTGGATCACTCGTGCTCGGCCAGCCAGCGTTCGGCGTCGAGCGCGGCCATGCAGCCGGTGCCGGCGCTGGTGATCGCCTGCCGGTAGTAATCGTCGGTCACGTCGCCGGCGGCGAACACGCCGGGGACGCTGGTGCGGGTGCGGAACGGCTCGACGAGCTTGATGTAACCCTTGGCGGTCAGTTCGACCTGGCCGTCGAGGAACGACACGTTCGGCGTGTGGCCGATGGCCAGGAACATGCCGCTGGCGGCCAGCTCGCGTGGCGAGCCGCCGGTGGTGCTGGCCACGCGCACGCCGGTAACGCCTTGCTTGTCGTCGCCGAGCACTTCGTCGACGTGGCTATTCCAAACGAACTCGATCTTGGGGTTGCTCTTGGCGCGCTCGGCCATGATCTTGCTGGCCCGCAACTCGTCGCGGCGGTGGACCATGTACACGCAACTAGCGAACTTCGTCAGGTAGCTTGCCTCTTCGACGGCTGAATCGCCGCCGCCGACCACCACCAACGGCTGGTTGCGAAACCGGGGCAAGGCACCATCGCACACGGCGCAGGCGCTCACGCCGCGATTCTTGTACGCTTCCTCGCTGGCGATGCCGAGGTAGTTGGCCCGAGCGCCGGTGGCGACGATTACGGCATGCGACGTGACCACGCTGCCATCGCTGACGGTGAGCGCGAAGGGGCGCTTGCTGAAGTCGACACGCACCACATCGTCGGTGACGATGCGCGAGCCGAAGTTGTGCGCCTGCTGCCGCATCAACTCCATCAGCTCGGGGCCGCTGACGCCCTTCTTGTGGTGCGGGGCCATGAACTGCCGGCGGTCCGCGGCGATCGCCTCGTCCAAATACCCTTCCAGATTGCCCGTCGGGAAGCCCGCGTAGTTTTCCACCTCGGTGGTCAGCGCCAACTGTCCTAGCGGCAGGGTGCCGTTGAGCCGATTGGACTCGGTGATCGCCCCCTCGAACACCAGCGGGTGCAACTGGGCCCGCGCGGCGTAAATCGCTGCCGACCAACCGGCCGGTCCGCTGCCGATGATGACCACTTTTTCGATCAATTTCGTCCCCTCGTGCCGGTTACATCGCAGTTAGTAAGCGCGGAATTATAGCGCGGGCCGACGAGATGCACTACCGCCCGCTCGCGAGCCTTGTCGCCGAAAGCCTCGCCGCCGTATGATTCCCTGGCCGGTTGCGGGCTACAGGCTTCCGGCTCCGGCCAACAAACGATTCGCTTCCCGTAGCCTGTAGCCCGAAGTCTGTAGCCAACCAGGGAAGGAGACGGCACGATGGCGACCGCAACGCCTCGGGCAACTTGGACCGGTCGCATGTTCGTCGGCGGGCAATGGCAAGCCGGCCAGGCGACCGAACAATTTCAGAACCTCAATCCCGCGCGCTCGGGCGAGGTGCTGGGCACCTATCCGCGCGGCACACCGGCCGACGTCGAGGCGGCAGTTGCGGCGGCACGCGCCGCGTTCGATCCCTGGCGGCGCACCAGCCGGATCAAGCGCGGCGAATATTTCGGCAAGCTGATCGAACTAATCGAGCACGAGGTCGACGACCTGGCCGCGGTGTTGGCCCGCGAAAGCGGCAAGGTGTTCGACGAGGCCCGGGCCGAGGTGATCGAAGGGCTGCACATGGTGCAGTACGTGTTCGGCACTGCGCGGCAGCCGACCGGCTCGGTGGTCGAATCGGAGATTGCGGCCAAAGACCTGTACATCCGCCGCAAGCCGCGTGGCGTGGTGGCGGTCATCACGCCGTGGAACTTTCCGTTCGCCGTGCCGCTGTGGATGCTCGGGCCGAGTCTGCTCGAGGGGAACACGGCGGTGTTCAAGCCGTCGGAAGAGACGCCCGAGATCGGCCAGCGGCTGATGCAGTTGTTCTTCGAGGCGGGCTTTCCGCCGGGGACGATCAACCTGGTGCACGGACTCGGCGAGGAAGTGGGCGACGCGCTGGCGCGGCACCACGGTGTCGATGTCGTCTGCTTTACCGGCAGCTACGCGGTCGGGTCGCACATCCGCAAGCTGGCCGCCGAGAGCGATCACAAAACATGCGCCTGCGAAACGGGCTCGAAGAGCGCCGTGATCGTGTGCGAGGACGCCGACATGAACCTGGCCGTGAATGCCGCGGTGCTCAGCGGGTTCAAGACCACCGGGCAGCGCTGCGTCTCGGCCGGTCGCGTGCTGGTGCACGAGCGGCTGCTGGAGAAGTTCAGCGGCGAGTTCGTCGAGCGCGTCAAGGCGCTGAAGTTTTCCGATCCTTTCGAGCCCGGGACGTTCGCCGGTCCGCTGATCAACGCGTCGGCAGTCGAAAAGGTGGAGCTGTACAACGAGCTGGCGCGCCGCGAAGGAGCCCAAGTGTTGCTCGACGGCGGCCGGTTCGAGCATCGCGGGGGCAATTTCATGTCGCCGTTCGTGTATCAGCAGCGCTACGCTCCCGGCGTGCGCACGATCCGCGAGGAAGTGTTCGGTCCGCACGTCGCCATCGTTCCGTTCCACGACGACGACGAAGCGATCCACATCTACAACGACACGCCGTTCGGCCTGTCGATGGCCGTGATCACCGAGGATTATCGCCGCTGGCGGCTGTATCGCGACGAATGCGACTACGGCATGGGCTACGTGAACCTGCCGTGCATCGGCGCCGAGGTGCACCTGCCGTTCGGCGGCGTGAAGCGCAGCGGCAACGGGCAGCCTTCGGCCGCGGCGCTGGTCGATGCGGTCACGCACAAGACCGCGTTCACCGTGAACCACGAGCGCGGCATCACGATGGCCCAGGGAATGTCGTCAGCGGTCCGTAGTCCCAACGTCTAGCCGGCGACCTTGGTCGCCGCGTTTTTGCGGCACAATGAGGATGAGGCGACGGGCAAGCCCGCCGGCTAAACGAGAATAATCGTAATGCACGCCCCGCACCTGATCACCGCGCTGCCTGGTCCCAAAGCTGCCGCCTGGATTGCGCGCGACGAGCGCGTGGTCAGCCCGTCGTACACGCGCGACTATCCGCTGGTCGCGGCACGCGGCTGGGGGAGCACCATCGAGGATGTCGATGGCAACCTGTTCCTCGATTTCACCGCCGGCATCGCAGTGACTGCCACGGGGCACGCGCATCCGGAAGTCGTGGCGGCGATCGCCGACCAGGCCTCGAAGCTGATCCACATGTCGGGGACCGATTTTTACTACGCTCCGGAAATCGAGCTGGCCGAGCGATTGGCGCAGCTCGCCCCCGGCGACCGGCCGAAGCGCGTGTTCTTCACCAATAGCGGTGCCGAGACCGTTGAGGCGGCGCTGAAGCTGGCGCGGTTCCACACGCGCCGCCAGCGCGTGATCAGCTTCTTCGGCGCGTTCCACGGCCGGACTTACGGCGCGCTGTCGTTGGGTGGGTCGAAGGCGCTGCATCAGCGCGGCTTCGGCCCCACTCTGGCCGGCGTGAACCGCGCCCATTTCGATTGTTCCCGCGCCGAGCTCGACGAGCTGTTCGCCACGGTCGCTCCGCCGGAAGAAGTAGCTGCGATCTTCGTCGAACCAATCCAGGGTGAAGGGGGCTACCGGGTGCCGTCGCCCGGCTTTCTGCCGATGTTGCGCAGCGTGTGCGACCAGTACGGCATCACGCTGGTGGTCGATGAGATTCAATCGGGCATCGGCCGCACGGGGCGCATGTTCGCCGTCGAACATTGGAACGTGGTGCCCGACATGATCTGCCTGGCCAAGGGGATCGCCAGCGGTCTGCCGCTGGGGGCGCTGGTGACGCGGGCCGATTTGATGGACTGGCCACCAGGGGCGCACGCGTCGACGTTCGGCGGCAACCCCGTAAGCTGCCGGGCGGCGCTGGCAACGCTCGAGCTGGTCGAACGCGAGTACCTGGCCAACGCCGCGGTTCGCGGCGAACAACTGCACGCGGGGCTGGTGCAGCTTGCCGAGCGGTTCCCGATCCTCGCCAATCCGCGCGGCCGCGGCCTGATGCGCGCGATCGATTGCACAGCGCCCAACGATGGCAGCGCCGACGACCTCGATCGCCGCCGCTGCCGCAACATCGTGCATGCCGCGTTCGCCAAGGGACTGCTGCTGCTATCGTGTGGCCGGGCGGCATTGCGATTCTGTCCGCCGCTGTGCGTAACGGCCGACGAAGTCGACACCGCCTTGCGCATCCTCGGCGCGGTGCTGGCCGAGATTGCAATGCAGCCGGCCGGGTGAGAGCCTGTTGGAAATGAGAGCTGCTCTTGTGGGAGGCGATTCCTATCGCCGAATCGTCCGATGACGCGCACCGTCGGTCGGCGAAAGGATTCGCCTCCCACAGGATTGCCCACATCACTACTTGCGCAGCAGCGGGTCGGGCACCGTTACGATCAACGGCTTGGGCGTCGACACCGCCTGGTCGAGCAGTAGTTCGCGGCGGGTGAATCGCAACTGCACCTGGTCGACGTCGTCCACGTCGCCGGCGGCGTACGTGAACTCGTGACGTATTCGCGCCGACTGCGGATAGTACGTGTGCACCGTGCGGCGCGGCGGCGGATCGAGTGCGATTTTCATCAGCGGCATCGCCGTTCCCGGCGGGTATTCTTCCGTCACGGTCACGCGGCCACCGTCTTGCGCCGACTTGCCGCGCTGGCGCTCGACGGTCAACAACACGTCGGGCAGCGTCTTGAGCCGGAAGCCGGCGGCCCCCGATCGTACCGCATCGGGCAGCCGTCGCACCTCGTCGGGGCGCGTGGGCTGGAACTTCGCCCACACGCGGATCTCGGCCTTGTCGGCCTTTGTCGGCCACTGCGGCGCCAGGCAACTGGCCACCGGCACCGGCCGCTCCGGCTCGTAATCGAAATCGTAGAAGCTGTAGCCGGGATAGTCTTGCGGAGGCCGGGTCGATACGGGCTTGATCTCGAACCACGCCTCGGCCGGTCGCCGGCTGAACCGCGTCTCGTCGGCGTTTTGGATCGAGATCGGGAACCGCGCGCCGTTTCCGCTCCACTCGGGCAGGTGCGCCCCGAAGAAACAAAAATGGTCGCGATCCGCGGGATCGGGGCGCTTGTTCACCGAGTCGCGCAGCGCCGCGTCGTAGCGGCGATCTTCGAACCGCCGGCCGTCGTCGCTCAGGAACAGCTCCAGGGCTTCGCTCTGCTCGACGATCTGCGGCTCGCTTTCCACCGGCGGCTGAGCGTCGACCAACCGCACGATGTACTGCTGCGGCCCCGGCAGGTCGGTCGGCTCTTCCAGATCGCGCGGCTCGCCGACGAGCACCCCCTGCGCATTCTCGACCGAGTATTTGCGCGGGCCCAGCGAGTCTTGCAACGCCTGCAGCAGCTCCGAGGGATCGCTGGCCGGATAGTACGTGCCGCGGCTGCGACGGGCGATCTCTTTCAGATCGTCGAGTTTTTCGCGCTGCGCCGGGGCATCGACATTGAACCCGATGATATCGACCTCGACCGGCTGCTCGCGATGGCTGTCGAGCGCCCGCTCGACGTGTCCGCGCAGCTTGATCACGCCCGCGGGTCCACCGGGGCTTTGCTCGTTCACGCCGTCGGTGATCACGACGACGCGCCGCTGGGCCGCGTCGCGCTCGTTGGTGAAATCGTTCTCGATCGCCTCGATAATGGCCAGATACAGCGGCGTTTCGCCGGTGGGCCACAGGCGATTCAGCACGTTTTTCACCCGCGCGTCCTCGTCGTTGCCGAAGGCGCCCATCGGCAGCACCAGCTCGACGTCGTTGCTGGGGTGCAGCTCGAACACCTGGCCGGCGGCGATCGTCTTTTGCCGCTGCTCTTCGCCGTAACGGCTGTACTTGACCTTGCTGAGCTGTTGCGGGTCCCAACCGGCACGGTGACCGTACACGCGCACCGCCACGTGGTAGGCGCGGCTCTTGGCCAGATCGTCGAGAATCGCTTGTAGCGCCGTCCGGGCGATATCGAGCCGCGTTCGCCGTTCGCGGCCGTCGCCGACCGGCGTCGACATGCTTCCCGAGCAGTCGAGCACGAAGGTGATCGCGCTCGCCCGCGTGGCGTGGCCGTGAACGGTGATCCGCGGGTTCTCCGACTCGGGCCGGACGTAAACGAACTCGATCCCCTTCTCGGCCAGCACCGGCACGTTGGTCGTGAACTCATGGCCGCGGTAGAGCGCGACGAGCTGCAAGTCATTCGTGCGGTTGACGAGTTGTTGGCCCGCGATGCGGTAGTCGCGATGGGCCACGCCCAGGTCTTGCTGCGCGGGATCGACCGACAGCGCCAAGCGCCGCTGAGCAACCGTGCCATCGCCATCCGGGATCGATACGCTGAGGGGCTGGCCAGCCGAGTCGCGCAGCCACAGGGCGGCTTGACCCACCGGGATTTTTTTGGGCGCGTGGATGCTGGCCGTCTGCGGCAGCGATTGCGAGGCGTCGACCACCATCAGCGTTTCCGGCTTGCACACCGGCGAAAGGCCTGCCTTCACGGCATCGAAGCATTCGCCTAATCGCTGGGCCGCGGGAGTTTCGAGCTCGCGAACGCTTCGATACACCCGATCGGCGGCGTCGCAATCGTCGCCGGCCGCGACGGCGAAAAACGATCCCTGGTTCGCTTGGGCCGGTCCCCAAAGGTCTTCGGCGGTGCGCGTGGCCTGCCACAGCAGCAGGTGCCGCAGATTGTATCGCCGCAATACGTGCGTCGCATCGTGAGCCGCGTCGGTGCCGTCGAGCTGGTACGACAGCGGAGCGCAAGCCCGCGCCAGGGCGTCGGCAGCGACGAGACTGTCCCGCTCGTCGCCGTCCTTCGGGACATCGATCGCGGCGTTGGCGGCTTGCTTGAGCGCGGCTTGCACGTCGGGCGCGGCAGTGGCCAACAGGTTGCGCACTTGCTGGCCCGCCTGGCTGAGATTGAAGCCTTGTTCGCCGCTCTGCTTGGCGTTTTGCGAACGCGCGGCCAGCAGCATCGACAACGCCGGATGAACCGGCAGCGACGAGAGCATCTCGTGCCACGCGTTGCCGGCGTCGGTGACCTGCTGCGAGGCATCGTGGTCGGCGGTATCGGAGTACGCCGCGTGCAGCGTCTCGGTCACGTCGCGCAGCCGGCTACGCAGCTTATTGCGTGCCTCGCCGCTGACCAGCGGGACGGCAAGCACGCCCGTCGTGTCGTGCGCGGTGAGCACGTCGTCGCCCGCTTCGAATCGCAGCCGATAACATTCGTCGTCGTACAGCTTGCGGAATTGGTTGAATCGCTCGGCCGCCGCGGTGCGCTGAGTCTTGATCTCGTCGATGGCGTTGCGCTGCGCTTCCGGCGAAGTGAGCAAGCCGCGCAGCGTCGCGACCCGCTGGCTAAGCTCGGAAATCGACCGCGCTTCGGAGGCGGAGAACACGGGTTTCCCCGGGGCTGGTCGCCGTAGTAGCCACTGGGCCAGATACGGCAGCTCGGCCTCGGCCTGATCGACCAGCCGCCACGCTTGCGTCAGTTCGTCGGTCACGGCCTGGGCGGCGCGAAATTGATTCTCGGCATCGGCGGCGGTGGCCGCGAATTGTTCGAGCGCTTCGCGACTGCCTACGAAGAGCTGGTCTTCGGCGAGGCGCCGGCGCTGGTCGGCACGATCGACGAGCAGCCGAACGGCGTTGTCGACACGCATGTCGAGGGGTGCCGCAGCGCGTTCGGCAACGGCGCGCAGCCGCAGCGATCGTCCGATCGGCGCGGCATCTCCCTTCCATAACTCGGCATCGAGCCAGCGATCGAGCATCCGCGCATAGTGCAGCTCGATCAGCCCCGCGCCGCCGGCTGGCTCGACGGGGCCGCCGAACTGCAACGCTTGCCGCAGTTTTTCCTGCGACGGATTCTCGAGCAGCCACGTCCAGGCAACCTCGGCCCGCGACAAGTACGGCCACTTCGCATCGGCCGGCGGCTTGATTTTGGGGTCGTCGAGCACGGCGCGCATCGCCGCGCGGTCGGCCGACGATTGCGCCGCGCCGCCGAGCAGGTGCGCCCGCATCGGCAAGCTGTGCGGCGTGAGCTGGTCGGGCCGGCGGCCTTGCTCGAGCAAGCCGGCCAGGCGGTCCAGCTCGTCGCGCACCCTTGTGGCCTCGCCGCGATACGCCTTGCCGCCATCGAGCACTTGCTCCATGCGGAGCAACTTGTGCTGGAAGGCGTTCCACAGCAGCGGCTCGTCGCGCTGCGGACTGTTCGACGCGATGGCTTCGTGCCGCGTCCAAAGCTTATCGAGCGCATTGCGCAGGTCGTCCGAAGTGTTCGACGCGGCTGCAAGAGCCGGTTCACCGGAGACGCTCCAGGCAACGTCGAAGTCGTCGGCGGAGCCGGGAGAAACGATCAGCATCGGCTCTTGCACGTCGAAGCGGTTGGCGAGCGTCCATCCGCGAACGTGCCGCTTCAGATAGTCGTGCAGTTCGCGCACGGAGACGCGGCCGTTGTCGTTGCGATCGCCGCCGCCGCGCAGGCCGCGCGTGAAGTAGCTGCCGAACACCGAGCCCGCCAGTTGCGGCGACGTCCAGCCTCGCTGCCCCGGACCGGCGGAATTGAGGATGTAGACGTTCGGGATCTTGGCGTTGTCGACGATCGCTTGCAGGCGGCCGGCAAAATCGTTGACCAGTTGTCCGGCGCTCCAATCGGTCTCGAAGCGGGCGGCGTCGAGCACGATCAGCTTTTTCACCTTGTCGGAAAGCTGGCTGCGGATGTCGCCCAACAGTTCGGCCACCGGCAGCCACGTGGCGCTATCCAGCGGCGAAGCATCGCCAGTGAGCAGGCACGGAGTCCCATCGGCATCGACGAAGCCGTGCATGCTCAGATACACAACGATCACGTCGTTTTTCGGTCCGCCGGGTCGCGTTGCCGCCAGCCGGTGGCGCAGCGCTTCGCGGCCGCGCTCTTTCGATGTCCACTGAGCCGACAGATCGCCAAGCGACACGTTGCGGTTGTCGAGCGTTGCCAGGGTGTCGAGATCGTCGGCGGCCCAGGTATTCGCGGGCAGCGCGTCGGCGTAGTCGGTGACGACTTGCACGACGAGCGGGGCCTTCTTGGGAAAGAACAGCACGACCCAGACGATCGCGCCGATCAGCCCGACGGCCAGCAGCGACCAGCCGGCTATCTTGAGCCTGCGGCCGACGACGCGGGCCTGATGCTGCTGGTGGCCGCGGCGAGTCCAATCTTGCTGCCAGCGACGTTGGGGTGCGTCGCCTGCCGATTTGCCCGCGCGGCGCCACGAGGCGCGACCTCCTGACGATGCGCCCCCTTGCGACGCGCCTCCCTCGGCGCCCCCGTCTCGAGCCGGCATCAGAATCTCCTGGCAGGGTTGCCACGTCTCCTGACAGGCTGACCACGACGCCTTTAATATGAGCACCGCCCGGCGCGGTGGCAAGCGCGACACACCGATCGTCGCGGCGGAGGATCGCGAAAGCACGAAAAGGCTAAAACACGAAACGGCAAGAATGCCGTGACACCAAGCTGCGGTTTCGTCCTTTCTTCCCTTTCGTGTTTTCGTGATCCTCCGACTTGGCCTGCTTTCGCGCTTGGAGCCTGCGGCCCTTGATGGGTAAGCTCTCGCGTCATGCACCGATTGCGCACGACGGATGCGGCACGAGTCGTCGAGACCAAAAAAAGAAGCTCGTTTCTTGGCCTGGACCCCCTGGGGCCCCCTCAGGAACCAAAAAATAAACTCGGCGAGTTTTTTGGCCTGGGCCAAGAAACTCGCCGAGTGGATGCGGCCACTAAGCGGGCATGCTTAGCGGGCGAGGTAGCTGGTGCGGCTGGCGACGTTCGTCGCCTTGGTCGAGAGGACCATCACCGCGTCGTCCTTCGACACCTGGGCCAGGTCGAGCCCGCTGAGGGGCCGGGCGATGACGGTGCCCGCCTCGTTGTGAACGATTTCCAGTTCACCGAGGCGCACGCGGCGCGTGGCCTGCTGCTGATAGACGCGGACCCGCTGGCCGATGTGCGGCGTCGCTCCCCGCAGGCGGAGCGCCAACTGCACGTAGCCGGCCTCGGCGTCGATCTCAGCGATCGAGCCGTCGAAGATCGAATCGACCGCTTGCGGGAGCGCGGCTTGCACGGCCTCGGCAACCTGAGTGGCTTCGATGACCGTCTCCGTGGCGGCTTCAACCGACGACTCGTTCGACACGGCGTCGTTGGTCAGCGGAACCGCGGGCGTCTCGGCCGGCAGCGTACCGGGCACTTCCTGCTGAGGCTGAGCTGTCTCAGCGGCTTCCGGCGCTTCGATCGACGTTGCTTCGACCTCGGCGGCCTCGACCGGCTGCGACTCGATAACGGTGGTTTCGGCAACCGGGGTTCCAATCACTCGCGGCTCGACCATGCGCCGTTGGGCCACGCGCGGCTCGGCCGGGTGCGATTGGACGACGCGCGATTGGGCCGCCTCCGTATCGAACAGCGCCGGACGCCGAGTGGCAGGGCGACCCTGTGCGACTTCGTGCATGCTGTTCGGGACGATCATCGTAGCCGAGGTCGGCTCCGGCGGGGGCGCCGGGGTCGGCACGCCGGGAACTTCCGGCTCGGGCGTGAGCGGCACTTCGCGCTGCGGCGTGGGCACGCTTTCGGGCACGGCACCAGGAATGTACGGAGCACCGCAGCAGGCTCGCAGCGCCTGGAGCGCGGCCTGGCGCACCTCGGCCGACGACTCCTTGAAGCAGCCATGGTCGTCGAGTTCGTAGGCGATCTCGGCGAGCTTGGTGCGCACGTCGTTGTCGCAGCAGGTGCGCGAGCAGACGTTGCACTTGTTGCCGGCGGCGGTGGTGAACGCCTTGGCCGCTTCGAGCCGCACCGCCTCGGTGCAGTCGTCCAGGGCGGCCAGCAGTGCTTCCTTGACGCCCGGATAGCAGCCGCAGCCGATGCTGGCGAGGTACTTGATCGCCTTGATCTTCTGCTTCTTCAGGTCCTCTTCGTTCTTGATCTCGGCGGCGGTCTTGATGGCCGGGTTCTTGGACATCAGGTTCTGCGGGTCGCCGATGCGCTTCAATGGCGGCTTGCGCTCCATGCCGGGGCGGTTGCCGCTGCGGTTGGTCATCGAGTCGCGCAGCTTTTGGAACCCGTTGGGGATGCCCATCCGGTTCCACAGCGTGGTCGGCGCGGGAACAATGTTCGGCGTTGGTGCCTGCCCGCGAGCAGTCGTCGCAACCTGGCCGAGGCCAACGGTCAGCAGCGCCGCCACAACTACGCCCTTCGCGCGACTCATGCGTCTTCCTCCTTGAAGATCATCGTGCCGACAATGGCGTCGGCGGTGCTTAGTCCAAAGCACCCTCCCCTAGGAGTGCTTTTCGGCTGCTGTGCGCGGCAAAAATCAATCGGAAGCGTAATTTGAGTAGCAATGCATGCACCCTTTTCAGGAGCGCCGTGCCGGAGAACCTTTCCAGCCGGCACAACTTCATGCTGGCACCGGAAAGAGTTCGGCTTGCGTGGCCAAGCGAGAAGACGCCGCCGCGACAAAGCGATCAAGGAAAGCGCAGCGCTAGCACGCTGTGCGCAGCAATGACCCCGACGGGATTCGAACCCGTGTTGCAGGCGTGAAAGGCCTGTGTCCTAGACCTGGCTAGACGACGGGGCCGCGAGACACACGTTAGTGTCGCTTCGGTGTATAACGCTTGCTGGAGCAAGTCGTCAAGCGTTTGGCCTCGTGGCGCATGAAACGCGGAAGCGCAAGCGAGCCGGCTACGCGAGGCTTACGCTTCGCCGGCGGTTGCGTCGGCTTCGGTCGGCTTGCGAGTGCTAGCGTTGCTGTTCTCGCCCGGCGCCTGGCCGCGATGGATCGCGTCGTACACCTCGCGACGATGCACCGGCACCTCCTTGGGTGCCTCGACGCCAAGCCGCACTTTGTCGCCGCGAATCTCAACAACGACGATGGTGATATCGTTGTTGATCACGATACTCTCGTTCTTCTTGCGGGATAAAACCAACATCGCCCATTCCTTCGCTTTGTGGTCCGAAGCGTGTGCCGAAAGTTCGTCTTCCGCGTACCTCGCGACCGGCGAAAAACTTGGTTCGATCTCCCCCGCTTCTTCCCCAACGAGAGCCACCACGGCTCCAACGCAGGTAGTGCGCAAGGATTTGCCTCAATTCACTCTACGTGCAAAAAGCGGGGAGTCAAGGAAGGTCGGAGCGCGGCGGGCGACCAAACTCAACCGCTTTGGTACGATTTTCGTAGCTCGGCCCCGCTTTTACCGCCGACCGTATCAGCTTGCATGACCGCAAGACTTTCGCTTGAAAGGACTTCCGAAAGTTCTGGCCTGCGTGTTTTGCGATGTTCGACTAGCCAGTCACGGCAACGTGTACGCATGGACATACCAAGAAAATCGTGCATGACAGAACTGGACGCCTCGCCTGGCCGAACGTCTCGACACTGCGACGGAACAGCGCCGGGGCCGACTGAACTCGACATCGCTTCGGCCGAGCCGCTCGTCGCGCCGCCAGTGACGATGCATGCCGAGCATTGCCGCTGGCGCGCTCAACGAGATGGTTCCAGCGAACTCGACAACGTCTGCTTGCGACCCCCGCGCGCGCGTCTATAATCCAGCGCTGGTGCCTGCCGCATCGTCACCGGTCGTCGTCACGTGACGCTCGCGCTGCTGTCCGTGCGCGAGGATTCTTTCGATCGGGCAGATCCGCTACGAGGCGAGCTTCCACTACGAGGCATTGTCCGACTCATGTTGCAGTGGTTCAAAGATGTGGCCAATGCGGTGGTGACCGTGGTGCACGGCATGTACGTGACGCTGCGCTACTGGATCCGTACGTACGATCCCGAACGCAAAACGTTCACGCAGCACTTCGAGTATCCCGAGTTGCCGGTGCCGGTGGCGCCGCGCTATCGCGGCTTCCATCGCTACGATCTGACAACGTGCATTGCGTGCGACCAGTGTGCCAAGGCATGCCCGGTCGATTGCATCTACATCGGCAAAGAGCGCGTGACGCAGGGCAAGGGCTTCAAGATCACCGGCTTCACGATCGACTACACGAAGTGCATGTTCTGCGCGTTGTGTGTCGATCCGTGCCCGGTCGACTGCATCTTTATGGGGGCAACGCACGACCTGAGCTGTTACAGCCGCGACGGCTGCATTGTCGATTTCTCGCGGCTGCCGGTCGAGATCGCGTGGGGGCGGGCAACGCTGAACCCGACGGCCGTGGCCGGCTCGAAGGTGATCGTCGACCCGGTTCATGGCGGGCCGAATCAGTAGGCGAAGCCGCGCCGGAAGAGCCGGTGCCAATTCCACACCAGAGCTTTTTTCTGTTCGTGCCAGATGAGCGAAGCGATGAGCGAAAATCCGTTTGCGGGACGAAGGCTGTTTACGGTCGAACAGGCGAACGCGGCCCTGCCGCTGGTGCGAGCGATCGTGAAAGATCTGGCGGAGCTGTACCGCGAGGTGGTCGAGCGTCGCCAGCGTCTGTCGTCGCTCACCGGAGGCCGGGAGCGAAAGCCGGGCGACGTATACAGCCAGGAAGTCGAACAGATCGAAGACGAGCTGGAGCGCGACGTCCGACGGTTGCAGGAATATGTCGAGGAACTGCGGCAGATCGGCGTCGAGCCGAAAAGCGGTCCCGATGGATTGGTCGATTTCCCTGCAATGATCGATGGCCGCCCCGTGTATCTGTGCTGGAAGCTCGGCGAGCCGGAAGTGCTGTATTGGCACGACTTGGAGGCCGGATTTGCGGGGCGGCAGCCGCTGGTTGCCGAGACGGGCACGTCGATCGGCCCGGCCGACCTGCGCTCCTCGTAACGTCTCGCGGGACCGAAATGATTGACAACGGTTTGCTCCGGTCGGTAGATTGATTTCACGATTAATCCGCCTGCCTTCCTGCTCGTTTCCCTGCCCGCCCTACGATGTCCGTCGCCCGGCCTTCTGCCGTACGTCTGATCGATGTCGCCCGCGCCGCCGGTGTGTCGCGTGTCACGGCCGCCCATGTGCTCAATGGCGCCGGCAGCTCGAGTGTCCGGGTGGGCGAGGCGACCCGCCGCAAAGTCGAAGCAATCGCCCGCCGGATGAATTATCGGCCCAACCGCGTTGCCCAGCAGTTGCGCGGCGTGCGCAGCAATCTGATCGGCGTGATCTTCGATTCGCAGTGGCCGACGAACCTCGCACGCCTATCGCAGTTGGAACAAGCGGGCATCGAGCGCGGCTTGCGATTCATCGTCGGCCAGGTGCACGGCGACCCGCGCCTCTCGGCCCGTTATCTTGACGATTTCGAGAGCCGCGGTGTCGAGGGCGTGCTGTGCATTGTCGATTTGCGCCGCCAGTATCTCGACGAGCTGCGCCCTTTGTTCGATGGGCGCCAGAACGTGATCTTCCACGGCCGGCCTTTGACGACCGAAGGGTTGTGCGTCCGCGTCGATACCGAGGACGGCGTTCGGCAATCGGTCGCGCACCTGGTCGATCGCGGCCGGAGGCGTATTGGCCTGCTGCTGTCGAGCTCCGCCGATGAGTTCATGGCGTTTCGCCGTGCAGGCTACCTGGCCGAGCTTGCCGAGCGCGGACTCTCCTGCGACGAGCGGCTGATTTGGTCGGCCGAAGCAGACATCCCCGACGAGTCGTCGATCGACCGTGCGATCGAAGTGCTGGTGATCGACCGGCGAGCCGATGCGATCATCGCCGCCGACGACGTGTGGGCCGTGCGCCTGATTCAACGCCTCAAGCAGCGCGGCCTGCGTGTGCCCGACGATGTGGCGGCAGTCGGCTACGACAATCTCGATCTGGCGACGGTCATCGAGCCGGCGCTCACGACGGTCGACCAGCAGCACGCGGCCTACGCCGCGGCGGCGATCGAGATGCTGTCGCACGTCGCGGCCGGGGAATCGATCGAACCGGAACAACGCATCGTCACGATCCGGCCACGCCTCGTCGTACGAGAATCAACATGAACGCAAAAATGCATACCTTCTCCCTCCGGGAGAAGGTGCCCGAACGGCGGATGCGGGAGAACGGGTATCGACGTCATCTCACGGTTCTACCTCACCCGGGTCGCTGCGGCGGCGACCCGCCCTCTCCCGGCGGGAGAGGGCTCTTGGCGGTTGCGTTGTTTGTCATGTTCGCGTCCTCCGCCGTTGCCGCGGGGCCAGCAAAATCAATCGACTTCGTCCGCGACGTGCAGCCGATCTTCACGGCCCACTGCACGGGCTGCCATGGTGTTGAGAAACAAGAAGCCGGCTTGCGACTCGATCGCCGCACAAACGCCATCGCCGGCGGCGACTCAGGCCCCGCATGGGTTGCCGGCAAGAGTGGTGAAAGTGAACTGCTGCGACGCGTCGAGGCTGAAGACGCCAGCGAACGCATGCCGCCCGAAGAAGCCGGCAAGCCCCTATCGGCCGAACAGATTGCGTCGTTGCGCGCGTGGATCGATGCCGGCGCCGCATGGCCCGACGACGGCTCGGCCGACGCGCCGCTGTCGAAGCACTGGGCGTATCAGCCGATCGTCCGCCACGATCCGCCACGAGTGAATCGCAAAGGCTGGTCGCGCTCGCCCATCGACGCGTTCATTCTCGCTCGGCTTGACCAGGAACACGTCGCCCCCTCGCCACGCGCCAAGAACGAAACGCTGCTGCGTCGCTTGTATCTCGACCTGATCGGCTTGCTGCCGACGCCCGACGAGCAACGCACGTTCCTCGACGACGATCGTCCCGACGCCTACGAGCGGCTGGTCGATCGGCTGCTGGCCTCGCCGCACTTCGGCGAGCGCTGGGGGCGACATTGGCTCGACCTGGCCCGTTATGGTGACTCGAACGGCTACGAGCTCGACATCGTGCGCCCCAACGCCTGGCGGTATCGCGACTGGGTCGTCAAGGCGATCAACGACGATATGCCGTACGCCCAGTTTCTCGCCGAGCAGCTCGCCGGCGATCTGCTTCCCGACGCCTCGCTCGATCATCAGCTCGCTACCGGCTTCCACCGGATGACGATCAAGAACACCGAGTCGGGCATCAACAAGGAAGATTACCGCAACCGCGAAATGATCGATCGCGTGAACACGTCCGCTTCTGCCATGCTCGGCCTCACGCTCGGCTGCGCCCAGTGCCACAGCCACAAGTACGATCCCATCTCGCAGCAGGAGTATTACCGCTTCTACGCGCTATTCAACAACGTGGAAGAAGTCGAGATCGACCTGGCAGGAACGCCGGCGGAAAAGCAGACCTATGCTCTGGCGCTGGCCGCGTACTTCGACAAATGGCTCGGACTGCAAGCGCGGCAACGGATGATCGACAACCTGATCAAGGAAGGGACCGAGAAATCGCCCGCAGCGATCGAGGCGGCAGTGGCCGCGTCGCGCCGGCAGCTCGAGGCTCAACGGCAACTCGCATCGTTGGGGCTGGAACAATGGCTCGCCGACACGCCGGCCGCCAAGCAAAAAGACCTCGCGGCCCCCAGCCATGTGCAGGGGATGTTCAAGAAGGACAAGAAACCCGATTGGCACGATTCCAAGTCGCTCGAACGCTACATTAGCTCGCTAGGCGTCATCAGCGAGACACTCGAAAAACACATCGTCTCGCCCGGGGCGTATCTGGAGCAGCTCGACGATTCGGAATCGCCGAGAGCTGCGCTGCTCAAGCCGGCCGACGAGCGCTCTGCCGAAGAGCAACAGCTCGTGGCCGAGTTTTTCGAGATGCTTCCGGCCAAGCGCGACGAAGTGCGCGACGCGTTGCGCCTGCTGCTTACCGAGGAACGCTACCTGCCGAACCCCGAAGTCTTGGCGCTCAAGGAGAACACCGACAACCCGCGCAAGACGCATGTGCTGCTGCGCGGCGACTTCAAGCAACACGGCCCGGAAGTCGAGCCCGGCACCCCTGCCGTCCTGCCGCCGCTCAAGCCGCGCAGCGCCCGCGCCGACCGGCTCGACTTGGCGCGCTGGCTGGCCGACCCGGCGAATCCATTGACTGCGCGCGTGGCAGTAAACCACATCTGGGCACATCTCTTCGGCCGCGGCCTGGTGGCCACCGTCGACGATTTCGGCGTGCAAGGGGACAAGCCCAGCCATCCCGAACTGCTCGATTGGCTGGCAGCGAGCTTCGTTCGCGGGACTGGGGGTGCGGGACTGGGGTCTGGCGAGATGCCGAATGCCAAGTCCCCAACCCCTAGCCCCCAGTCCCGTCGTCCCTGGAGCCGCAAGCAGTTGATCCGCACGATCGTGCTGTCGAGCGCGTATCGGCAAAGTTCTGATTTCCGCGACGAGCTGGCGGCACGCGATCCGCTCAATGCGCTCGCGGCCCGGCAAGGACGGTTCCGTGTCGAGGCGGAAATCGTTCGCGACTTGTTCCTCTCGGCCAGTGGCCTGCTGGATCGCACCCTCGGCGGGACGACGGTGTTCCCGGTCATTCCCAAATCGGTGCTCGACATTCAGTACAAGTACGAACTGATCTGGCCCACTAGCGACGCCCCGGCCCTCTATCGCCGCGGCATGTACGTGCATTTCCGGCGATCGAATCCGTATCCCAGCTTGATGGCGTTCGACGCCCCCGAAGGGACCGCGTGTACCGCGCTGCGCAATCGCTCGAACACGCCGCTGCAAGCGCTCACGACGCTCAACGACCCGGTGTTCGTTGAACATGCTCAGGTGCTCGGCCGCCGCGTGGTTGACGAGGGGCCGGAAGACACACGCGGCCGAATCGAATGGCTTTTCGCGGCTTGCCTGGCCCGAAAGCCGATGGCCGACGAGGTGCGCGTGCTGCGCGAGCTATACCATGCCGAGCGCACTGCCTATCGCCAACAGCTCGACGCGGCAGCAAGCCTTATCGGCAGCGCCGGAGAAACAAAGTTGGCCGAGACCGCAGCGTGGATAGCCGTGGCGCGGGGAGTGATGAACTTGGATGAGTTTGTGACACGAGAGTAATTACAATGCCCCTCTCCCTTTGGGAGAGGGTGGTCGCCGCGGCGGCGACCGGGTGAGGGCGAAGCGGATACCCATCGTCCATTTCGCTTCGTCCTCATCCGCCCTTCGGGCACCTTCTCCCGGCGGGAGAAGGCTAGCGCGGCACGAGTGACGAAAGGCAACGACCATGCACTACACACGACGCGATTTCCTCATGAGTTCCGCCAGTGGCCTGGGCACGCTGGCGCTGGCGTCGTTGCTCGATGCCGACGGTCTGCTGGCCGCCCCTGACGCAAGCGCGTCGCCCAATCCACTCGTACCGCGGCCGCCGCACTTCGCGCCGCGCGCCAAGCGGGCCATTTTCATCTTTCTCGAAGGAGGCCCCAGCCAGGTCGAAATGTTCGACCCCAAGCCGCTATTGAACGAGCGCGACAAGCAGAAGCTCCCCGATTCCTTCCTCAAGGACGTCGAGTTCGCGTTCATCAAGAAAGACGAAGCGGTTCTGAAGGGGACCGGCGTCAAGTTCGAGAAACGCGGCCAATCGGGCACCGAGATCTCCGAGCTGCTGCCGCACATCGCTAAGCGCGCCGACAATATCTGTCTGGTGCGGTCGATGGTCAGCGATCAGTTCAACCATCACCCGGGCCAGTTGCTGCTGCATACCGGCAAGGCCGAGTTCGGCCGACCGACGATCGGCTCGTGGTTGCTGTACGGGCTCGGTTCGCCTTCGCAGAACCTGCCGGGATACGTGGTGCTCAACAGCGGCCGCGGGGCCAGCGGCAGCACGTCGAATTGGTCGAGCGGCTTCCTGCCTTCGACGTATCAAGGCGTGCCGCTGCGCGGCCAAGGCGAACCGGTGCTCAACCTGATGAACCCGCCGGGAATCGATGCCGAACATCAACGCCGCGCGCTCGATGCCATTGCCCGGCTGAACAGCCGGCACCATGCCGAAGTACACGATCCCGAAATCGCCAGCCGCATCGCCCAGTACGAGCTGGCATTCCGCATGCAGGCGTCGGCTCCCGAGCTGACCGATCTCTCTGGCGAAACCCAGGCCACGCTCGACGAATACGGCGTCAACCGTCCGACGCCGCATCCCACCGCCGACCTGCAACCCGGTGACACCTACGCCCGCTTCGCTACGAATTGTCTGCTAGCGCGCCGCATGATCGAACGCGGCGTGCGCTTCGTGCATCTCATACACGCATCGTGGGATCAGCACAGCAACCTGAAACACGACCTGCCCTGGAACTGCGCCGCGGTCGATCAGCCGGTCGCTGCGCTGCTCACCGATCTGAAGCGCCGCGGCCTGCTGGACGACACGCTGGTGGTGTGGGCCAGCGAGTTCGGCCGCACGCCGTTGGGTCAAGGGAACGACGGCCGCGATCATCATCCGTTCGCGTTTAGCATTTGGATGGCCGGCGGCGGCGTAAAGCCGGGCTACGTACACGGCGAGACGGACGACATCGGCTGGGCGCCGACGCGCGACGCGGTGCACGTGAATGATTTCCAGGCGACGCTGCTGCACCTGTTTGGCCTCGATCACACAAAGCTCACCGTGAACTTCAAGGGGTTGCCGACGCGCTTGACCAACCTGGCTGGCAAGGTGGTCAAGGAAGTGCTCGCGTGAACGCTCCAAGTCGCCGTGACTTTCTGCGTGCTGCGGCAAGCGCGGCGCTCGCGACGCGTGGCGGGTCGCTGGTCGCTGCAGAGGACGACGTCCCGTCGATTGCCGAGCGGATGAAGGCGTCCGACGCGGCCGCACCACTGGCGATGCAGTTCGACGGTGCCATGCCCGACGACGCGCGGCAATGGCAAGCGCGGTTCGGCGCCACGCTGCGCGCGCTGCTGGGCCGGTTCGATCCGCCGGAACATTGGCAATGCGTGCTCGAACGCCGCGTGGAGCTCAGCGACCACTTGCGCGAAGAGCGCGTGCTGCGGGCAGAGGGACTCGCCCCGGTACCGTTTCATCTGCTGTTGCCGCGTGGCGGCGGCGCGAAGCGGGCGGGAATCGTGGCAGTCCACGGCCACGGAACATTCGCGCACGATTCGATCGCCGGCATCGACGACACCCAAGAACGCCGCGATGAGATCGAGAAGTTCAAGTACGACTACGGCCGCAAGCTCGTCGAGCGCGGCCACGTCGTCGCGGCGCCGTGCCTGACGCCGTTCGGCCGGCGGTTGGGCGTCGATAAGAAGTCGATTCGCGGCGATCCGTGTACGCTGGTCAACTTGCAGCTCGAACATCTCGGCAAGCTGCTGATCACCGAGAACCTGCGCGACGTGTTGTGGACGTTGGAATACCTGGCCCGGCACGATGCAGTCGATGCCGATCGGCTGGGCTGCGTCGGCCTGTCGTACGGTGGGCGGATGACGACCCTGGCGGCGGCGGTGGACTCGCGGATCAAGGTGGCCGTGATCGCCGGTGCGCTGAATTGTCTGCAAGCGAATGCCATGGAAGGCAAGACAGCCGGCTGCCAGGTAATTCCTGGGCTGCTCAAATACGGCGACATTCCCGAGATCGCCGGGCTCGTCGCCCCGCGCGCTTGCTTGTGGGAAGCGGGCTCGACCGATCCGCACGTTCCGGCCGATTGGGCCGAGCGCGCCTTCGAGCGACAGCGCCGTGTGTACGCGGCGCTGCACGCTGCCGACCAGGTTGCAGTCGATCATTTCGACGGCGGTCATGTGTGGCATGGCGAAGTCGCCTATCCGCTGTTGGAAAAGGTGCTGCGCAGCTAAGCCGCTCCCGCGTCGATCGGACGATTCGCCGGTTGTCAAATCACGTTTTGGCAGAATGGCGAGACTGGCGAACGGTTGCAGGCGGAAGAATGCGATGCTTGCTACCCAATTCAGGGCCGTGTCGATGCGTCGGCGAATTGCCTTCGCCCTCGGCGTGAGACAGAATATTCGTTGAGGGCATAAAAAGCGCAACAACGAAATTGAAGAATCACCAACAGGAGCGACATCATGAGAACAGCCATTGTCCTTGCGAGTCTGCTGGGCTTGTTGAGCGTCCCGAGTTTCGCTTCGGCCCAGGCGATTGTTTACGAAACCTACAGCCCGGTGGTGACGGCATACTCACCGGTCACCGCGTATTCGCCGGTGGTGATGTATAGCCCGGTGACCACCTATGCGCCGGTGACAACGTATCGCCCGATGACCGCGTACTCGCCGGTAACTGCTTACTCACCGGTCACCACGAGCGTCGTGGCGTATAGCCCCGTGGTGACGGCCTACTCGCCGGTGGTGGCGTATTCGCCCGTCGTGACGACCGTCGCGCCGGCTTACTATGTCGGTCCACGCTACATTCCCGGTGAGCCGGTTCGCAACGCGATCCGCGCGATCGTGCGTTAACATTACCTGGCGTGATCGCGGCCATAGGCCAAGGACGAACGTTGCCCAGCGCCAAGCGCGCGTTGAAGGTCGTCGCAGGTTCGCTGCTCGTGGCGGCGGGCGTGATCGGTTTGTTGCTGCCGATCGTGCCCGGCTGGGCGCTGATTATTCCCGGTGCGCTGCTGCTGGGCTTCGATGTCGCCTATCTCACCGGCCTACTCGATCGGCACGAACATCGCTGGCCGAAGCTGCGACCATGGTTCGCGCGCTTGCGGAACTGGCTGCCGAGAAAGCAATGAGCAAGTAGCAGTTAGCAATGAGCCAGCGAGCCGGTTCCGGCGAACTGCTCATTGCTAATTGCTTCCCGCTCGGCCGCGTGTTAGCCTCGTTACCGTTCGGTGCCTACCGTTTCGTTTTCCCACCTCGACGGAGTTGACACATCATGCGCCTGTGCTCACGCATTTCGTTGGTCGCCGCGGCGGCCTTAATCCTCGGTTGGTCGTCGAACCTCTGCCATGCCGAGTCCCAGGTCGGCGACATGGCCCCCGATTTCTCGATGATGGGGTCCGACGGCAAGATGCACAAACTCAGCGACTACAAGGGCAAGGAGGCGGTCGTCATCGCCTGGTTCCCGAAAGCATTCACCGGCGGCTGCACCAAGGAGTGCAAGTCGATGAAGGAATTCGGCAGCGACTTGAAGCAGTACAAGGTTGCCTACTTCACCGCCAGTTGCGACACGCCCGAGGAAAACAAGAAGTTCGCCGAGTCGCTCGGCCTCGACTATCCGATCCTCAGCGACCCGAGCAAGAAGAATGCCGAGATGTTCGGCGTGCTTGGCAAGGGAGGCAATGCGACCCGCTGGACGTTCTACATCGACAAGCACGGCAAGATCGTCCACGTCGACAAAGGCGTGAAGACCGAGAGCCACGGCAAGGACGTTGCCGCGAAACTGCAGGAGCTTGGCGTCGCGAAGAAGTCGTAGGTTCATTTCGGGCAATAGACAAAAACAGCGAGCGCAGCGCGGCACTCGACCGCGCTGCGGCTCGCTGATCACGAACTACCGTTTGGACGCCGGGCCCGCTCTTGTGGCCGAAGCGTTCTTGTGGGGTGTTAAAAGTACTTCGGCCACGTCGCGGAAGGCCACGCTGTCCCCCGTTGTGGAATGGTCTCCTGAGCATTCCCCCGGATGTAGCACGGTCGTGAGACCGTGCTATAACGATGGCCGTTGGTCTCCCCTCGGGAAAACCGCCGCTGGTCCTGGGATGAAGTCCTCGTGGAAGGAGGTCCGCATCAACCGTTTCGTCATCCGCCGATCTCGCCGATTGATTCATGCACGGTCCTCCGGAACGCTCGATCTTGGCGGCACGCCCCTGCCAGAAGCGAAATACTTTTCGGTCGTCCGGTAGCAGTGAAACGTTTGCGCAGAACGCTTCGCTGCACCGGGCGATCGACGGAGCGGTTGTCGAAGCTCACGGCCCCATGCCGATTTGTTCACGACGCCCTAGCGGCCAAGAACCAGGCCACCGACGCCGCGCTTCTCACTTCGACGGACAATCATGGCCGCCCTTCAACCGCTCCCGGCCGCCATCGACTGGGGCGTATTCAATCAACCGCGCGGCGATGGTCGAGCGCAGAAGTAGGCCATGGCCGTAGAACCTCCTCTCCCCATCGGGGAGAGGAAATGGTCGCCGCAGGCGACCGAGGTGAGGGCGGAGGGAACGCGATCCATCGATGATCGAGCATCCCCGAGTGCAAACCAAATTCTCGGGCATGCCGATTCGAGATCGACAATCTCTCGTGCGCCCTCATCCGGCCTTCGGCCACCTTCTCCCCGAGGGAGAAGGATTTGATGGATCGCTTAGACTACTGAACATCTCACACCACGCGGCAGATGAGGCACTTCAGATACTCGGTTTCCAGGCAGGTCGCCGTGACCGGATGGTCCGGCGCGGCGCCGCAGCTCTCGAGGATCTGAATGTCGCGCTCGGTGCGCTGCGCCACGTCGGCCAGCATGAAGGCGAACTGATCGCGGGCGATGTGCCCCGAGCAACTGCACGTGACGAGGATGCCGCCCGGTTCGAGCAAGCTTACGGCCAGGCGATTCAAGTGGTGATACGCGCGCAGCGCCTGCGGCACGTGGGCTGCCGAGCGCGCAAACTTCGGCGGATCGAGTACGACTACGCCGTAGCGCTCGCCGTCGGCTGCCAGTTGTTCCATGCGCTGAAACACGTCGGCCGTCTCAAATCGCGCACCGCTGAGGCCGTTGAGTTGGGCATTGGCCTCAGCCAGGGCGATCGCCTTGGGGCTCGAGTCGATGCCGTGCGCCTCGCGTGCTCCGCCAAGCTGCAAGGCCGCCAGGCTGAACCCGCCGCTGTAGCAGCAGGCGTCGAGCACGCGCCGGCCGGCGCAGTAGCTCGCCGCGGCGCGACGGTTCTCGCGCTGGTCGAGATAGAAACCGGTCTTTTGGCCGGTGGCCAGATCGACTCCGTAGCGAATGCCGTGCTCTTCGATGAACACGAGCCCGTCGTCGCGCGTGCCGCGGCGGACTTCGGCCGGAAGCGTGAATCCTTCGGTCTTGGCCATCTCGCCGTCGGCGCGGACGGTGACGCTCGCCGGCTGCCAAACGTCGGCGGCCAGTTGCACCAGCGCATCGAGCCGTGCGTACATCGCCAGCGCGGTGATTTGCATCACGAGATGCCCGGCGTAACGCTCGATGACCATGCCGCCCAATCCGTCGGCCTCGCTCGAAACCAGCCGCACAGCGCCTTCGGGTCGATCGTAACCCAGCGCGCGTCGCAACCCGGCAGCGGTCGCCATTCGTCGCCGCCACAGAGCCTCGTCTAATGCCTCGTCGGCTTGCCAGGAGTAAAGGCGCACGCGAATACGACTCTTCGCATTGTAAATGCCGCGGGCAATGAATTGATCGCGATCGGAAAACAGATCGACGACATCGCCATCGTCGGGCGAACCTTCAACCCGGGCGATCGCCGAGTCGAGCACCCACGGATGGCGCGCAAAGAACGGCCGCACCTTGCGCGGCTTCAGCACGACGCGCTTTGTATCGACTGCGGAACCGGGCGATGCAGTGGCGGTGGCTTTCACGGTAGACATTCTACCTGTGTCCGCCAGCCGCTTACAGGCGACGTTTGACCACTAGAATCGTGCGATCGGCGGCGGGCGAGCCGTTGCTATGCGCCTCGACTCGGTCGCGAATCAGGTCGACCAGCGTTTCGGCATCTGCTTGCAGATGGTTGCCGAGCGCTTCGGCAATGCTGCTCATTGTCCACGGTCGGCCGGCAGCGTCGCGCGCATCGTGCACGCCGTCGTTGACGATGACGATCGTCTGTCCTGGGACGATCGTAAACTCGCGTGGCAGATATTTCGTGCCCGGCTCGGTGCCCAGGGCCATCGACGGAGCGGTCAGCCGCTCGAAGCCTTGCGCGCCCAGCAGCATCGCCCCCAGCTGACCTGCGGCGGCGAAGTCGCAACGGCCGTCGGACGGAGTGATCGCGGCGCAAAACAAGCTGGCGAACTGGTCGCCGGCCGATCCGGTCCAGAGTGCCTGGCTGGCTTGTTCGAGCAGAGCATTCGGTTCGCCGGCTTCGAGGCCGGCGGCGCGAAGCGTGGCCCGCAGCGCCGCGGCACACAATGCGCTGTCAATTCCGCCGTCGAGGCAATCGCCGGCCAAGAGCATCAACCGGCCATCGCCGCGAATCCACCAATCGTGCAATGCGCCGCCGACCATGGCGGCTTGTTCGGTCCAGCCGGCCACTTCCCAGCCGTCGATCAGCGGAGCGATTGCAGGTAATTGTTCTTGCTGCAAGCGCTGGGCCTGTTCGAGCTGCCGCGAGATGCTGCGAGCTACGACCTCCGATTTCAGCAGCACTTCGCGATCCAGGTCGGCCGCCAGGCGACCGGCCACCAACTCGGCAACGTGTACGTCGTGATCGCTGAACTCGCGCTCACGCTGGCTGAACAGCCATAGGGTGCCCAGCGGCATCGTCGGCGACGAAACCGGCACGCACACGGCAGCGCTAAACTCTTCCGGAGCGTTCCACTGGCGGCACATTGACGCGTTGCGCAGGGTGACGGCGTGACCGAGCAGCGCCTCCAGGTCGCCCTTGGCGTCGGCCAAGGGGCGCGGTCCGCGCGAGAAGCATCCCGCGGCAACGTTCCAAGCGCTGGTGGTGCGCAACTGCGTCGTGGCGTCGTCCAACAGGTAGAGCGCGGCGGCCGAGGCGCCGATCACGTCGGCCCCACCGCGGAGCACCGCCTCCAGCCGGTCGGCGAGATGACGCTGCTCTTCGGGATGCTCGACCAGCGGCACGCAGCCGGCCAGTTCCGCCTCGCGACGCCGCAGCCAATGCCGCGTGCGCAGCATCTCTTCCAGCGTCGCAGCAAATCCACGGGCCATCGCCCCGGCGGCGGCCAGGTCGAGCGGCGGTTCGTCCGTCTCGGTCGCTGCGCCAAACTCGATGCGCAAGTGCCCCGGCGAGATTCCCGCGCCGGGATTCACCGGCGCACACCACAGCACGTCGGTCTCGGATTTCGGCTCGGGGACGGCGACAAACCGCAGCCGCCAGCCGGTGGCCGCCTCGAACGATTCGAAGAAGCCGTCGAGACCGGAAAGGTCCAAGGCGTCGGTCGTTGCGACGTCGGGTCGCTCGCGGTACAGGCGCAGGTATTCAGGAACGGGATGCGTCACGGTTGGCGTCGATGCAAAGGCGCGCGGAACGTAGCACTGGCGGAGACTCGGTCCGTTCTCCTTGCCGTGGGGGCGGCTGCGACCTGATTGGAGAATCGATCGTACAGCTTGCCCAGCATCCGTGACCGGCAGGGTCTTACATCGGCCGGCCTGCCGCGGGCGGTGAATGAATGCTCGCCCCGCCGGAATAGACGGCAGAGTTTAACAGGCGTGCGGCGCGCTAAGCCGCAAGCGTGATGCAGGCGTTACAACCGGAATTAATGCTCGTCGAGTTGGTGCTCGCCCATCTGCGATTGCAGATAGTTTTCCAGCCCGACCGAATCGATCAGCCCCAGCTGCGTCTCGAGCCAATCGACGTGCTCTTCGCTTTCGGTAAGGATGGTGTCGACCATGTCGCGCGTGCCAGCGTCCTTCAGCTTGGCGCACAGTTCGACGAGATCGTTGTACGCCTTCACGCCGTTCGTCTCGAGTTGCAAGTCGAACTCGAACTGGTCTTTGACGTTGGTGCCGGCGCGGATCACGTCGTAGCGGGCGATCTCGGGCACTCCTTCAAGGAACAGGATGCGCTGGATGATCTTGTCGGCATGCTTCATCTCGCCGATCGATTCCGAGTAGTGCTTCTTGCCGAGCTTGGTGAAGCCCCAGTTGTCGCACATCCGCGCCTGGATGAAGTACTGATTGATCGCCGTCAATTCGATGGTCAACGCTCTGTTGAGTGCATCGATGATCTGCGAGTTGCCTTGCATGGGTGTCTCCCGGGCGGAACGTGCGAGTCGGAGCTGTCGATTTTGTTAGCGCGCGAAGTGCGATTGTAGGCCGCGCTCGTGGGCTAGTCCAGGGCCGGCGCCGGATGCGCTTGCGGCGTCGATCAAGCGGCGTGCCTCGGCAAATACGGCGTCGAACATCGGCTCGGTCAGCCGGCCGGTGAATGTGTTCTGCTGGCTCGGATGATAACTCCCCAAGAGCCAGCGGCCGTCGGATAAAGCCACGCAGGCGCCGTGTCCGAAGCGCGGCATGGCGCCGTTGTACCACGCGCGCTGGCGAGACTCGGTTACAACAGCGCGCCAAGCGATCTGCCCCAAGGCCAACAACACGCGCGCCGGCACCAGAGACAATGTCTCATCGAGCCAGGTGCGGCAAGCACCCAGCTCGTCGGGGGCAGGCTTGTTGTCGGGCGGTGCGCAGTGACACGCCGCTGTGATCGCGCAGTCGAGAAGCCGCAAGGAATCGTCGCGGCTCGTCGATTCGCCGTGGGTGGCGAACCCGGCGCGGTGCAACGCGCGGTACAACCATTGTCCGCTGCGGTCGCCGGTGAACATCCGACCGGTGCGGTTCGCGCCGTGCGCGGCCGGGGCGAGGCCGACGATCAGCAGCCGTGCGCTAGAGTCGCCGAAGTTCGAGACCGGGCGCGCCCAGTATGTTTCGTCGCCAAACGCCCTGCGGCGGGTGTGGGCGATCGCCTGGCAGTGCTCGCGCAGCCGAGGGCAGCGATCGCAGGCGACGATCCGGCGGTTCAATCGTTCCCAGCGCGTCGAGGCATGCGACATGCACCGCAGCATAACATGGGTTTATAATCGACGAACGCCCCCCTTGTTGCCAGGAGCCGCGATTGGTTGCCGCGAATGATTTCTTGAGTGTTGCCGAGTACGCGGCGCGCACTGCCGGGAAACTGCTGCGCGACTGGACGTGGCAACTGGACGTGCGCGAGAAGGGGCCTTCGGACCTGGTGACCGCGGCCGACGTTGCTTCGCAGGAGTTGATTCAGAAGATTCTGCTCGGCGCCTTCCCCAGCCATGGTTTCTTGGGCGAGGAGAAGGTGTCGATCGCACCTGACGCCGACGGCTACCGCTGGATCGTCGATCCGTTGGACGGCACGACGAACTATGTGCGGTCGATCCCAGCATGGGCCGTGTCGGTTGCGCTCGAGCAGCGCGGCCGAATCGTCGCCGGCGTGGTCTATGATCCGTGTAGGGATGAATGCTTCACGGCGACTGCCGGAGGCGGGGCGTGGTTGAACGGCAAGCCGATGCGCGCGAGCGGCGTCGAGCGGCTCGAGCAGGCCGTGGTGGCGATGAGCCTGCCGGCCGCAGTGACCGACGACGCGCCGGCGCTGCATGAGTTCTGCGCCGTGGTGCTCCGCGCGGGAGCGATGCGCCGCATCGGTTCCGCAGCTTTAAATCTCTGCTATCTGGCAGCGGGCCGGTTCGATGCTTACTGGTCGAGTCACACGCGAATTTGGGACATTGCCGCCGGCGTGCTGCTAGCAACCGAAGCGGGGGCAACCGTCACGGGCCGATCGGGCAAGCGTTTCGACGCCGAGCAACCTGGATTCGTGGCAGCGTCCACTGCGGCGCTGCACTGTGAGCTATTCGAGGCGCTGGGCGGGGCGCACGGAAGTGCGTAGCCGGCCGGTCGCGCTTTCGAGGTGGCGGTCGTGGGCGACCGTCGCTAAGCAGCGGCGAAGCGAAGCGATTTCGCAATAGCGTCGATTAGGCGGCCTGGGTATGATCCCGCGACTCGATAATCCGTCATTGCCCTCGCGGCCGTGGTCGTCAAGGAGGACGCAGCGGTGAACATGTTGAAAACACTGTGTGCGGGAGTCGTGCTTGCGGCTCTCGGATACGGGGGCTATGCCACGCTCACGCGCCGTGCCGATCCACCCGAGCCGGCCGGAGCGGGTGACTGGGGCAACGCGCCGCAGGTCGAAATGCCGACCGTGGCTAGCAGCGAGCCGCCGGCCGTCTCACTGCCCGACGCAGCGGCTGCCGATGCACCGGCTCCGCATTATTTAGCGCCAAGCACCACCACACCGCCGAGCGCCGTCGATCCAGCGACCGACGCACTGGCCAGCGCAGCCCGCGCGGCAATCGATCCGTCGGCAGCCGCGCCGGCGGCCGAATCGAGCGCTGCGACGACGATGCCGATCGCCACGCTCACCGCCGAGGGGATTGAACCAGCGGCTCCCGAGGCACCCGACGTTCATACCGAGTTCATGACCGCCTGGAACGACGCCCAAGGGTTGCTCGCCCGGCACGAATTGGCCGAGGCGTTGCTGCGGCTGTCCGAGTGGTCGACCGACACGCGGCTTTCGCCGGCCGATCGCACACAGTTGTTCGATCTGTTGGATCAATTGGCCGGCACCGTGGTGTACTCGCGCGAGCACTTGCTCAGCCCGGCGTACGTGGTGCAGCCCGGCGATTCGCTCGAACGGATTGCCGACCGCTTCGGCGTGACGTGGCAACTGCTCGGGAAGATCAACGGCATTGCCGAAGGTCAGCCGATCCGTGCCGGCGACTCGTTGAAGGTGCTGCAAGGTCCGTTCGACGCGCTGGTGACGCTGAACGATTGCGAACTGACGTTGTTCATCCACGGCCGCTACGCGGGGCGTTTCCGCGTTGGTATCGGCCAGGATCAGAGCACGCCCGAGGCGGAGTTGGTCGTGCAAAACAAGGTGACGAACCCGACCTATTATGGACCGAACCAGGTGATCGGCCCGGAAGACCCGAACAATCCGCTCGGTGGCCGCTGGATCGACCTGGGAAACAAGCTCGGCATCCACGGCACGAGCGATCCGTCGAGCATCGGCAAGGCCGAGTCGCGCGGCTGCATCCGAATGGGTCAACAGGATATCGTCGAAGTGTACGACATTCTGTCGATCGGCTCGCGCGTGACGATCGTGCGGTAGGCAAAAATGCGAAATGCTTAATGTCTGCAATTAAGCATTTCGCGTTTCGCATTCGTTTTTAGTCGCGCTCGATGTATTCCCGGCTACGGCGGCGGCCGACGCCCAGCATGCGTCGATAGTACGGCTCGGGCACGCGATCGCCTTCCTCGACGTGCATTCGTCCGCTGAGCAGCCGGTAGAAGAACAACAGAATGAACGCGCCGACCGTGGCGACCAGAAAGCCGACCGGGCTGATTGGCGTCACCCGGTGCCCTTGCCAGAAATAGGCAAGCACGCCAGAGCCGATCACGCTGCCGCCGACGCCCATCATGAGCGTGGCGATCGCCCCGCCGGGATCGCGGCCGGGCATGATCGCCTTGGCCACCAGGCCAGTCACCGTGCCGAAGCCGATCCAGACCAACAGATCGTTGGCCAGGTGTTGTAGGTTGGCGGGAAGTTCGATGGGATCCATAGGGTTCTTGATTCCTTGGATGGGGCAATGGATTCGATGCGTGCCGAGCGTTGACGGCAATCACCTACTGCAATGGCTCACCGGCCGGAGGCATCGCCTGCGGTGGCGTGCCCATGGGCACGCCCAGCGGAGTCGGTACCTGCAACGGTTGCGGCGGAGCACCCGCTGCGCCCTGTGCTGCCGCGGCCGCACCAGCCGGCCCAAGGGCCGCGTTACGTTTGGCGGCTTGCATGGCGGCCGCCTCGCGCGAGAGCCGGAATTCGCTGCCCGGCGGGAAGTATTGAACGTCGTCGGTCTGCCACCAGGCGCTGGGGAGCACCTGCCCATTGAAGTCCGACTGGCAGCCGGCAGCCGACAGCACCGCTGCCAGCCCCAGGCCGGCGACCATCGCCAGGCTTCCTCGCGTTGCCGACGTCCTCATCGATCGTCTCCCAGATAGGGCCAGCGCCGCCGGACTGCCTATTTCCGTCGAGACGAATCGTCAGAATCGTTGCCGACGGAATATCCGGCCCACTCGTTATCGACACTGCCGGTGCGAGAGTTGAGAACGATTACGAAAATTCTGCGGCCCGGCTGATCGGCCGCCACGGTAGGCTGTGACCTGGAAAACTGGGCGAAGCAGGGGGAGTTGCTTTGCTCCGCCCTCTGGCACCGGTATCCTGGTATTGGGTGGGCGCGGCGACCAATCTCCTCGTTGGCGAAGAGAATGCCACATCGCAAAACAGCCGGCACCGAGGCACTTCCCAGCCGCGAGCGCCAGCGAGCGGTCTTGCGCCCCGTGCCACGACTCGCGTTTTCAACCCCCTCACTTGCGCTCGGGGCTGTGAAGTATCTGCTCGCGCTCGTACTGCTGTTGGTCAGCGGCACGGCGCAGGCGCAGCTCAAGGCGCCGACCGCGCTCTATTGGGGCTACCTGAACGAGTACTACGACGGTGCCTTCCGTGGCTCGTTGGCCGACTTTCTCAACGAAGCGCAGACCGGCTCGATCAAGGCCGGCGCGGTGCGGTGGATCGACTCGATCTGCTACCACACCATGGCGGGTGACAGCTACTACCAACTGGGCAAGTATGGCCCGGCCCTCGACCAGTACACGATCGCGCTGAACCTGTACGTGCAGCACGCCGATTGGATGATCCGCGTGCAGTTCAAGCCCACCGTCGCGCCGAACGTGGCCGGCAACGCCGTCGCGGCGGTTCCCTGGGGCGCGTCGAAGCGCGTGTTCCAGGTCGGCCAGTACGACGAATACACGATGAGCACGCAGGGGCAGCTCAACCAGATGAGCGTGCTGCAGCGCGGCGGCGTGGTACAGAACCCGATGCTCGTGCCGGTGTGCATCCACGAGGTGGTGCGCTGCACCTGCCAGGCCATGCGCCGGCGACGAGATATTCTCGGCCCGATCGCGCCGTTCGATCCGCTGATCAACCAGGTGCTCGAAGTCTGCTCCCGCCGGCAGGGGCAGCCCAACCACTGGTCGGAATGCTACGTCGACTTGCAGTTGGCGATGGCATTCTCGGCGGCGGGCAAGGATCCGCAAGCGAAAGTTGCCTTCGAGCGATCGTTGGTCGCCGGCGGGCAGTTCGACCATCCGCTCACGGCGATGGCCATGGTCGAGCTGGCGCGGATCGCACTGTCGCAGGCCGATTTTCAGACCGCCGAACGTTGGTACGAGGAAGCCACCTACGCCGCCGTGAACTTCGACGACTGGGGCGCACTGGAAGATGCGTTCCGCTACGGCATGATGACGCACCTGATGGCCAACCGAAAGGGCCTGTACCCACCGTTGGTGGCCGCCACCGAGTGGGCGCGGCGCAACGGCTTGGGTTACCTGCAGGTATCGCTACTGCAACTGTGCGCCGAGAACGCCACGGCACTGGGCCAGCCGAAGGCGGCGACCGATTTCATCGCCAAGGCCCGCATGCTTATCGGCCGCGGCGACGTGGCGATTTCGCGCCTCGGCGCTCGGGTGAACTACACCGGCGCGATCGCCTCTTATCAGCATGGAATCGCAGCGGCCGGCGACACGTCGCTGGCCTCGGCCATGACCTTTCAGCGCGATGGCTCGCTGTGGCTGTTTCAGATTGCACTGGTCGACAGCCTGCTGAAGAACCAAGGATCGATTACGCCGCGCGTGGCGATGGACCTGTACACCACGCTGCTGCGCGATCCGCTGTCGGCCGACTGGCTCACCGAGCCGATCGAAGCCCTTTCGGTGCTGTCGGTGCAACACACGGCGAGCTACGAGAGCTGGTTCGAGGTAGCGATCGCCCGCAAGGAGTACGAACGGGCGCTGGAGATTGCCGACCTGACGCGGCGGCACCGGTTCCTGAGTGCGCTGGAGTTCGGTGGCCGGCTGCTCAATTTGCGCTGGCTGCTCGAAGGGCCCGAAGAGCTGCTCGATCAGCGTGCCCGGTTGCAGAAGCAGGATTTGCTCACGCGGTTCGTCGGCTACGACCAGCTCTCGCAGCAGGCGCAGCGGATGTACGACGACCTGCGTCGCGAGCCGCTGTGGTTCAACGATGCCGCCGACGCCAAGGAACAGGCCGAGCGTCTGGCAGAGCTTGCGAAGGTCTGCCAGCAGCAGGAGGTGATACTGCGCGAGATCGCGCTGCGGCGCGAGCCGGCCGACATTATCTTTCCGCCGATCCGCACCACGAAGCAGGTGCAGGAAGTAATGACCGACGGCCGGGCGCTGCTGGCGTTCTTCTGCACCAACCGGCAGACGCACTGCTTCCTGATGACCAACGACAAGTACGGCTACTGGATGATCTCCTCGCCGACCACGGTGGAGCGCGAGGTGAAGAACTTCCTGCGCGACATGGGCAACTGGGAGCAGAACAAGCAACTGCGCGCGAACGATCTGGCCGACAACACCTGGAAAAAGCAAGGCCGCGAGGTGCTCGATCTGCTGATGCGCGACTCGAAGGTGTCGCTGCCGTACACGTTCACCGAGCTGGTCATCGTCCCCGACAACTTGCTGTGGTACGTGCCGTTCGAAGCGTTGCAGGTGGTCGACGGCAACAGCACAGTGTCCTTGGCCAGCAAGCTGAAGCTGCGCTACGCGCCGACCGTGGGGCTGGGGATCGCCGACAATCGACCGCGGAAGCAAGGTGGCAACACCGCGGTGGTGCTCGGCCGGCTGTTCCCGCAGGACGACGACGAGGTGGCGGTGGCGGCGTACCAGGACATGGAACACGCCCTGGTCAATCCCACGGCGATCCACGGACACATGCACGCCCCCAGCGGCATGATCGCCTCGCTGGCCGATCGGCTGGTGGTGCTGGGCGACATTATTCCCGGCACGACCAACAATCCGTTCGATTGGTCGCCGATCCCGCTGGATCACAACTCACCGGGCAGCACGCTGGCGGCGTGGATGCCGTTGCCTTGGGCCGCGCCCGAGGTGGTGGTGCTCCCCGGGTTCCACACCTCGGCTGAGAACTCGTTGAAGAAGAACAACGCAGGGAACGATCTGTTCATGTCGATCACCGGGTTGATGGCGACCGGCGCACGCACCGTGCTTATCAGCCGTTGGCGCCCCGGCGGGCAGAGCAGCATCGACCTGGTGCGCGAGTTCCTGCAAGAGCTGCCGCACACCAGCGCCGCCGACGCCTGGCAGCGCAGCCTGCTGCTGGAGTGGGAACGCGAGCTGAACCCGGCACTCGAGCCGCGGCTGATCCAGACCGGCATCCACGTTCCGCCGCGCGGTGTGCACCCGTTGTTCTGGGGAGCGTTCCTGCTGGCCGATACCGGCGCTCCGCCGAAGCCGTCGGAAAGCGTGCCTGTGCTGCCGATGCCACAGGCGGCCAATGCAGCTCCGCCGAACATGGCACCCGGCGCCAACAATCCGGCACCCGTGATGCCGAACAACGCGGCACCAGCCCCTGCCGAGGCCGCGCCGCGCGCGGTCTTGGGCAATCAAGACCCCATGCAGCGACCGTAGCCGCGGACTCATTTACCGTCGGCGCGTTCCAGCATTGCCTTGGTTGGCGGCATCGCGTCGACGAACGGTGCGTCGGTGCGGCGCAGCTCGGCAATCGTCTTGGCCCGCAATGCCTCGAGTTGCTTGCGGTGCTCGCCGTCGAGCGCCAGGTTGTGCAGCTCCTCGGGATCGGCCTTCAGGTCATACAGTTCTTCCATCTCGCCGCGCACCAGCACGCGGATGTATTTGAACTGGCCGTCGCGCAGCATGACCCACCACGGCACGTTGCTCTGCTCGTAGAGCGTTTTGTCGGTGGGGATCGGTGAGGTGTCGCTGCCGTAGTGGTGGCCAGTGCTGGTCATGAGCATCGGCGCGTCCCAGGCTTTGGTCTCGGGATCGCGCACGAGCGGGCCGATGTCGCGGCCATGCTGCTTCCACGGCAGCTCGACGCCGGCGGTGTTGCACATCAGGTTCACCAAGTCGGGCGAGTTCACCGGCTGCTGGCACACCTTCCCCTGTGGGATTGTCCCAGGGCGGCTGATAATGAGCGGGCCGGCGATATTGGCGTCGTACGGCGCCGTTTTCATGTTGCAGCCATGCTCGCCCAGGGCGTAGCCCTGATCGGCCGTGTAGATGACCAACGTGTTCTCCAGTTGGCCGGAGTCTTTGAGTGCCCGCATCACGCGGCCCACCCCTTCATCGATGGCCATCGCGCACTCGTTGACCTGCTGCACCCAGGCGTCGTACCCCTTGCCGGTTTTGTTCGTGTCGAAATTGTTCTGCTTGTTTTGCTTCTGCATCGCCGGGCGGCCATCGGGGCCGGGCGCCCAGGCCTGGGTCTTATCGAGGTACTTCGGCTTCTCGGGACGCGGGCCATAAATATCGGCCGGTACCGGCGCCTGGTTGCCCGAATACGCTCCTTGATGCCGCTGGGGGGGCGTCGTCGGTCCGTGAATCGCGCCGTAGCACAGCCAGAGGTACCAGGGCTTGCCGGGATCGCGATGTTTGCCTTCGATGTATTCGACTGCCCAGTCGGTGTAGTTGTCGGTCGAGTAACCTTCGATAGTCCGTTCCTCGCCATTGAACGCAAGGATCTGGTCCTTGTAGTAGTGGCCGGCGTTCTCGGGATGCTTGGGCCGATTCCAGACGATCTGGTAGTCCCAATCGCGGCCGAAGCCGGTATCGGTGCCGGTGTGCCACTTGCCGATCTGGGCCGTTTGGTATCCCGCCTGACGTGCCAGCGCCGGCCAGAACGGGCACTGCGCGGGATCGTACGTGCTGCCAGGGTAATCGCCCTGCATGCGCATCGACTCGACGGCGTGTTGCAGCCGTCCGGTGAGCAGGCTCGCACGGCTCGGCATGCACCAGGCGCCGCAGTAGGCGCGCGTGAAGCGGATGCCACTGGCCGCCAGCTTGTCGATCTCAGGCGTCTTCACCCAATCCGGCGCTTCCGCGTAGCAGCTCAACGTTTTGTACGGCTGATCGTCGGTGTAGATGAACAAGATGTTCGGCCGCGAGCCGTCGGCGGCAAGGCCAGGATGCGTGCCGAGTGCGAAAAGGCAAACCAGGGCGACGCGATTCATGTTTGATATTCTCTCGACCGTCGTTACGCGCCCACGAGGCGTCGTCAAGTTAATTGTCGTGAAAATCGAACGATGGGGCAAAGCTCGACTTAGCCTGCATTTTTTTTGGTTCAGGGGAAGTCTGACCTTCCCACATTGCTATTGCGCGGGGACAGGCGAGGGCTTTGTAGTCGTTGACTGAGCCGGCGGCAAAGGATCTCCCTGCCCAAGCGAGTGAATGTCAGACATGGGCGCTTGCGGTACGCCGTCGGCTGCGATCTCTTCGTCTTCGGCTTCATCCGCTTCGTAGCCGATGCCAAGCATCTTCCGGAACAGCAAGGCGCTTTCCGATGGCTTCCCGCGCGAGCCGCGGTAGACCCCTTGGATGCACCAGTCGGCCACGTGGACGTTCGATAGCTCGTGGTTTCGGGTTAGCGCGTACTGAATCAGCAGATATTCGACCCGATCGATGCACGCTTCGAACTCGTGCTTTGATCCTTCGGTCTTGTAAACGAAAAACATCACCGGCGTGCCCTTCTTCTTTTTCACAAGGGCGGTGTTGTAATGCGTCAACTTATGGTGATCGAAACACTCGTTCCTAAAGCCGGTTTTCGACTGGCCCACATACGCGGGCACCATCCCCTTGCCGGCACGAAACCCGAAGACGTAGCAGCCGACTGCCTCTGAGATGTGGGCCTTGCTCTCGTCGGCCCAGAATCGCTCGACGGCGCTCTTCTCGATTAGCTTGCCGCCCACCTCGTGGATGGGCTCGATTTCGTAGGGGCCATCGACGCTGAATTTAATCACGGGGCGCCTCGACGATGGTTGGCGTGGATGATCTAGCCGGTCGGCTTACGCCGACCAGCCTAACCGAGCGCGAGTCCGAAGGCAAAAATCACGCCGGCGCGAGCATGCTGGAGGGAATCGTCTGTCGCACGAACCGCCGCGCCGTCACCGGCCGCACGATCCTTTCGAGAACCGCCAGGCTACACGGGGCAAGCAATTCAATGCCCAGCAGCGATCCGCCGCGGTCGTAGTCGGCGAATACGTTACCGTCGGCGAATTCGCGGGTCTTGGCCGACTTGCCGTCTCGAAATCTGAAGTAAACCGCCAGCACTTCGCCGGTGTCGGTCCTGGTTTCTACGTTGACGTTGAAGCTGAAAGTTCTCATTCAGTGGATAGCGATTACGGTGATAATGCAGATTCTACCAGGCCAACGCTCGAACACTACGTCGATCGCCGGCTTGCTGTGCCGTTTACGTCGCCAGCGCTCACGCCCTGGTTGTGTCTTTAGTCCTTTTTTTGAGGGATTGTCGAGAGTAGCGAAAACGTCATCCCTCTTGATTCTACGTTGCGACATGCGATCCAGGGCATGTCGCGTGAATATCACTCGTGGCACACCAAGCGTGGGGCGGTTGACGATCAAGCCTAGCCGGTCCGGCTGTCGCCGAGCATGATGCGAATGCTTTGCGCCGTTTTTACTCACTTCTTTACCGATTGCTTTGCCCGCCCAACCGGCTTTAGCTTTAACCGAAGGTATGCCGTCAAATTATTCTATCAGTAGTTTCAGTCTTAGGTCATCGCTCGGGAAGCGGCGCGGTAGCAGCGGCCGCGAACGCCAGATTTCCGGACAGCTTGCGTCCGTTCACTCGATCATCACCCCCGCAATGGCCGCGTTGAGTAGCGTGGCGGTGAAACCCACAAATAGCGCTCGAGCGCCGAGCCGGGCCAAGTCATGCCTACGATCGGGAGCGATCGCCCCGATGCCGCCCAACTGGATGCCGATCGAGGCGAAGTTGGCGAACCCGGTGAGCGCGAACGCCGTGAGCTTGTACGAACGATCGGTCATGAAATCGGGCAGCTTTTTCCACGCTTTCATTTGCAAGTAGGCGTAATGCTCGTTGATCGCCAGCTTCGAGCCGAGCAGGCTGCCCACCTTCTGCACGTCGTCGCTCTCCACTCCCATCAGAAACGCCGCCGGCGAGAACAGCCAGCCGAACACCTTTCGCAGCGACAGGTCGTCGGGCCACCCGACCAACAGATCTGCCGAAAGGCCCAACCAGATAAGCAGCGGCTTGATGCCGGCCAGCACTGCGTCGAACATTGCCACGAACGCAATGAACACAATCAGCATCGCGCCAACGTTCAGCGCCAGGCGCAGCCCGTCGCCGGTCCCGGCGGCCATCGCGTCGATGCCGTTCACGTATTGCGAACGGCCCGTCAGCAGCCCCGACGAGGTCGCTGTTTCCGGCGTCTCGCACTCGGGCAGGAACAGCTTCGCCAGGTACAAGCTGCACGGGCAGGCCATCACGCAGGTGGTGAGGATCGCCACTGGATCGGCACCGTAGTTGATGTACACGACCATCATCCCGCCCGAGATGTGCGCGAAACCGCTGGCCATCATCGCGAACATCTCGGACTGTGTCATGCGCGGCACGTACGGCTTGACGATCAGCGGCGCCTCGGTCTGCCCCATGAACACGTTGGCGCTGACGGCAAGCGTCTCGGCACCGCTGGTGCGCATGAAAAAGCGCATCACCACCGCCAGCACCTGCACGCAGCGCTGCAACACGCCGTAGTGATACAGCACAGTGAAGAACGCCGAGACAAATAAGATCGGCGGCAGGGCAACGAACGCGAACTGGAACGAATACGCCTCGCCGAACAACCGACTCCAGGTGCCGCCGTTCTCGGGGGCGCGCGCGTCGGCCAGGTTGCCAAACACGAACCGCGCTCCCTCGTCCGAAAAGCCGATGAACGACTTCACGACGTGGCCGACCGCTTCGAACGCCTTGTAGACCGTCGGCACTTTCAGCACCAGGACGGCCAGGATCAGTTGCAGCGCGAAGCCCCAGCCGATCGTGCGCCAGTTGACCGCCCGCAGGTTCCGCGAGCACCCCGCCACCAAGCCGAAAAAGACAAACACTCCGACGAACGCCTGGCCGCGCAGCCCGATCGCGTCTTGAAACAAATACGCGGCCCCGCCCAAGGCAGCAATCGCGGCAAGAATGCCGAGGCGCCACACCAGCGGCATCGGGGGCAAGGGGCTGATCGGTGCCGCGACGGTTGGCGGCGCGGATACCGGCTCTTCGCGCGTTACGGTCGGTTCGACTTCCTGAGCGTCAGTTGATCGATGTTCCATCCGGAAGCGGGCGCCCCTGGAACGGGATAAGGATTCGCGACTTAGCAGTTATAAATCGCGACCCGCTCCATTGCACTACGTTGTGCCGAACCACTACCGCCGCGCTTTGCTTGACGGCGAGACTTTGCGCGGTGCCGGCTTCTTCGGCTTCCCGGCCGGCTTGCGAACTGCCGCCTGCTTTCTGATGCGATCGAGCGGTGCCTCGGCCGGGCCGGCCTGCACGCTGCCGTCGGGCTTGAACCGCGAACCGTGACACGGGCAGTCCCAGGTTTTTTCCGCCTGATTCCAATGCACCAGGCAACCCATATGCGTACAGTACGGCGAAACCTGGAGCACCTTTCCGTCGCTGTCGCGCGATGCCGCGACGCGCTCGCCGCCCAGCCGCAGGATTTTGCCTTCCCCTGGCTTCAAATCGCGTGTCGAAGTTCCCTCGGCCGGGGCCACGCGGTCCTTGAGGTAGTAAAACGGGTAATCGATGCTCTCCTTGAGCGCTCTCCACGTGCCGCCGAACGCCTTGGTCCGTTGCGGGGCGAATAGTTCGCTCCAAGGATTGGCGCGTCCCAGCACTGCGTCGCGGGCCATGATGCCCGCCGTGGTGCCGAGCGTGATGCCGTTGCCGGCAAAACCTGTGGCAATGAACTGATGCTCGGTCGTCGTACCGATGTACGGCAAACCGTCGTTCGTTTCGATCACCTGGGCCGACCACCGACAATCTACGACCGCGCTTGGCACGATCTCGTGCAGCGTTTTCACCACATCCTCGAACGCGTCGTTCTCGTTGCCGGCTTGCCCGGTCTTGTGATCAGCGCCGCCGAAGATCACATAATCGAACTTCGGCGCACGATCGACGCGCAGGTAGTAATACGGATTGCTCGTGTCCCAAAAACTCGCCACAGGCAGCGAGCCGGCGGGGGCTTTGGCTCTGACGGCGTACGACGAATACGGGTACAGCTTCGCTTGCAGGATTGTCGCGCTCGCCAGTCCCGATTTGCCCATCAGCGGCACATGCGTGGCCACGATCACATCGTCGCACTCGATCGCCAGCTTGCCGCATTTCACCACCAGCGGATCATCCTCGACGCCGGTCACTTCGGTTTCCTCGACAATCCGGCATCCGTCGCCGTCGACCAGCTTTGCCAGGCCGGCCAGATACTTCAGCGGATGAAACTTCGCCTGGTTCGAGAGGCGAATCGCCGGCCGGTTCGCCAGCGGCGCCCGGGGGACGAACTGCGCGTCGAAGCCCAACTCGCGGGCCTTATTGGCCTCGGCCTCCAGCGTCGCCGTTTCGTCTTTCTTGCCGTGCCACGCCGCGTGCAAAAAGCCCGGGATGCGCTGGAACTCGCAGTCGATCGCGTGGTTCGCGGAAATCGCTTCGATGGCGTTGATTGCCGTCTCGCCGGCCAGCCAGAACAACCTCGTGGCGCGGTCGCCGAACTTTTTCACCAACTCGCTGAGCCGCGAGTCGGTGACGTACGTCAGGTGGGCGGTCGTGCATCCGGTGTCGCCCGACGTGAGCCGATTTCGCTCGACGACGCAGACTTTCTTGCCGGCCTGCTTCAGGAAAAACGCCGCCGACAAACCAGTAATGCCGCCGCCAACAACCACCACGTCGAACTCGGCATTTCGTTTGAGCGGAGCGAACTTCGGTAGGCGCGTCGCTTGCCAGGCGGTTTTCGTCATCGGTGTCTGCCTCGCGGAACGGGGCTGCATGCCGGAAGCGCTGTCCGGTCGACTGCTGGTGATTCGGCGTCAGATCGCGGAGTGCGGCCTGCGCGATCCCTGCTCATCTTGTGCCACTTCTGGTTTTTGTTCCGGCGATGGTCGTCGCTGGCAGCTCGCGACGGCAACTGCCGAGCAACGTTTGCCATTCTCGCTAAAGATTCCTCCCGCGTGGCATCGCGTTTGTCGCTGAACACCCGTAATCCAGCAAGGGTCTGGCGAATTCCATGCCATCTCATCGGCTGGGTTATTACAATGAGTAGGTCCTAGCGATGCCCGGTCATGTTGGCCGACTCTCTGTTCATCGCACGGCGCGCCCGTTCGGCTTATCAGGGGGGGTCGGAAGTTGGGGTGTGGATCCCATTGGATTCATGCGGGGTGGCACGTTCAACGAGGTAACATTTTCGTGCTAACGAATCGCAAAAGACCGCTGTTGCTGCGCGTCGCGAGCTTCGGCTTCATCCTGATGGCCTTGCATGCGCATGTTTGCCTGGCCCAATGCGGTGGCGGCGGCGGTGGACGCCAGCGCCAGTCCGTGGGTGGCGTATCCATCGACGCCGACGGCGTGCTCTCGAGTGCGACGATCGATCAGTCGAGCGCTTTGCGGGAGGTGCTCACGCGTTCGTTGCACGCGCAGGCAGCCGATTTGAGAGCGCCTACCGAATTAAGAAAAGTTTCGCTCCGTCGGCTCGATGAAGCGATCGAGGCTGCACTGCAAAGCGGTGAACCTTTGAGCGACGACGTCCAGTATCTCGCCGGGCTGCAAAGTATTCGTTACGTGCTGGCCTATCCCGAAGATCACGACGTCGTCCTCGTCGGATACGGCGAGGCTTGGACGGTGGACAAGCAGGGCTTCGTCGTCGGAGAGAACACGGGGCGACCGGTATTGCTGCTCGACGATTTGCTGGTCGCCTGGCGGGCCGCGCAACGCAGCGGCGACGATGCCATCACTTGTTCGATCGACCCGACACAGGCCGGGCTGGCGAATTTGCGCCAATATGTTGGCTCGTTGTCGCGCATTGCCGACGTGTCGTTGGAACGCATCGAACAGTCGCTCGGCGCTCAAACCATCACGATTGCCGGCATCCCGCTGACAAGCCATTTTGCCCGGGTCCTTGTCGCGGCCGATTACAAAATGAAGCGGCTGGGGATGAAGCTTGATCCGTCGCCCGTGGCAGGGTTGCCCAGCTATCTGGACCTGGTGTCGACAAGCGGTCGCGGCATGCAGGACATGACGCCTCGCTGGTGGCTGACGCCGGCGTACCTCGACTTGTTGAGTGATCCCGAAGGCTTGGCGTGGGAGCTGCGCGGCAGCAGCGTCGTGGTGATGACCGAAGACACCCTGTTCGCGGCAGATGGCAGCAAGACGCAAACCGGCAAGACCAGCACCGCGGGACAGCAATGGGCCGCCCTCATGACACGCAGATACGAGGCACTTGCCGCAAAGGAACCAATCTTTGCTCAGCTTCGCAACTGCATGGACCTGGCTGTGGTGGCCGCGCTGATTCGAACGCAGCGCCTGACCGTGCGCGCAGGTTGCCCGTTGGCCGTGTTACTCGACCCGTCACAATTGCCCGCAAACGAACTAGCTGCACCGCGTTTTACTCCCTCGCGGGCAAGCGTCCTGAAAAAAGGCTCGAACTTTGTAATCAGCGCCTCGGGAGGCGTCGAGATTCACCCACGCGAAATGCTCGAGAAGACACAGATCAGCGAGACGCTGCATCATGTGTACGACGCCGCGCAATCCACCGAACGCACGCATTGGTGGTGGAACTAGTTCCCAGTTGCCTTCCTGACTGCTCAGGGGCGTTGCCTCGGGTGGCTAACGCGGCGATGCAGAGCATCGTGCGTCGCGGTCACGACGTTTGTCCGGCAATGGTTCTTGCGTGCGAAAAAGCGCTTGACGACAATGGACGCATGTCGCACGTTCATCGCTTCGCCGCCGTTGCCGTCGTCATCACTGCCACCCTTGCGAGCTGGCAAACTCGCTTGCTCGCCGCTGAGGCGACGCGCGGGCCCAACGTCGTGTTCATCGTCTCCGACGATCAGGGGTGGACCGATTACGGGTTCATGGGGCACGAGCACATCCGCACGCCGAACATCGACCGACTGGCCGGCGAAAGCCTCGCGTTCCGCAATGCCTACGTGCCGTCGAGTCTTTGCCGGCCGAGCTTGATGACCATGCTCACCGGACTGTATCCGCATCAGCACCGGATCACGAGCAACGATCCGCCGCTGCCGGCCGGAAAGAAAGGACGCGAGATTGCCACCGACGCGACCTTCCTGGCCCAGCGCGAGCGGATGATCGACAACATCGACCGAGTGCCGACGCTGCCGCGCATGATGCAGGAGCAAGGCTACCAGAGTTTTCAGACCGGCAAGTGGTGGGAAGGAGACTTTCGCCGCGGCGGCTTCACCGACGGCATGAGCCTCGGCGGCCGGCATGGCGACAAGGGGCTCGACATCGCCCGGGTCACCATGCAGCCGATGTTCGATTTTCTGGATCGCGTCGCCACGGCCCACGAGCCATTCTTCCTGTGGTACGCGCCGATGCTGCCGCACACGCCGCACAATCCGCCGGAAAAATACTTGGAGCATTACCAAAGCATCGCGCCGTCGCCGAGCATTGCCCGCTACTGGGCGATGTGCGAATGGTTCGACGAAACGGTCGGCGAATTGTTGGCCTATCTCGACACGAAAGGCCTGCGCGAGAACACACTCATTGTTTACTTGGCCGACAACGGTTGGATTCAACAGGAAAAGAGCGACGCCTACGCGCCGCGTTCCAAGCAGTCGCCTTATAACGGCGGCCTGCGCACGCCGCTGTTGCTGCGCCTGCCGGGACGCATCGCCCCGGAATCGAGCGACTCGCTGGCCAGCAGCATCGACTTGGCGCCGACCGTGTTGAAGCTGGTCGGCCTGGCGCCGACGGCGCAGATGCAGGGGATCAACCTACTCGACGCCAAGGCGCGGGCCGCGCGGCACACCATCTTCGGCGAGTGCTTCGAGCACAACGCCGTCGATATCGACCGGCCGTCGACCAGCCTCAAATGGCGCTGGTGCATCCACGACTCATGGAAGCTGATCGTCCCGCACGCGCCGAACGTTAAGGCTTCCGACGAGCTGTACGACCTGTCGGCCGACCCGAACGAAGAGCACAATGTGGCCGAGCGCTCGCCAAAGACCGCGGCCGAGCTGCACGTGCTGCTCGACCGCTGGTGGCCGGCGATGTGAAACCGCAGATGCACGCAGATCAACCTTGCCCGTATCTGCGTCCATCCGCGTTGATCTACGGTTTCTTCCGCGGCCTAGGCGCTGAGGGCTGTTTGGCGGGCTGGACGATAGAAGCCGATCCCTTCCAACGCCTTGTACACCTCTTCGAGCGTCTTTTCGCCGAAGTTCGAGATGCCGAGCAGATCATCGCGCGTGCAGTGCAGCAGGTCGTTGACTGTGAAGATGCCGCGCTCTTCGAGGCAGTTGGTCGTGCGGACGCTGAGGCCGATTTCGGCCGTGCTCATGTCCAAGCGGTTCGAAAGGCTCTTGGCATTCTCATGGGCCATGCTGAGACGAACGCGCGTCATGGGTTCCCTCCCGTTCAATGGGCACGAATCGCGGCGGCGCATCCCTGGCGCCGCATCGAGGGGCGAGTATATCGCGAAGCGCGGCTTTTTTGCGAGGTTTTTTCGCGATTTTTCTCGCGCGCTGCTAGCACTCTATGCGGCAATGACGAATGACGAAGCTCGAATGTCGAAGGAAGTCCGAAGGACGAAGCCCTAAGGCAGGCATTCGTCATTCAATCGTCATTCGGACTTCGTCATTCGTCATTGGCTCCCCACGCTCGTCGCTTCGATCGGCGGCGGCAAGTGTTCGTGTGCATGCAGGTGGCGCGAGCAGTAGCCGCAGGTGCCATAGCACTTGCTGCAATAGCGGAACTCCATCTCGGGGTTCGTCTGGTCGGTGATGCCGCACACCAGGCAGCGATGGAACGGCTCCTTGTTGGCCGGTACCAGCCGTTGAGCCTGCGTCGCCATGCGCCGGCGACCCGTGCGAATGCGATCGACAATCTGCCGGCCAAAGAACACGAAAAAGTTCACCACGCTCGCCAGCACCAGCCAATCGCCGCCGAACACGGCAAAGGCGTAGCCGATCCACTGCAACAGCGCCAGCCAACGAACTTTGATCGGCAGTATGAAGAAGATGTAGAACTCGAAATCGGGATACTCCCAGGCGAACGCCAGGAACATCGAGGCGTAAAGAAATCCGTTCGTCGCTGGCGCGGCCGGATGCGCCAGCGCCGCGGCCACGGTCGCCACGTAGCCGATGAGCAGGTACAGGTTGTAGCGCAGCGCTCCCCAGGTCTGCTCCAGGGCCGTGCCCATCATGTAGAAGATGTACCAGAAGAAAAACGCGAAGATCAGGTTCGTCAGCGGCGGCACCGCCAGGAAGGTCACCAACCGCCAAACCTCGCCAGCGAGCACCCGGTCGGGCACGAGCGCCAACCTCGCGACGCCGTTCGGGCTGATCGACTCGAAGGCGTACGCCGCCACCTGCACGGCGATCAGGCCGAGCGTCAGGTTCGGGATCGCCCAAGGTCGGAGCTTTTGCTCCAGGTATCTCAACAGCGGCATGCGGCGGCCGATCTCGCTTGTGGCACGGAATCCCCCATCGACGCTTCTAGATGATAGAATCGCAGCTTATGGGGACAAGCCTAAAGCGCGCCGCGCCTCGTCGTGATTCTGCCCCGGCTGCATCGGCCAGTGCAGCACCAGAGCCCGATTTACCCGCCGCCCTCGAACTGGCCATACAACTGATGGCCATCGAAGGCACCAGCGGCCACGAAGCGGCCGTGCGCGATCTGATCACGCGCAAGCTGCTCGAGGCAGGCCTGCCTCGCTCGGCGCTGCGGACCGACAATGCTCATCGCCGCACCCCCTTGGCCGGCGAAACCGGCAACCTCATCGCGCGGTTCCCCGGCACGCTGCGCGCCCCGCGCCGCCTGCTGATGGCTCACATGGACACGGTGCCGCTGTGCGTCGGCTCGCAGCCGGTGCTCCGCGCTCGTATGGTGCGGTCGGCCGACAAGCGCACAGGCCTGGGCGCCGACGACCGCTCGGGCTGCGCCGTGGTGTTGAGCGCGGCACTCGAAATCCTGCGCCGCCGGCTGCCTCACCCGCCATTGGTCTTCTTCTGGCCGGTGCAAGAAGAGATGGGGCTGTACGGTGCCCACTTCGCCAACTTGCGGATGCTCGGCAGTCCGCGGCTGGCGTTCAATTGGGACGGCGGAGCGGCCAATAAGCTTGGCATCGGCGCGACCGGCGCGTACCGCATCACGATCGACGTTGACGGCCTGGCCAGCCACGCCGGCGCCGCCCCCGAGAAAGGCGTGAGCGCCGTGGCGATCGCCGGACTGGCGATCGCCGAACTGCAACGCGAAGGCTGGCTCGGCGACGTGCGCCAAGGGCATCACCGCGGCACGAGCAACATCGGCGTGATCCACGGCGGCGCGGCCACCAACGTCGTCACCGATCACGTGCAGCTCAAGGCCGAGGCCCGCAGCCACGACCCCCGCTTCCGCAAACAGATGCTCGCCACCATGCGCGATGCCTTCGAGCGCGCCGCCAAGGCGGTAACCAACGTCGCCGGCGCCCGCGGCAAGGTGCGCTTTGCCAGCCGCCTGGATTACGAGGCCTTCCAGCTCGACGCCCGCGAGCCGTGTGTCGTGGCGGCCGAGGCAGCGGTGCGCGCCACCGGCGCCGAGCCGGTGCGAGCCGTGAGCAACGGCGGACTCGATGCCAACTGGATGACCGCCCACGGCATCCCGACCGTCACGCTCGGCTGCGGCCAGGTGAACGTCCACACCACCAGCGAAGCGCTCGACGTCGCCGAATTCGAACGCGCCTGCCGCGTGGCCCTCCGCCTGGCCACAACTACGGAATAGAAACCACCAAGGCACGAAGGACACGAAGTTAGCAGCCAATCTCCCCTTCGTGCTCTTCTTGTCTTCGTGGTTCTCCCCTAGAATGTGACGCCGTATTGCCGGGCGGTGGCGATGATCCGCTCGCGCACGGTGGCATCGAGCCGCGGCAACTTCAATATCTCGCTCAGCTCGCGGCGGGCATCGTCAAGCCGGCCGCGTTCGGCCAGCACCCAGGCACGGTTGGCTCGGGCGTCGATGAGCGCCGGATCGAGCGCGAGCGCGGCGTCGAACTCGGTGGCCGCCTCATCGAACTTGCCGCGAGAAAAAAGCGCCGCTCCCAAGTTATTGTGTGCCTCGGCCCAATCGGGCTTCAATTGCACCGCGGCGCGAAATTCCTGCTCGGCCAGCGCCGATTGCCCCAGAGCGATTCGCGCCCGCCCCAGCAGCCAGTGGGCTCGTGCCGAGGCGGGATCGAGTTTCACCGCTTCGCTCAACTGCTCGGTCGCCGCGAGCGGTTCTCCCTTCGTCAGCAGCGCCTCGCCAAGGTTCTCGCGCACCAGTGCCGTACGCGAGTTCAGTTCGATGGCCCGGCGATATTCACGAATCGCCGCTTCCGTTTGCCCCGACAGGCACAAGAGCGCGCCGAGGTTGTTGCGGGCCCGCACATCGCGATCGCCACAATCGATCGCATGCCGATAGGCGAGCATCGCTTCGTCCGTTCGGCCCTGAGCACCCAGTGCCATCCCTAGGTTCAAGTACGCCTGGGAATTGGGACCGATGACGGCCAGATCGTGCCGGAAGAGCGTCTCGGAATCGCGCCACGTGAGCACTTGCCGCCGCGCCTGCACCGCCAAGGCGCCGAGCAGCACAATCACCGCAACTGACGTAGCCTTCCAATTGCTCAGCGAGCCGAGCAGATCGGCCACGGCCCAAACCAATGCGATCCACACGCCGACCAGAGGCAGATAGCTGTAACGATCGGCATGCGCCTGCGTGCCCACTGACACGATGCCGACCACCGGCAGCAGCGTGACCAGGTACCAAAACCAGCCGACGAACAGATACGGTGCTTGCCGGCGAAATCGCACCGCCAGCCACGAGACGCTTGCCAGGGCCAGTGCCGCCGCCGCCCCTTGGGCGAGGAATCGGGCGCGCTCGGCCGATGACGATTCGATCGTCACCGAATACGGATAGAAGCAGGCCAGGTGCGTCGGCCAGAGCATCTGTTGCAAGTAGGTCACATAGCTGATCGCCGCGTTGGCCAGGCGCAGAGGCCACGAGACGTCTACCAGCGCCTGCACCGCGCCGAAACGCCACTGCGCGGCGAACGTGAGTCCGGCGGCGACGACCGAAAGGCCGAACAACGGCAGTTTTTCGACGAGCAGTTCTCGCGCGGTCCGCTCGCGCCGCAGGGGCCAATGGTCCAGCAGCAAGAACACCACCGGCAACGTGACGGCCATCGCCTTCGACAGCAGCGCCACGGCAAATGCCACGGCTAACAGCGCGAATCGCCCGCTGCTCGGCTCACGCGCCCAGCGCGCGTACGCCGCGATCGTTAGCCACCAAAACAGCGCGCACAGCACGTCCTTGCGTTCCGAAACCCACGCGACGCTCTCAACGTGCAGCGGATGCAAGGCGAACAGGCCGGCAACGATCAACGATCGTCCCGACGCGCCGGTGAGCCGTGCCAGCACAAGCCACACGAGCAGCGTGTTAGCCAGGTGCAGCGCGACATTTTCGACATGCGGCGGACCCGGTCGCATGCCCCACAGCGATACATCGAGCATGTGCGACAAGGTCGCCAGCGGGTGCCAGTTGCCGCCGTGAGAACCCGCGAAGAGCCAAGGGAGATTTGCCGCCATCAGACCGTGCTGCACGCGCGGATGCTCGGTCACATACTGATCGTCGTCCCAGTTGAGGTACTGGAACGAACGCGTCGGAGCATAGACCCAGGCGGTTGCCGCCAACAGCAACAGTGCAATGGGGAATGGGGACTGGGGAATGGGGAATGATCGCTTCCATTCCCCAGTCCCCATTCCGAATTCCCCATTTATTCCTTGATGAGGTCCTTGACCGTCTTGCCCGAGGGGATCATCGGCAGCACGTGCTCCTGGTACGGCACCTCGACATCGAGCACATACGGTCCCGGATAGTCGATCATTTCTCGCAGGGCGTCGACCAGGTCGGCCTTGGCTTTGATGCTGCGGGCGCCGCAGCCGAACCCCTTAGCAATCGCCACGAAATCGGGGTATCGGTTCTTGGGGCCGAGGCCGTCGCCTTGGCCGATCGCTTCGGGATCGTCGATCGGACCCAAGTAAGTGTGCGCCCGGTTCGATTGATGGAACCGATCTTCCCACTGCACGACCATGCCCAGATGCTGATTGTTCAACAACAGCACCTTCACCGGCAGCTTCTCGCAGAAGCAAGTGGCCAGCTCCTGGATGTTCATCAGGAAGCTGCCATCGCCGTCGATATCGACGACCAGCGCGTCGGGATGGGCCGCCTTCGCGCCCATCGCCGCCGGCAGCCCGAAGCCCATCGTCCCCAGCCCCGAGCTGCTCAGCCAGGTGCGTGGATTGCGGAACTTGTAGAACTGGGCGGCCCACATCTGATGCTGGCCGACGCCGACCGACACGATCGTGTCGCGCTCACGGGTCAGCCGCGACAGCTCGGCAATCGCGTGCTGTGGCAGGATGCCAGGGAAGCCGGTGTCGTAGTGGAACGGATCGCTCTTCTTCCACGCGGCGATCTGGTCGTACCACGGCTGCAAGTTGTCGGGCTTCTCGACGATCTTATTCAGCTCGGCCAGCGCATATTTAATGTCGCTGACAATCGGAATGTGCGCTTCCTTGTTCTTGTTCAGCTCGCTGGGATCGATATCGATATGGACGATGAACCCGTGCTTGGCGAACTCGCTGACCTTGCCGGTCACGCGATCATCGAACCGCACGCCGAACGCCAGGAGCAGATCGGCCTGGTCAACCGCATAGTTGGCGTACACGCTGCCGTGCATCCCCAGCATGTCGAGCGACAGCGGGTCTTCGTTCGGCACGGCGCCCAGCCCCATGACGGTCATCGTCGTCGGGATGCCCGTCTTGCGGATCAGTTCGCGCAGCTCGGCACTGGCGTCGCCCGAGATCACGCCGCCGCCAGCGTAGATGATCGGCCGCTTGGCACGTTTGATCGCTGCCGCCACCTGGGCCAACTGCTCGGGGGGGGCATGGAACTGCACATCGCGGTAGCCGGGAAGGTCCATCGGGGCGTTGAAATCGGGAACGCACAGGCTGATCTGCACGTCCTTGGGCATGTCGATGAGCACCGGGCCAGGGCGGCCGGTGGTGGCGATGTGGAACGCCTCGCGCATCACGCGGGCCAGGTCGTTCACGTCGGTCACCAGGTAGTGATGCTTCGTGATGCCGCGGCAGACTTCGACGATTGGCGTTTCTTGGAACGCGTCGGTGCCGATGACGCGCGTGCCCACCTGGCCGGTGATGGCGATCAGCGGAATGCTGTCGAGCTTGGCGTCGGCAATGCACGTCACTAGGTTCGTGGCCCCGGGACCGCTGGTGGCCATGCAGACGCCCGGCTTGCCGGTGGCGCGGGCGTAGCCTTGGGCAGCGAACCCGCCCCCTTGCTCGTGGCGCGGCAGGATGGTGCGGATGCGGTCCTTGAAGCGCGTGAGCGCCTGGTGCAACGGCATGCTCGCGCCGCCGGGATAGGCGAAGATCACCTCGACGCCGTGGTTCACCAACGATTGAACAAGGATGTCGGCGCCGCTGGCCATCTGACCGACGGCAGGAGGTTTGTTGATCGTGGCCACGGGTGCCCTGCGCAGTGATGGACTCGAAGAGAATTGCCTCGGCCGCAGCACCGAAGCGCAGGCCGCCGAATCGTTTAAGGTAGACGTGCCCGAGGCGATTTGCAACCGGCCAGCGACCCTGCTCGCCGTCGCGTGCCGCGACTTCCAGAAGCATGAAACCGCCCGCGACCAATCTTGGCTCGGGCCAAAAAACTCGCCGAGTTTATTTTTTGGTTCCTGAGGGGTCCCCAGGGGGTTCAGGCCAAGAAACGAGCTTCGTTTTTTGGTCTGAAGCAGTCGCGCCGGTTCTATTGTGTGCATTCCGCGCATCGTGCCAGAGCTTATGCATTCACGGCAGCATGCTCCACAGCGAAAACAGGCCAGACGGAAGATCACGAATGCGCGAGAGGAAGGAAAGCACGAAACGGCAAGTAGGGGCACGGCCGCAGTTCGCTTCTTGTGCCTAAAGGATGTGGGAGGCGAATCCTTTCGCCGACCGTTGAGATCAGATTTCGCAAAACTCGGCGATAGGAATCGCCTCCCACAGTGAGCTTACGTCGCTGCCGCGACCAATACTGCCGTTTCGCATTTCGCCTTTTCGTGATCCTCCGCTCGTCCGATCACGGCGCAGAAAAACGTCCGCGGGCGAGAGTGCTCGACCGCGGACGCAAAAAAACGTCGCCGACTCGTGCCTGCGTGCCGCTTACAGGTGCCGCAGGATGTTGTGCAGTGGCAGCGTGACGTTCACACCCACGGCCGGCGGCTGGTAGGGGCCGGGGACGAAACCGTTTCGGCCGAATTGGGCGTCGAACTGGTACGGGGCCCAGCCGCTGCCGTTGTGAAAGAACCAGTGCGAGCCGTCGGTGTAGTACCAACGCTTGTCGCCTTCGTGCCAGTAGCTCCAGTGGCCGTCGTAGAACCGCCAGTGATCGCCTGCCGGCCCCGCCGGCGGACGCTCTTCGGCTCCGGCCTGGTTGCCCGACAAGTTCACCGCCGTCATCACACCGCCGCACGCCACCGCGAGCAACACCGCGGCCAGGCACCTTCTTGCAATCGACATGCTTGCCATCGACATAGTTCTCATCCTCCTGATTGAAACAATCGTTCCCTCGCCCCCTTTTCGCTTACGCACGTTGTAGCAATTCGTTCATCGAGTGGGGAAGCCGAAGCGTGTTACAAGTTGACTAAATCCGTGCATGCCAGCGGTGGTGGCATGCTCGGGCGCGTCGGCCTATGATGAGCCAGACCGAATGAAAGGTGGCCGCCATGCACAGTCGTTACAAGCAAGTCGTCGAGTTCCTGCGTCGCTTGGGCATCGACGAGGTGCCGCACACGCGGAAGAACTACCTCGCGCATCTGGTCGCGGTCCACAACCTGATGCAGACGCACGGCCTCGACGGGGAACTGTGTTTGGCCGGCCTGCTGCATTCGATCTACGGCACCGAGCGGTTCCAGGGGTTCAAGCTCACGCTCGACCGCCGCGCGGAGCTTGCGGAGCTCGTCGGCGAGCGGGCTGAGCGGCTTGCCTTTTGGAACTGCCTGATGGACCGCTCGTCGCTCGATCGGCTGCTGGAACAGCCCGAGGGGCCGTATCGGCTGCGGAACCGCGAGACGGGGGAAGAGATGATGCTCACGCGCGCCGAGTACGACGACCTGTGCTGCGTACATCTGTTCGATTGGCTGGAGCAGGTGCCGCGCTCGCAATATGGTTGGGGATACCGCCGCGACGCGTACCGACGGATGGCCGAGCGGCTGGGCGAGAAGATTCGCACCGTGTATGACACTGTGTTTGCCCAGGAATCGGCAGCAGAGCGTTCAACGAGATAGCACCAAGCGCGAGTGTCAATCGCCCTATGAGAACGACCGCACTGCCTTTCACGTTCAGCTTCCTAGTCTTCGCCATGGCGGCGGTCGAGGCCCAAGAGAAGAAGCAGGAGAAGAAGCCAGCTCGGGCCGAGATCGACAACTACGAGCGCGGCCCCGACTCGAAGCCGCAGAAGGACGTTCCCAAGGGGAAGCAGTTCTCGTTCGAGTTCGCGGAGTCGAAAATCTTTCCCGGCACGCGGCGCACGATCACGGTGTACGTGCCGGCACAATACAAGGGGGACAAGCCGGCGTGCGTGTACGTGGGACTCGACCGCTTGGGTTTCGAAGCGCCGACGGTGTTCGACAACCTGATCCACAAAGGCGAGATGCCGGTCACGATCGGCATCGGCGTGTCGCCCGGCACGGTGCCGTCGGTCCAGGGCAAGGACAATCCGCGCTTCGATAATCCTCGCTTCAATCGCAGCTTCGAGTTCGACGGCATGAACGGCTCGCTGGCGGCGATGATCGTCGACGAGATTTTCCCCGAGGTGGAGCGCCGGCAGACACCGGATGGGTTGCCAATCAAACTCTCGAAGGACCCCAACGACCGTTGCACCGGCGGCGGTAGCACGGGCGGGATCGGCGCCTTCACGTTGGCTTGGGAACGCCCCGACCAGTTTCGACGGGTGTTCTCGGCGATCGGCACGTTTGTCGGCATGCGCGGCGGCGACCGTTACCCGGTGCTGGTGCGCAAGACCGATCCGAAGCCGATCCGCATGTTCCAGCAGGACGGCGAGAATGACCAGTGGATGGGCGGCCCCGAGGTCGGCGACTGGTGGATGGGCAACCAGACGCTCGATCGCGCGCTGGAGTTCGCCGGCTACGATCACCAGCACGTTTGGGGCACCGGCCCGCACGGCGGCAAACACGCCACGGCCATCTTCCCCGACGCGATGCGCTATCTGTGGAAAGACTGGCCGCAACCGATCGTCGCGCAGACCGCGCGGACGCAGAACGTGGTGCTGCAAGCGATCCTCGATCCCGAGGCATCGTGGCAGCTTGTCAATCATCACGGCCCCAGGGGCGGTTCATTGCTTTGGGATCTCGCCGTGAATCCAAGCGGCGAAGTGCTCTGCCGGGACAAGCTCAACCATTGCGTATACAGATTGGGGCTCGAAGGGAAAGTCGACCGGCCGGCGATCCCCCATGATCGACCGTTTGCATTTAACGCAGAGGGCCGCGACGTCACCACGGTAGATATGCGACCGACCTGCGTGGTCGTAACCCACGACGGCAGCGTGTACGCGACCGAGGCCGACACCGGCAAAGTGTGGCTCATCAAGCCCGACGGCAGCAAGACGCTGCTCGATGAGGAACTGAAGCATCCAAGCGGGATCGCCCTGTCGCCCGACGGCTTATGGCTGGCAGTGATGGAGTTTTCGACGCCGCGTGGCTACAGCTACCGCGTGAAGGCCGACGGCACGGTGGAGTTCAAGCAGCGGTTCTACTGGGCGCACGTTCCCGACTGGGCCGACAACAGCGGCGCCGGAAGTATGTGCATGGATCGCGATGGCCGGGCTTATGTGGCGACGCGGATGGGAGTGCAGGTGTTCGACCGCAACGGCCGGTCGCGCGCCATCCTGCCGGTACCCGGCGGCGAAGCGACGAGCGTCTGCTTTGGCGGAGCGAAGTTCGATACGCTCTACGCCACGGCGGGAGGAAAACTCTACCAGCGCAAGATGAAGTCGATCGGCGCCCCGGCGTTCCTCGCCCCATTCAAGCTGCCGCCTTGGGGTGGTGGTTGAAGCCTAAAGGCCCCTTGGCACCGCATCACTCGAAGAAATGGTCGTAATCGGCGTGGCTGCCGATCCAAATCCACTGGATTCCGTCCGGCACGTCGATACCGATGGCCCGATAGTTACGGCCGACGCGAACTGACCAAAGTTCACTAATCTTTTTCAGCCGCAACGACGGATGGCTGGGATTCGACTTCAGCAGTTCGTAGTTCTTGTCGGCAAGCTCCTGCAATTCCGCCGGGAGCCGCTGATACGCCGACTAATAGCTGCCCGAAGCGAAGTGTCTCAAAGCTCGCGAGCCTTGCCGTCTGCGAACTCCTTTCGGGCCTCGTCGATCAGCTTTGCGAACTTGCCGGCCTTTTGATCGGACTCGATCTGGCGATCCCAGAGTTCGTCGTCGAAGTCGTAAAACCACGCACGGAAACGTGCGAGACTTTCGGCCGGCAGCTTGCGGATACGCGCTTCGAGTTCGTCAAGTTCTGCCACGATCTTGTCTCCGATGGAATTATGTAATTATTTCTCGTGGTTGCGAGCTATTCAAGGCAAGTCGCAATGCCTCGACGCCGCCTTGGGGTGGTGGCTAAACGGCGATCGTAATATATTGAATCGGTTTCCGACGGCGCGGCATTCTATGGACGGACCATGCAGCAGCCACCTGCAATTCCTGCGGTCGACATCCTGTGGATTACTGCGGGATTAAGCTGCGATGGCGACTCGATCTCCATCACCGCCGCTACGCAGCCGAGCATCGAGGACATCGTTCGCGGCGCGATTCCCGGCCTGCCGCAGGTGACGCTGCACCATCCGGTGCTGGCGTTCCACACCGGCGATGAATTCATGAAGCCGTTTCATCGCGCCGCCGAGGGAAAGCTCGGTCCGTTCGTGCTGGTCGTCGAAGGCTCGATTCCCGACGAACACAACAAGCAGCAAGGCTACTGGGCCGGCTTCGGCACCGATCCCGCCACCGGCCAGCCGATCACCACCTGCGAGTGGATCGATCGGCTTGCGCCGCACGCCTGGGCGGTGGTCGCGTGCGGCACCTGCGCCACGTACGGCGGCATCCACGCCATGGCCGGCAACCCGACCGGCTGCATGGGTCTGCCCGATTACCTGGGCTGGAAGTGGCAATCGCGCGGCGGCATGCCGATCGTGTGCGTGCCCGGCTGCCCGGTGCAGCCCGACAACTTCATGGAAGTGGTGCTGTACCTGCTCAACCAGGCGGCGGGGCGAGCGCCGATGATTCCGCTCGATGCCCAATTGCGCCCCACCTGGCTGTTCGGCAGCACGGTACACGAAGGCTGCGACCGCGGCGGTTACTACGAGCAAGCCGACTTCGCTGGTCCCAAGGAGGCCGGCTCCCCGAAGTGCATCGTCAAGCTCGGCTGCTGGGGGCCAGTGGTGCAGTGCAACGTCGGCAAGCGCGGCTGGATCAACGGCATCGGCGGCTGTCCGAACGTCGGTGGCGTATGCATCGGCTGCACGATGCCGGGGTTCCCCGACAAGTTCATGCCGTTTCTCAACGAGCCGCCGGGAGCGCAGCTCTCGACCACCGCGGTGGTGATGTACGGCAAGACGGTCCGTGCGCTGCGCAGCTTCACGCGCGCCTCGCTGAACCGCGAACCCGCGTGGCGCTGCAGCGACTATCACGGCAGCACGGCACATTCGGCGGCGGTGGCCGATCACGATGCAACCAACACGGGCAACGGCAATGCGGGCAATGGGCACTCGACCGCACCGGCCAAGGAACTGAAAACTCGATGAGCACCACCGCAGCCGCGCCGAAAAAACTCGTCGAGATGTCGTGGGACCCGATCACGCGCATCGTCGGCAGCCTGGGCATCTACACGAAGATCGATTTCGCCGCCCGCCGCGTGGCCGAGTGCTACAGCACGTCGTCGATCTTCCGCGGCTACAGCATCTTCATGAAGGGCAAGGACCCGCGCGACTCGCACTTCATCACCAGCCGCATCTGCGGCATCTGCGGCGACAACCACGCCACCTGCGCCTGCTACGCTCAGAACATGGCCTTCGCGATGCATCCGCCGGCCATGGCCGAGTGGATCATCAACCTCGGCGAAGCGGCCGAGTACATGTTCGACCACAACCTGTATCAGGACAACCTGGTGGGGGTCGATTTCTGCGAGCAGATGGTGCGGGTGACGAACCCTAGTGTGTGGTCGCGGGCCGAGCGCACCGCGGCGCCACACGCGGGACTACACGGCTACCGCACGATTGCCGACATCATGCGGTCGCTGAATCCGTTCACCGGCGAGTTTTACCTGCAAGCGCTGCAAATGAGCCGGCTGACGCGCGAGATGTTCTGCCTGATGGAAGGGCGACACGTGCATCCTTCGACGCTGTACCCCGGCGGCGTCGGCACCGTGCCCAGCGTGCAGTTGTTCAACGACTACCTGGTGCGGCTGCTGAAGTACGTCGAGTTCATGAAGCGCGTGGTGCCGCTGCACGACGACCTGTTCGACTTCTTCTACGAAGCGCTGCCCGGCTACGAAGAGGTAGGTCGCCGGCGCGTGTTGCTGGGGTGCTGGGGGTCGTTCAACGATCCCGAGGCCTGCGATTACACCTACAAGAACATGAGCAATTGGGGCCGCGCGATGTTCGTCACCCCCGGCGTCGTGATCGACGGCAAACTGGTGACGACCGACCTGGTCGAGATCAATCTCGGCCTACGCATCCTGCTGGGCAGTTCCTTCTACGACGACTGGCAGAACCAGGAGACGTTCGTCACGCACGATCCGCTTGGCAACCCGATCGATCAGCGTCATCCGTGGAACCAGACGACGCGCCCCAAGCCGCAGCCGCGCGACTTCACTGGCAATTACACCTGGGTCATGTCGCCGCGCTGGTTCGACCGGCGCAGCGGCAAGAATCTCGCGCTCGATACCGGCGGCGGACCCTTGGCGCGGTTGTGGACCACGGCACTGGCCGGCAAGGTCGATATCGGCTACGTCCGTGCGACGGGTAGCGGCGTCGATATTCACCTGCCCAAGACGATGAACCTTCCGGAAATGGATTTTCACTGGAAGGTGCCGAAGTGGAGCAACACGCTGGAGCGCGATCGGGCGCGCACCTATTTCCAAGCGTATGCGGCGGCGGCGGCGCTGTACTTTTTGGAGCGCGCCACCGAAGAGTTGCACGCCGGGCGGACCAAAACCAGTGTCGACTACCAGGTGCCGCAGGACGCCATCGGCTGCGGGTTCCACGAGGCGGTGCGGGGCGTGTTGTCGCACCACGTGGTGATCCGCGACGGCAAAATCGCCAACTACCATCCGTATCCGCCGACTTGCTGGAACGCCAGCCCGCGCGATCCCGACGGAGTGCCCGGCCCCTACGAGGACGCCGTGCAGTCGACGCCGCTGTTCGAGGAGAGCCCGCCCAGCGAGTTCAAGGGGATCGACATCCTGCGCACTGTGCGGAGCTTCGACCCGTGCTTGCCTTGCGGCGTACACATGTACCGGGGTCCGGGACGCACGGTCGAAGCGCGGCACATGCCGATGTTCGGCGCGGTATGATGACGGCGCACCTTGCATGCCGCCAAGCACGATCATGGCGACCGAGCCTGCACCCGTGAGCACCACCCACGCTACGTCCGCCAACGGCAACGGCGAGATCCACTCGCCCGAAGAGGCCGAAGCTCTACTCGCACAATTGGCCCGCGGCGCGCTGGTGGTTCCCGAGGCGGCAGCCCACCGGCGACCTGCCGAGGTCGGCGCGATCGACGACGTCGACGCCTCGACGCTCGATCAAATCCAGCGCCTCCGCCAGACTGAGGCTCGCTATCGCGCGCTGGTCGAGCAGATTCCCGCCATCACATTCATGGCGAATCTGGCGGAAGGGGGCGAGAACGAAATCTACGTCAGTCCGCACATCGAAACGATGCTCGGCTTCACGCAGAAGCAGTGGCTCGACGATCCGTTCTTGTGGCATCGGCAATTGCATCCCGACGACCGCCAGCGCTGGGGCGATGAGTTCGCGCTCACCTGTGCCTCGGGCGTGCAGTTCCGCAGCGAGTACCGGTTCATCTCGCGCGATGGCCGCGTGGTGTGGGTCCACGGCGAAGCCCGTGTGGTGCGCGACGAGTCCGGTCGGCCGCTGTTCTTGCAGGGCATCGCCTTCGACATCACCGATACCAAGCTCGCCGAGCAATCGCTGCGCCGCTCGGCCGAGGAATTGGAAAGCAAGGTACGCGAGCGGACCGCCGCCTTGCAGGAAGCCACGCTGCGGGCCGAGCTAGCCAACCGCTCGCGGGCGGCGTTCCTGGCGAACATGAGCCACGAGATCCGCACGCCGCTGAACGCGATCATCGGCTTTGCCGATTTGCTGCGTCGCGGCGCCGACTCAACGCCTGAGGAACGACAGGAATGGCTCGACATCATCTTTGGCGGTGGTAAACACCTGCTGGCTCTGCTCGACGACATTCTCGATCTGTCGAAGGTCGACGCCGGCAAGCTGGCCCTGGAATGGATCGCCTGCTCGCCGGTGAACCTGGTGAACGAAATCTGCTCGATCCTTCGCTCGAAGGCCGAGGAAAAAGGACTCTCGCTCGCCGCCGTGTTCGACGGCCCGATGCCGCGGAGCATTCACACCGACCCCACCCGGCTGCGCCAGGTGCTGATGAACATCGCCGGCAACGCGATCAAGTTCACCGCGTCCGGCTCGGTGACGATCACCGTCAAGGCCGACACCGACGCACAGCAACCGCGACTGATCTTCGCCGTGACCGACACCGGCATCGGCATCCCGGCCGACAAGCTCGATTCAATCTTCGAGGCCTTCACGCAGGCTGATTCGTCGGTGACGCGCCAATTCGGCGGCACCGGGCTGGGCCTGACCATTAGCCGCCGGCTGGTCGAGCTGCTCGGCGGAAGCCTGAGCTTGCAAAGCGAGGTGGGGCGCGGCACCACGTTCACGTTCGACGTGGCCACCGGTCCGCTCGACGGCGTGGCGTGGCTGCAAGTTGGCGACGGCAACGTCAAGGATGCGCCGCCTCCCGAACAGGCTCGCGAAGCGCCGATCCTTTCGCACCGGGTGTTGGTAGTTGACGACAGCGACACGAACCGCAAGTTGGTCGGCCTGATGCTTCGCCGTGCCGGCGCAACCGTCGAGCAGGCCGAGGACGGTCGCCAGGCGGTCGAACGTGGTCTGGCCGAGCCGTTCGACGTCATTCTGATGGACATGCAAATGCCAGTGATGGACGGTTACACGGCGGCCCGTGAACTGCGCGACCACGGCTGCACGGCGCCGATCATCGCCCTGACGGCCAACGCCATGAAAGGCGATGACGTTAAGTGCCGCGAAGCGGGTTGCACGGGCTATCTCGCCAAGCCGATCGATCAAGACCTGTTGCTGAAGACAGTGGCTTCGCTCGGAACTGGCGCCCATGCGGCCGCGGCGACGACGCCGGCCAACACCTCGGCGACCAAGCTGTTCTCTGCCGAGCCGTCGGCGAAACCGGCGCGCCTGAAATCGCGACTGCCGACGGCCGATCCGGAGTTTCGGGCGATCGTCGAGCAGTTTGTCGTCAAACTGCACGAGCAGTTGGCAGCCATGCAAACGGTGTTAGCCGCCGGCGATATGCTGCGCCTGGCACAGTTAGCCCACTGGCTCGCCGGGACCGGCGGCAGCGCCGGCTTCACCGAGTTCGGCGCCCCCGCGCGCCGGCTTGAGGAAGCCGCCAAGCAGGTTCAACCGGAAACTGCATCAGCCCTGATCGCCGAGCTTGAGGCAATAGCCAACCGCATCGCAATTCATTAGCGGGGTGCCATGTCCACGCTCGTCGTGGACATGCTCACGCAAGCGTGAGCATGGCACCCGACCTCGCCGCTATAGCTAGCCGAAAAGCGTTCTAGCCGGCGGGCTTTGCCTGGGGTCGTGTTCAGGGCGATTCCGCGCCACGCGGAACCTGTGGGCAGAGACCGCGGCGACGAAGCGTGCAATAATCCTGGTTCTACATCGTTCTAGTGGTGTAGGGCCATGACTGATCGCACACCGCCCTCTGACACCGAAGCCCGGCTAAATCGTTGGGTGCGCACGTACGCGCCGGCGTTGCTGGGTTTTTTGACGGCGTCGCTGCGCGATCGCCACCGGGCCGAGGACCTGCTGCAAGATGTTTTTTGTCGCGCCTGGGAGGCGCGAAATCGCTACACGGAAGCGGGCTTGGAACGAGCGTACTTGTGGCGGATTGCCGACCGGCTGGCGCGGGACCATCATCGCAGCCGCCGCCGCGAGGCCCCGGTCGATGCCGAAACCTGGTCGCGCATCGAACCGGCCGACGACACCTTGCCTGGTCCGGACGGCGCGCTGCGCCGAACCGAAATGCTGGAGCAGTTGCACTCAGCCATGAACGCTGTCACCGAGGCACAACGCCGAACGCTGTTGCTACGGTACTACGGTCAGCTTGAATTTCACGAAATCGCAGCCATCCTCGAATTGCCCTTAAACACTGTGCTGAGTCATGCCCGCCGCGGCCTCGCGGCTTTGCGACGGGTACTGGTCGAAGAAACGCCATGAGTGAATCACGCGAATCAATGCCGAACGATGACCAGTGGTTTTCACGGAAGCCATTCGCAGGAACTCCATGGCCGCCCGGGGCTGACGAGCAAGAGTCGCTCGCCATGCATGAGGGATGGTCCGCCCTGGATCAATTGCTCCGGCTCTCGACACCGACGCTCGATGCCGAGCAGTGCGATTTGTTGAGTTGCCGTGTGATGCAGCGCCTGCGACGCGCCAGACGGCGGCGGCAGTTGACCCTGCTGGCCGCAGCCGCTTCGGTGCTCGTTGCGCTTGGCATCTCGTGGTGGACTGCGGGGCTTAGCCAACCCGCCGCCGACCCCGGCGCCCAACTGGCACGTGTTGCGCCCGACAATACAGCGCCGGCTGACGGTGCTTCTATGGTTGTTCCAGTTTGGGACGACGAGCAGTGGTCGACTGAGGTGGCCGGCGCCCAACAAGATGTGAACGACGTGGACGCCGATTGGCGAGTGCCACTGGAAAACTGGGCTGGTTTGAGGGCGCAGATGGATGCCTTCGAGGATGAACTCGATGCGCATCCACTGTGAGCAGCAGTGTGGGGAGATAGAACGCAACGCATCTTGATTTTTCTTCACCGGGGAAGAAAGGAACACGCTTATGACGATTTGGAAAACGATTGCCGCCGCGGCCGTGTTGGTCGCCGCCGTGGCAATGGGGGCTCGTGCCGACGACCGCCATCACGATTCGGATGATGATGGTCATCGAGATCATCACCACGGCCAACACGGCCATCACGATCACGACGGGCATCACGGCGATGCACATCACGGCGAACATCACCGTGGCGACCACCATCACGGCGAGCAGCATGGCATGCAGCACGGCGGTCCTCGCTGCGACGGAGAGCATTGCGAGCGTCACCATCACGGCCCGCCGAGTCGCCACATGGCTGGCCATCACCGTCCCCCACCGGGACATGGACCGCGGCATCACGCTTCCCACGGTGGTCCGCATGGGTCGCGCGGCCATGATCATCACGGTTACGCTGGGCACCACGGCCACGGCGAGCATTTCGCCCACCATGGCGGCGGTCCGCACGGCGGCCGTCACGGTCACCATGATTATCACGGTCACCACTGTCATCATGGCGGCGGCCATCATGCGGCGGGACATCGTGGACACTCGCATCACGGCCACGGCGGCTACAGCCATCACCACGGTCACCGTCCACCGACGGGTCATCATGCCCACGGCGGCGAAGGTCCGCGTCCGCTCTGGGGTGGCCCGCACGGGCATCATCCGTGGCACGAGCATCATGAACATCATGCGTTTCATCAACATGAGCACCACGGGCCGCCCATGGGTCCCGGCCGTCACGGCCCTGGGCCGGAGATGGGTCACCGTGGACCACTTGAATTCCACCATGGGTCGCCGCGGGGACGCGAGCACCGGCCCGAGTTCTCCCGGTTCAGCGGTCATCAGGGACCGTGGGACCGGCCGCGCGATGAGGGCGACGATCACCGTGTAGCACGTGGTCCGCGCGAAGGTGAACGTCGAGATGGTGAGCGCCGAGATGGCGATCGTCGTGAGATGGAACGGCGCGATGGCGACCGGCGCGATGGTGAGAGCCACGATAGCGACCGGCGTGCCGATCGTGATGATCGCGATCGACCGCATGCCGACCGACGCGAAGGTGATCGTCCCGAGCGCGGTCCCGGCCGGCCTGGGCAGGATCGTCCCGGGCGTGGTCCCGGCGATTCTGGCGGCGATCGCCCCGATCGCGGGCCGCCGGGACGTGGCGGACCCGATGGGCCGCCGCGACGTCCCCCTCCGCCGGACCGCGACAATGACCGTTCGCAGGTCGAAACTCGTGACGACGTGGAAAGGTTCTGACAATCGACGAAAGTACGTAGGGTGGGTCGAGCCGCCGCGGTGAGGCCCACCCTACTCGATTTGCCGTGGCATAGAATTAAATGGTCCGAGTTTCCTTAGCTTGATGCCAGGACGGCATGGAACGAAATACGAGGAGGCAGACCGTGACAGTGCGACTCGCAATCTGCATGGCATTAGCATTGGCGGCGACGTCGACCGGTCGAACACTGTTGGCCGACGATGCTGAAAAGGCTGCCGATAAGCAGCAAACCGGCAAAGCCGCTGCGCTGCAGGAGTCTCCAACCGATCGGCCTGCGCGCGGGGATGACCAGCGTCCGCCGCCGTGGCACGATCGCCACGGCCCGCCTGGTGGCCCCGGTCAGGGGCCGCCACACGGGCCGCATGGGCATCACCATCGGTTCGGCGACTTGCGGCAGTCCGATCCCGAGATGGCGAAACTGTACGATCGCGACGCGGAGCTGGATCGGCGCTCTTCCGAACTTGGCGACCAGTACCGCCGCACCACCGATTCCGCTCAGCGTGGCGAACTGCTGGCCAAGCTCAAGTCGACGGTGACCGAGCACTTCGAGGTTCGTCAGCAGCGACGTGAGCTCGAGCTCAAGCGTCTGGAAGAACAACTCGACCGGCTGCGTTCCGGTGTGAAGAAGCGCAGCGAACAAAAAGACGAGATCATCAAGCAGCGGCTCGATGAGCTGGTGGGAAAGCCCGACGACGCAGGGTTCTAACTTCCCCGCGTCATCGGGCCGCCAGTGGCTGCAAGTTGTTCGGCCGCGCACCGGCGCGACTTACTTGGTGGCCGTTTTGATCGACGCCGTGGCCGGCGTGCGCAGTGCCTTGAGCAATTCGGCTGTCAACTGATCGTTCGGATGCAGCCGCGCGACGTGCTCGAGCTGGGCACGCGCCTCGTCCAACCGGCCGGCGACCATCTCGTGGTAAGCCAGCAAGAAGGCGGCGTCGGCTGCTTCGGGGTGCTGCTTGGCGAAGTGCTTCAACTCCGCAAGCTGCTTCGCATAAACTTGCCGATCAGGATAGAACTCTTGCAGTGTTTGCTCGTCCCAACCCGGTCCGCCGGCAAGCACTGCGTACGTGCCCGCGGCCGCTTCGCGATATTTTCCGTCGGCAAAGAGTGTCAGCGCCCGGAATTCGTGCGCGATGACGTCTTCAGGCCAAAGGCTGATCGCCTTCTCGGCCAGCTTGCGAGCGCCGGCGTAGTCGCCCGATCGGAATGCCTCGCGCGCCGAATCGAGGTCCGCAATCGCTTGTTTTTGCTCGGCGGTCGGCTCGGCGTTTTCTTCGTTGGCGTCGGCGTCGTTCGGTTCGGAATCATCGGCCGTGTCGCCGTTGTCCGTCGCTTCGTCCGGTGATTCGTCGGAATCGTTGGCCGCTTCACCATCCTCGGGCGATGGCGCTCCGCCTTGGGCCACCGAGCTGCCTTCACCATAGCCGGGCCTCGCGTTCAGTTGGGCTCCGGTCGTGGGGAGCGGCGTAAAGCGCGTCCTGATCGGCTGCGCGTAGTTCACCGCGCCCGCGTACGAATCGTTCCAGAATGGGTTGTTGTAGCTGTAGTTGTTTGCCCCCCAGCCGAGCCCGCCCCCGGTGCCCCAAATGCCCGGCCACGATCCCCAATTGTTCCAATAGCCGTGATGCCAACCGTGCAATCCGTCGTGATTGCCGTGCCAGCCACCGTGGTGCCAATTGGCGTGATGGCCGTGATGGTCGTGGTGGTTCCCCGCATGATGGCCGGCATGGTGAGCGCCGGCATGATGCCCGCCGCTGTGGTGGCCACCGCCGTGATGTCCGCCGCCGTGCCCGCCACCATGTCCACCGCCGCGAGCGAATAAGGTTGCCGGCGAGCAAGCAATTGCGATGACTGCCATCGCGGCAAAAACATTCTTCATGGTAGTTATTCCCTCGCTCTCGGTTGGCTTCTGCAAACGAACGTGATTTCGCGGCCTCTCTAGAGAACCTAGCTCACAAGCATCGGCCTCGATTAAGCAACATTCCTCGTGGCGGAAGCGAAGGACTCCAGGACGCGAAAACGCAACGTCGTTGCTTCGCGACGACCTTGGCCTGCCGCCGCAGGAAACTCGATCACGGCACTCGACTTGCGGATCGAACGACGGGTGCAACCGTCACGGGAGGATCACTCATGACCCGCAAACACCACTCACCAAACCGTTCCGAGGCCGACGACACCGAAGCGGAAATCGGCGCACGCCATCGGCCCGATGAGCTGCCGCCGAACGCTCGCGGACCTGCCGGCAGCGCCGCGGGCGATCCGCATGCCGTGGGCGAAACCATGGGCGGCGGGCCGCTCGGCGGCCTGGCGGGGACGAACGTCGGCGATGGCTCCCCCGAAAATGCCGATATCGACGCTGCCGCGGGCAGCGGCGATTTCGATGCCCGCGGCGACGTCGCCGAGGAAGATGCCTACAGCGGCCACGCGGGCGGAGCGGTCGGCGGAAGCATCGCCAACCAGCGTGCTCGTGGCGGACGCAGTGCCCACGGCATTGCCGAGGACCTGCCGACGCACGACGGCAGCACGATCGGCCAGAACCCGCAGCCACGGCGCCCGAAATAGCCGTGTTCGCCGGCGGAAGTTACCGGCTTAGCGCCACGCGCTGCCGCTTCGCACGATTGCGCACCGGCGCGACCTCCCATCGCTCGCCGAAGAAGTCGGCCGCGACCACTTCGCCGGGAGCATCCTCGTGCCGAGGCGTGCGGGCATTGATCACCGCCCAATCGGGCAGTTTCGGCGTCTGCTTGGCGTTGCTGCCGTTGGCTGAGTAGGGGAACGTGAAGCCGCTGTTGAGCACCACGTACCGCTCGTCGTTGAGCGGGTTGGGATAGATCAGCACCAGCGCATGATCCTCGGCCGCGAACTGCTCGCCGTCGGCCTCGATTTGCTCATCCGTCCAACGAATCGGCAACTGCTCGGCGATCCGCTTCATCACCGCGTTGCTGCGCGGGCTACCCCACAGCACCAGGTTCATCGTGGCAATGTCGTCGTCGGTGATCTCGGTGTCTTTCTTCACACGTGGCCGGCCGCGAAAGATTCGCCGCCACGATTCAACCGCCAGCTCGAACTCGGATCGCGCCCATTTGCCGATCGCTTCGTGTTCCTCGTCTCCGGTCGGCTCGACGAACACGAACGCATCCATGAACGCGTCGTCGACGGGCCCTTGCAAGTTGTGGCGCTTGTGCAGCTCGTCGTCGCTACGCGCGCCGACTTTCCAGTGCTCGTTCTCGCGGTGCAGCCGGCAAATCCACGACCGATCGCTGCGCGGATGGTCGCCGACCAACTCGTCGCCGTCGATCGACACGTTGACCGGGAACATGATGTCGAACGGCACGTCGCCCGGCTCGAAATGCAGCGTCAGGTCGGTGACGTTCGTGGTGTCGATCACCACGCCGTCATCGGTGCAGTCGGCATCGATTCGTGCCCGCTCCCAGTGCTGCTCCAGGCCGTCGATAGTGACCCAGTGCATGCGGTTGTACTTGAGCGTCTCGGTATCGAACAGCACGCTCAGCGGTGCCAGGTCGCGGCCATAGCGGGCCAGGGCCGTCATCCGCCGCTCGACTTCTTTGGCCGCGTCGGGATGGTATTTGTGCTCAGTCTTCGGGCCGATGACGTGCATCAAGTCGATGTCGTACTCGGCCAGCGCCGCAGCCATCAGGTCGGCGGCCGCCTTTTGCTTGTCGATCTCGCCCGAGTAAGCAATCGTCGGGCACTGGTACAGGTTGCGGCAGTACGGCGGGCAATCGTACCACCGCCAGAGCCGCTGCTCGTACCACGGCGGCTCGGGTTCGCCGGAATCGAAAATCTTCAGGTAGCGCGCCGTGTCGGCGAATCCGGCGCCGGGGTTCGCCGCGAACCATAGGTCGGCGTGGTGCACGGCGAAGTGCCATGTCGCCGCCCCGCCCATCGAGAAGCCGCGCACGCTGATGCGATTCTCATCGACCCGGTAGCTCGCACGCACCGCGTCGAGCGCCTCGAACACGTCGACCTCGCCGGCAAACTTGAACGCGTTGCAGTACCGTCCATACGGGTGCAGCACGATCGTATCGGCCGGCGTGAACTGGCCGGCCTTCGTGCGATGCTCGTTCAGAAAGTTCACCTCGCTGAGCGTCTCGCCGCGGCCGTGAAACCAAATGTCGAGCCGATACCGCCCGGCGGTCTGGGCCGTGTACGATGGCGGGATCACCAGCCCGAACGGCTGCACTGATCCGTCGATCCGCGATTTGTAGCCGCGCACGACCAGTCCAGTCGCCGTGGTCCAGGGAGCCTTGCCCTCGGCCAACTGCCGGGCGCGCTGGAGCCCTTCGTCGAGCAACGTGTCGGCTGTCGCTAGCTCTTTGACGTTGAAGAACTCGTCGAACTCCAGCGCGTCGCCGACCGCACGTTCGTAGATGCGCACGTCGGGCAACAACGCCTTGGCCTGCGCATCCTTGCCCTTCTCGATGCCCTTGATCGCGTTGCGTATTTCGCCCTCGTCCTTGCCCTTCTCGATTGTCTCGATCGCCTTGCGTAATTCGCCGAGCTTTTGTTCCAGCGCCGCACGCTTCTCGGCAGGCACTTCGATCCCCGGCTTGGGAATACGAGCCTGCTGCGGAGGCTGGGCGGCCAACGCGGCATAGGCGACGAACGCCACGGCTACAAACGACACGGCAACGGGGAGCAAACGTGTCAACATGGCGATTCCTGTAAACTCACGGACATTGGCACGGGCGGCAAGGCGCTCGAGAAAAGCTATAATCTTGAGAAATATGAAAGTCCGCGAAATGATTCGCCGGATCGAATCGCAAGGATGGCGTCTCGTTCGCACTCGGGGCAGCCATCGACAGTTTAAGCACCCGAATCGGCCCGGCCTTGTCACGGTACCGGGCACATGGGCGACGAGCTTGCCACAGGCACGATGGTCAGTATTCTTAAGCAAGCAGGGATGAAATGAAATACCTCGTCGTCATCGAGCCGACTTCCACCGGTTTCTCCAGCTATTCACCTGACCTGCCGGGTTGTGCTTCGACCGGCGCCACGCGCGAGCAATGCGAGACCAATATGCGCGAAGCGATCGAGTTCCACCTTGATGGTTTGCGCCAGGAAGGCGAGCCAATTCCGCCCCCCGGCTCGTCGGTGGCATACGTTGATGTGGTTTGATGGCCAGGGCCGACGGAAGCCGCTTAGGCCCGCACGAAGAATAACTTCGGGATTTGAAAGGAGTATGCTGGAGGGAGTGTAGCGGAGCGTGGCAAGGAGGGTTGAGCGATGAGGCCCTATGCAAATTCGATCGAGCGGCACATGCAGGCGTTGTATGAGTCGTTGTCGGAGAAGGATCGACGGCGGTATGCGGCGGTGGAAGCCGAGAAGCTCGGTCATGGCGGCGAGCAATACGTGGCCGAGTTGTTTGGCTGCGAGCCGGACACGATTCGCCACGGGCGGCAGGATGTCGCGCAGCTGCCGGTGGACGAGGCGGCCGGGCGCGTCCGAAAAAAAGGGGGGCCGTAAGCAAGCTATCATCGCCCAGCCAGGATTGCAGGCGGCGGTGGAGAAGATCGTTGCGGATCAAACGGCGGGTTCTCCGATGGACGAATCGCGCGCCGGCGGAAATTGCCGAGGAAGTCGCTGGCCAAGGCTTCTCGGTCGCTGCCGATACGGTGCGGCGGATTCTGACGGAAGCTTTGGGGCTGCGTCGCCGGCAGGCGGTGAAGGACGAAGCGGGCAGCGAGTTTCCCGAGCGCGACGAGCAGTTCCAGTACCTGGCCCAGTTGCGGCGTCGGTACGAGCGTCGCGGCTGGCCGGTGATCAGCATCGACACCAAGAAAAAGGAGCTGTTGGGCGAGTTCTTTCGTCCTGGTCGGGCCTACACCGACGGCGTGTTCCATGTGCGGGATCACGACTTCGTCACGTCCGAACAACGTCTGGTCCCCTACGGCGTATTCGACACGGTGCGGAACGAAGCCTTGCTGCTCTTGGCGCGCGGCGCGGACACGAGCCAACTGGCGTGCGACGCCATCGGGCGGTGGTGGCAGCGGCTGGGGCAACGACACTACTGGCACGCCTCCGGTCTGCTGCTGTTGTGCGACTGCGGCGGGAGCAACGGCAA
>DATAXP010000072.1:0-12547 GCA_036272935.1 Pirellulales bacterium | reverse complement strand
TGCTGCGACGCTTCGCGATCAGCCTGCTCAAACAGGACTCTTCACCCGGCAGCATCCGCCGCAAACGAAAACGGGCCGCTTGGAACCATCACACCCTCGCAACCATCCTCAACATCACAACTTAAGGTGCGGTTGCCCTGCGCCTTGGCCTCGTCGGTAAACCAGCTCATGTGCCGCGGCTCGCAGACCACGTCGCCGGGGTGCCGCTCACGCAGCCGGTCGAAGAACCGCGCGGCCACGTCGGGCCGGCAGGCAAGGCTTGGCGGGAACTGCACCAACAATGGACCGAGCTTCTGGCCCAGCGTGTGAACTTGTCCCAGAAACTCGTCGAGCTCGGCATCGCGGTCGGCCAACTGCGCCTGGTGCGTGATCGTCCGCGGCATCTTCACCGCAAAGCGAAAATCGTCTGGCGTCGACTCGGCCCAACGCGCATAGGTCGCCGGCCGATGCGGTCGATAGAACGACGAGTTGATCTCGACTGCGTTGAATCGCTGGGCATAGCGCGCCAGGTGTGTCCCTTGGCTTGTAAAATGCTCGCGATGCACGCCGGGAACTGACCAGCCGGCAACGCCAAGATGGACCGCGGACGGCATCGCGTTATGGAGAGGTTCGTGCATGAGCGACCATTCAACTCCTGTGATCATTCTTGGCGCCGGAGCCGCGGGGCTCGCTGCTGCCGCGCGGCTCACGCAGGCCGGCGTGCCGGCGCTGCTGCTCGAGGCGCGGGATCGAATCGGGGGCCGGGTCGACACGCGTCGCTTCGATGCTGCACAGGCGGTGTGCGAACGCGGTGCCGAGTTCATCCACGGCCGACCTGCCGAGGCGTTCGATCTGGTTCATCGCCACCGGCTGCGGACCATCGAAGTCTTTGAAGATCACGCCCTGGTCGTCGGCGGCCGCTTCGAGCGCGGCGAAATGCCTTGGGAAGAAGTACAACAGTTGCTCGAAGGCCTTGAGCAGCTCGGCGGCCCGGATCGATCGTTCGCGACGTACCTCGATCAGTTCGGCCGCAATTATTCCAACGAGGTGCGCGAGCTAGCGATCGGCTTCGTCGAAGGTTTCAATGCCGCCGACCAGCATCGGATCGGTATCCGGGGCCTGGCTGAGGCGCAGCGGGCCAGCGACGAAATCAGCGGCGAGGAATCGTTTCGCGTCGTGGGTGGCTACTCGCGCGTGATCGAAGCATTGCGCGACGATTGTGCCGCAGGACTTGTTGAGTTGCGCACCGGCGTGATGGTCGACGCGGTGCGCTGGAACACGGGAGCTGTCGAGGTCGGCAGCGAAGTGGGCATCTGGAACAGCACGGCGGCGATCATCACCTTGCCATTGGGCGTGCTGCAAGCACCGATCGGCAAGAATGGCGCGGTCTGGTTCTCACCCGAGCTGCCCGAGCAGAAGCGACGCTCGCTTAGCCGGTTATTCATGGGCCCGGTGGTGAAGGTGATCCTGGCGTTCAAGGAGCGCTTCTGGCTCCAGCGGCATCCACAGCTTTCGTTCTTCCATTCCTTCGACGAGCCGTTTCCAACCTGGTGGACGCAAGCCCCCGAGGAGCCGCCGCTGCTCACGGGCTGGGCCGGTGGACCGGCAGCGGAACGCCTCGCGTCGCTGCCAGATGACGAGATCGTGGCCAAGGCGATCGTGTCGCTGGAGCGCTTGCTCGGCCACACCGCGCTGAGGCCGCTGCTCGTCGCAGCCGAGGTGGCCAACTGGCAGCGCGATCCGCTGGCCCGCGGGGCGTATAGCTACGTGGGAGTCGACGGTGTCGAAGCTGTTGCGGCGCTGGCGCGCCCGGTGGTCGATACGCTCTTCTTCGCTGGCGAAGCGACCCATGCAGGGATGAGCGGCACAGTGGCCGGCGCAATCGCCAGCGGCTACCGTGCCGCCGAGGAACTGCTAACGGCTCGCGGCTCACATGCCAACACGGCACCGGCGAATTGAACCGCAGAGGGCGCGGAGGGCGCAGAGAAGAGAAAGTGATTCGGACGCTGCGTCATCGGCCAAATTTCAATTGCTTGCTTCGCGAACTCTGCGATCCTCTGCGCTCTCTGCGGTTCAATCATTCATTGCCACCGGGCCGCCGCGGCGGTAAGCTCCAAGTAGCTCTCCCGCCCTACCATTCCCTCCGGTTTCTCTCCCGTGGCCAGCACGCTGTCGAACGCCGCCGCTATTCGTTTGCACCCGGCCGATAACGTGGTGATTGCCACGCACGATCTGCCGTCGGGCGAAGAGGTTGCTGTCGAGGGCGGCGCGCCGGTGCGGCTATCGGGGGCAGTCGGCATGGGGCACAAGATTGCCACCGCGCCGATTGCCAAAGGCGCGCGAATCATCCGCTACGGGCAGATCATCGGCTTCGCCACCGAGGCGATCGCACCGGGCGATTGGGTCCACACGCACAACGTCGAGGCCGGGGCGTTCAGCCGCGATTACGAGTACGCCACCGAGATTCCTGCTGTCCCCGAGCCGATCGTCGGCCGCACGTTCCAAGGCTATCGCCGGGCCGACGGTCGCGCCGGCACGCGCAACTACATTGCCATCGTGTCGAGCGTGAACTGCTCGGCAAGTGTGAGCAAGCACATCGCGCAACGCTTCGATCGCGAGTTATTGCGGCAGTATCCGAACGTCGACGGCATCCTGCCGCTGACGCACAAGGGGGGCTGCGGCATGGAGTTCGACGGCGACGACCATCGGCAACTTGCCCGCACGATCGCCGGCTTTGCCAAGCATCCCAACGTCGGCGCATACCTGGTGATCGGGCTGGGTTGCGAGACGGCCAGCGTGCCGTACCTGGTCGATCGCAACCTGGTGCAGATTATTGGTCACCCGAGTGCCCAGCCTGCGCGGCGGCCGGTGGTGATGACGATGCAAGAAATGGGCGGCACCGCCAAGACGGTTGAGGCGGGCATCCGCGCCATCACCGCGGTGCTGCCCGAGGTGAACGATGTTCGCCGCGAGCCGATCCCGGCTAGCGAAATCATCCTCGGCCTGAACTGCGGTGGCTCCGACGGAAACTCAGGCGTGACGGCCAACCCGGCGCTGGGCGTGGCCAGCGACATGCTCGTCGCTTGCGGCGGGACAACCGTGCTGGCCGAAACTTCCGAAGTGTACGGAGCGGAGCATCTGCTGACGCGCCGAGCCCGCACGCGCGCCGTGGGCGAAAAGCTCATCGAGCGCATCCGCTGGTGGGAACGCTACGCAGCAATGTTCGGAGTCACGCTCGACAATAATCCTTCGGTCGGCAACAAGGAGGGTGGGCTGACGACGATTTACGAGAAATCGCTCGGCGCCACCGCCAAGGCCGGCTCGACGGCGCTCAACGACGTGTTCGGCTACGCCGAGCCGATCACCACGCGCGGCTTCGTGCTGATGGACACGCCGGGGCTCGATCCGCCAAGCGTCACCGGCCTGGTGGCCGGTGGGTGCAACGTAGTCTGCTTCACCACGGGCCGCGGCAGTTGCTTCGGCTGCAAGCCGACGCCGTCGATCAAAATTGCCAGCAACACGCCGATGTACCGGCGGATGGAAGACGATATGGACATCAACGCCGGCGTGGTGCTCGAAGGGGTGCCGGTCGCCGAGGTGGGGCGGCAGATTTTCGAAAAAATTCTCGCGGTCGCCAGCGGCCAGCGCACCAAGAGCGAGTTGCTCGGCTACGGCGAGGAAGAGTTCGCCCCTTGGGCGATCGGCCCGACGTTGTGAGCGCACATCACACAGTCGTGCTTGGTCTCATCCGGATTGCAGCCGACACACGATCACGGCCCACGCCCGGCTGCGACCGATGCCTCAACCTGCGAGAGTCGTTGGTGATTCCGGCGATTCAGACTCGCGTTCAAGAAAATCGTCGACGTCGTAGCGTGGGAGCACTGCCAACACGCAAGTTCCCAGGGTTTTGTCCGACTCGATGGTCAGCGACCCGCCGCTTTGCTCGACCAGCGCTTTCACAACGGCCAATCCGACACCAACTCCCGCGGTGCGTGCCGGGCGGGCACGATAGAACAGCTCCAACATGTCGGCTCGCCTGGCATGGGAGATGCCAGCGCCGTTGTCGGCGACTCGGAGCTCGTAGCCGGGCTCAGTCCGATGCAGCGATACGGTGATTCGCGATTCACCTCGGCTTGCCGCGGGGTACTGCAGCGCGTTGGCCAGTAGGTTATCGATGATGTGCCGCAGCCGTGCCGGAAACCACTCCAGATGTTCAATATCAAGCTCCAGTCGCAGCACCGTGTCGGAGACGCCTGACAACCGTTGCTGCCAACGAAACACCTGCTCGATCATCGGTCGGACCGCGATCGGAATCACCTGGTCGTGGGAAGGGTGATAGCCGGGCTGTTGGCGCAGGTCGGACAACATCGCCGCGAATTCATCGATTGCCGTTTTCATCTCGACGAGCACGCCGCCGACGTCGGCGCTGGTTGGTGGTCGCCTGCATAGCCGATGCAGGCGCTTCAACATGCTCGCCGCCTGCTCTTCCAGAAAGCGACTCTGCCTTCGCAAGCGGTCGACTTCAAATTCCAAATCCGTCACGTAAGGAAGGAGCGTGTGGATTTCAGAGCCCGGCTCAAGTTCGTCAGGAAAATGAGGCATCGCTTACCTTCCTTGGTTACTCCGCGGCGGCGACGCAAACGAATGGCCGCAATCGCAGACGATCCGCCGGGCCGGAATTTGCCGTTTGCACTTGGGACATGGTTTCGCCCACGACTTGCGCGCCGGACGAGGGGCTTCCACGGCCGCCGCCTTGCGTGCGGCCCGCGTGATCGCATCGGCTTTCGTAATCGCACATTGCGGATGCATGCCGTTCAACGAATAAGACGGCCTCCCGCACACCGGGCAAAGGCCACGCGGCGTGATGGATGGAACGACGATCGGCTTTTTTTCGCTCAAAGGTGCTCTCTTCATCGTGTACACGCCAGCTCATGTAAGCCGGCCCCAGCAGCCTGGCGAACATCTTGTTTGCACCCGACCGCCAGAAGGAATGGTTCGACATCAGCCCGCGCCGTAGAACCGTCGATCGGGCACGGTGGTTTTGCGGCTTCGAGACCCGCGCTAATTCGCGGATTTCCGCTTCCGAACGGCGGCCTTGAACGCTTTGTTCCGTGCTCGAACGGATCGATACGGCATGCCGTCTGGTCGCTCGTATCGCTCGGCACGCACAAACCAGAACGCTAGTCCTCCTGTGTTGTGATAGGCGCCCGCCGCAGCGGCGCGAGGCCGCGCAGCACGAACGCCCAACGATCCCTTCTTGCCCGTCTTTTGCCAGCCGCGTCGCTCCATGATGATACGCACGACAACTCCGACGGCTTGTCGCAATCGTTTCGTCCGCCGCGGATGCTGCGACGCCAAGAAGCGATCGATCTCGCGGATCGACTCGAGCTCTCGCACCACGCCCGCCAGCGGCGGCCGGTTATGGTGGATTTCCGACTCTTCCATCCGGCGTTGACGATTCTCATCGCTAAAGAATGTCAGCACCTGGTTGAACGGCTGTTCGCTGTCCTCAACCACATCGGCGAACGTGCGTCCCTGACGATCCTCCAGAAATTGCTGCTGGGTAATCGCGATGACGTTTGGCATGCGTGGAATGAGGCTGCTAAGCAGGAATTCAAATTTAAGACCTACAAATATTGTATGTCCAACAGGCGCGCATTGCAATCGACGGTCCTCGGAACCTGCGCCCCTTGCGGCGGCCGATAGCATGAGCGGTCGTGATAAATCGGTCTAGTAAATACGGCGGAAAAAACGTATACTGCGGGTGGTCGGTTTGACGCTCGAGTTTGATTCCTACGAATCTGTCCTCTTTCGCCTCTCCCACTTGGCGGGCCACCACTTCAGGCCACTTCCGCTTCGACCCGGAAGCACAACTCGGTCGGATTTCTTTACGAAGGTGTACACACGTGGGAATGAAACTGTATGTGGGTAACTTGAGCTACGAAGTTAACAACACGAGCTTGGAGGAGCTGTTCACTCCGTTCGGCTCGGTCCGCAGCGCTCAAGTGATCCAGGATCGCGACACGGGCCGCAGCAAGGGCTTCGGCTTTGTGGAGATGGCAGACGACAATGCCGCGCGCACCGCGATCGCTGAATTGAACGAGAAGGACTTCGGCGGACGCCCGCTGACCGTGAACGAAGCCAAACCGCGTGAAGACCGCAGCTCGGGCGGACGGCGCTTCAACTCGGGTCGCCGCTAGCCGCACATTCGTGCGCCAACATTCAGGCTGGAGTGCTGCCCTAGGCACTCCAGCTTTTTCTTTTCACGTCGCGTCGCGCAATTGCCGGTGCGCGTGAAAGTGTGTGGAATAAACACGAGCGTACAGCTTGTGGCTGGCGATGTAGGAGCCTAAGCTGCTATTGTCCGACTCGGTAAGACGAGCCAAGGACCTTGAGCCGTGCCAGTTCACACTGGCGCGGCTTTTTTTGTGATTTTGTGTGGATCGCCCGACCAGCGCACGAAACCTGGCTTGACGTCGATCCGTGATTCACGAATCCATTCGCGCTTGCACTAGCGCGTTCGCCACCTGATAGGCGTTGGTGGCCATGTTCGCCAGGCGTGATGTGTTCAGGCCACATAGTTTGCCATTGTCGTCTCGTTGTGACGAGAACGATGGATCGCTGCCGATCATCGCCGCAATCACCTGGCCGGCAAACCAATCCTTCAAGGCTTGTCGGTCATCCTGACTTGACTTGCCGGCGGTCGACATTGAAGGAATAGATGACATGACAGCAGGCATGTTTTGCTCGATTTCGTGAGTATGCTCAGGATCCTGTTCATCGCAACTATACGGCGCCCGCCATGGCCGGCGGGACGAAAAGGCGAAGAATGACGAAATGCCGCATCTAGCGTTGAACGTGTTTGACGCAAGTCAGTCGCCTGCCGATATTCGAGGCACGAAATGCGTCATTGTTCATAGAACACAAGCACCCACGGCGAACTCCGGGCGGTAGGCATTCCGATGAGCTCGAAAAGCACCAACGGCCGAACGGCTTACCAATGGTTTCCGGTCGATTTGCTACGCAGAATAACTGTACGAATCGCTCTCGGGGCACTCGCGTTCGTGGCAATACTCACGAGATTGTCCGCAGATTCTGGGAATAATGCGCGCCGACCGAATATCGTCATCGTCTTTGCTGATGATCTCGGCTACGGCGATGTTGGCTGCTACGGCGCGCAAGGCTACGCGACGCCGAACCTCGATCGGCTCGCGGCCGAGGGGACGCTGCTTACCGATTTCTACGTGGCCCAGGCGGTCTGCTCGGCTTCGCGGACGGCGCTGCTCACCGGCTGTTATCCCAACCGCGTCGGCATTCTGGGCGCGCTCGGGCCGAGCACGAAGATCGGCATCAGCGACCACGAGCAAACCTTGGCCCAAGTGCTGAAGCCGGCCGGCTACGCTACCGCGATCTACGGCAAGTGGCACCTGGGGTACCAGCCCCAGTTTCTTCCCACGCGTCACGGGTTCGACGACTACTTCGGCTTGCCGTACTCGAACGACATGTGGCCCAAGCATCCCGAGCATCCGGCGAACTATCCGCCGCTGCCACTGATCGACGGTGAGCGAACCATCGAGGCAAATCCCGATCAAACACAGCTCACCACGCGCTACACCGAGCGCGCGGTGAAGTTCATCGACCACCATGCCGAAGAGCCATTCTTTCTATACCTCGCGCACAGCATGCCGCACGTGCCGCTGCACGTCTCGCAGAAGTATGCTGGAAAGACCTCGCGAGGCTTGTTCGGCGACGTGATCGAAGAGATCGACTGGTCGGTCGGCGAGGTGCTGCGAGCCCTCGAGCGTCACGGCCTGGCCGACAATACGCTGGTCATGTTCACTAGCGATAACGGCCCCTGGCTTTCGTACGGCGACCATGCCGGATCGGCAGGCCCGCTGCGCGAAGGCAAAGGGACCGCGTGGGAAGGGGGCGTGCGCGAGCCGTGCCTGGTGCGCTGGCCCGGCAAGATTCCCGCCGGCCGCCGGTGCAGCGAACCGTTGATGACGATCGACGTGCTGCCGACCGTTGCGCGGCTGGCCGGCGCGGAACTGCCCAAGCAGCGGATCGACGGCCTCGATATCTGGCCGGTGCTCTCCGGCGAAGCGGAGGCGCGGTCACCGCACGAGGCGCTGTACTTTTATTGGGGCAACGAGCTGCACGCCGTACGCAGCGGCCGTTGGAAGCTGCACTTCCCGCATCCGTATCGCACGCTCGACGGCAACCCCGGCACGGGCGGCATCCCCGGCAAGTACAAACCCGCGCATACCGACATGGTTTTGTTCGACCTCGTGGCCGATCCCGGCGAAACGACGGACCGCGCCGCCGACGAACCGGAGGTGGTCGAGCGCTTAATGGACCTAGGCGAGCAAGCCCGGGGCGACCTCGGCGATTCGCTCGAAAAGCGTCCGCCAACCAACGCACGTCCGGCGGGAAAGGCGACGGCACACTGGGTGCTCGCGCCAGATCAGAACCTGGCGCTTTTCCCGCCTGAAATGCGATGGAAACGTGCCGCGCTTCTACAAGCGGGACAGTCTCGTGACGAAATCGACGCAGCGCTCGGAAGACCGAGCCGCGAACAGCACCATTCCGACGGTAGTATCCTTTTGATTTATGATGAGCCGACAACCGATCCTGGCGGACTTCCTCGGCCCAGTCTGTTAATTTACGTCGACGCACTAGGACAATTTGCGCGTTTGGGATTCAGTTGTTGACCAGTCCATCCAACCAATATGGCCGCATTTGAAGCAAAATCGACCGTGTTGCTCGTGACGGGGACGGCCCTTTTCGGCTTGGCGCTCGGTGCTTTGTTTGGCCTCGCCGCTGGTTTTCTCGCTCCAACATTTTTTCAGCGTTTCATCCCATGGGAGATGATCGAGCCGCTTGGCTTTGCCATCGTGCTCGGAGCGACAGGCGGCGTTCTGTGCGGCGGCGCGCTTGGAGTTTTCGCTGTTGCTGTGCAGTTGGTCGTGCATCTCGTCACTCGACCCCGCAACCAAGCCCAGTGAACGCTGCCATGAGTGTTGCTTGGCGTGTGTCGATCGCCATCGTGACAATGACGGCGATCGTGTTGGGCGTCGCAAGAGCCGCCGAGCCGTTGTTCGAGACAACGCTCGTGTTCCCTGTGGCACCGAAGAACAAGCCGAACTACCGTATCCCAGCGATCCTCGCGGCGCCGTCGGGCGACGTGCTGATCTTTGCCGAGCGGCGGAACGATGGGCCCGGCGACATCGGCAATCACGATATCGTCCTCAAGCGCAGCGACGACCGTGGCCGCACTTGGAGCGCCGAGCAAACGGTGCTCGACGACGAGGACCGCGTGTGTACCGATATCACGGTCGGCGCCGATCTTGATACCGGCAAGCTGTGGCTGTTCTTTCTGCGCGACAAGAAACAGTTCGCTGCGCTCACGAGCACCGACGACGGCCGATCGTGGCAGGGGCCGATCTCGCTGCACGCGCAGGTGACGCGGCCCGAGTGGGATGCGCTCAGCGGTCCAGGCGACGATCACGAGGAGGCCGCCGAGCCGCGCGGACGCATGGCAAGGTGGGAGCACGGTTGGCCGCAGCGTTACGGCATCGGCCCAGGCAATGCGATGGTGCAGCTAAACGCTGGGCCGCACGCGGGGCGGTTGGTGGTGCCTGCGCGCCATCGCGAGGACACCGGCAACGGACGGCTGCGCAGCTTTGCGCATACGTTTTTCAGCGACGACCACGGCGCGACGTGGAAGCTCGGCGGCACGATCGGCATCAACACCAGCGAGTGCCAGTTGGTCGAGCTTGGCGACGGCCGGTTGATGGTTATCTCGCGGAACGAAAGCTCCGCCGACTCGCCCGACAACCTGCGGCATCTGATCGCCATCAGTAACGATGGCGGCGAGAACTGGGGACCGGTGCGACGGGCCGAGGAATTGATCACGCCGCGCTGCCACGGCTGCGTCGAACGGTTCACGTCCGAGGGCGGCGACGGCAAGAGCCGCTTGCTCTTTTCGAGCCCCGCCTGCCCGTTGCGGCAGCCCGAGCATCCTTATGGCCGCTACAATCTCACGATCCGCTTAAGCTACGATGAAGGCACGACGTGGACTGCCGGCAAAACAATCTGGCCGCACCCGGGAGCTTATTCCGACATTGCCATTCTGCCCGACCGCACAGTGGCCTACGTGTACGAGCGCGGCGACGAGGGGAGCACGCACTACTGGGACGAAGTGCATTTTGCGAGGTTCAACCTCCAGTGGCTGACCGATGGCCGCGATTCGCTGGTGACGGGTTCTTCGGAACGATGATGATTCAGCGACTGCTGTGCGGCGGCATGGCGGCGACAAGACAATGACAGCAGGGTTCTTCGGAACGATGATGATTCAGCGACTGCTGTGGCCGCTGTTCGTGTGTGTGGCCTCGGCGAGCGTGGCGCGTGGCGACGTGCGCCTGCCGGCGATCTTCTCGGATCACATGGTGGTGCAGGCCGGCGCGGCCGTGCCGGTGTGGGGATGGGCCGAGCCGGGCGAGGAAGTGAGTGTGTCGCTGGGCGAGCAAACGCGCCAAGCGCATGCCGCCGCCGACGGCAGGTGGAGCATGCGGCTCGACAAGCTCGCGCCTGCCGCCGAGCCGCAAACGCTCACCGCGCGTGGCCGCAACACGATCACGGTCCACGACGTGCTCGTGGGCGAAGTGTGGTTGTGCTCCGGGCAGTCGAACATGGAGATGCAGCTTCGCGGACTGCACGGCGAAGTCGATCGGGCCGACGAGGAGATCGCCGCGGCCGACTATCCGCAGATTCGCTTGTTCGTCCACGGCGAGACTTACGACATCTACGCGGTTGATGCCCCGCCGCCGAAGCCGCTCGCTGATCGGCCGGGGCAATGGATCGTGTGCTCGCCGCCGACGGCCGCGGCGTTTACGGCGATCGGTTACTTCTTCGCCCGTGAAGTGCATCAATCGCTCAATGTGCCGGTCGGCATCGTGTGCGCCGCGGTTGGCGGCACGCCGATCGAAGCGTGGACCAGCCTCGAGTCGCAGCAGGCGCAATCGACATTGGCGCCGCTGCTCGACGACTGGCGCGCGAAACTCGCCTCGTACGATCCCGCCGCAGAAGCACAGAACTACAACGCCGCCAAGCTGCGCTGGCTAAAAGAGCGCGCCGCCGCGCGGTCCGCCGGCCGGCCCGATCCCAAGGCTCCGCCGCCCTTCAAGAACCTGGCGGTGATGGCTCCCGGCGGATTGTCCAATGCCTTGATCGCACCGCTCGCGCCATACGCCGTGCGCGGCGTACTCTGGTATCAAGGCGAACGCAACGCTGCCGGGCCGTTCACCACACTGTACGGCAAGCAGCTCACGACGCTCATCGACGATTGGCGAATGCGCTGGCACGACGAACTGTACTTCGCCTGGGTGCAACTGCCGCGACTGCAAAAGGCGCAGCGGCTACCAAGTGAGCCGAACGGTTGGGGCGTCGCCGTTCGCGAGGGGATGCGGCAGACACTCGCCCTGCCGCGCACCGGCATGGCAATCACCATCGACCTGGGAGGCCCGACCGATGGCCATCCCACGAATAAGGCCGAGTACGCCCATCGGCTGGCCTTGCTCGCGCTGCACGACGTGTATCACCAGCCGATCGCCGAGTGGTCGGGCCCGCTGTTCCGCTCGGCCGAGCGCGACGGCGACACAATGGTCCTCACGTTCGACCACGCCGACGGTTTACGCGCGGCCTCGGGCGCGCTCAAAGGATTCGCGATCGCCAGCGACGACCAAAAGTTTGTTTGGGCCGAGGCCCGAATCGACGGCCCACGCGTGATCGTATCCAGCAAGAAGGTGCAACGCCCCGCCGCCGTGCGCTACGGTTGGGCAGCGAACCCGGATTGCAACCTGATCAACTCCGCCGGCCTCCCCGCCTCCCCCTTCCGCACCGACGATCGGGAGTAGCGGACGCGGGTTCGGCCTCGAACAAACATGAGTTTCGATTTTCCGAAGGAGTTCCGATGTCCGAGACTAGCAACGTGAACTCTGTCTGTAGGACCGAGCGGGTGCTTGACGCCAGTCAGCGGGAGATATTCGCGGCGTTCGAGCGGCCGGAGTTGCTTGCGCGTTGGTGGGGGCCCAAGGACTTCACGAACCAGTTCGAGCAATTCGAGTTCAAGCCCGGCGGGCGGTGGGTGTTTGTGATGCACGGACCGAACGGCGGCAACTACCCGAATAGAAGCGTCTTCCGCGAGATACAGCCTAATGCCAAAATCGTGATCGGGCACGAGTCATCGCCGCGGTTCACGCTCACCGTAACGCTAACGGCGCGCGGCAACCAAACCCACCTGGCTTGGGTCCAGGAATTCGAGAGTGCCGAAATCGCGGCGCGGATGCGCCGCATTTGCGAACCGGCCAACGAGCAGAATCTCGACCGGCTTCAGGCGCTGCTGGCCAGTACGAGTTCCTAGCAGCCTGTTGGTGCGTCAGGAGAAGTCTGGATGATCTTACAAGATGAAAGGAGCTTGTCCGGGGAATTGCTCGTTTCCCGGTAGCTTGCCGAGCGGTGGCTGGAGCAATCCCGTTCATCGAAGCCTCGACAAGCGAATCCATCAGCC
>DATAXP010000071.1:0-59173 GCA_036272935.1 Pirellulales bacterium | reverse complement strand
AGCGTGATCTGAGCGGCAAGCAGTATGTGTACGTGTGGGCCGACGGCGTGCATTTCAACATTCGCTTGGAAGACGATCGCACCTGCATCCTGGTGCTGATGGGAGCCACCGCCGAGGGAACCAAGGAGTTGATCGCCGTCGTGGATGGCTATCGCGAGAGCGAGCAGTCGTGGAAGACGCTCTTACTGGATGTGAAGGCCCGTGGCTTGGTGATCGCGCCGAAGCTGGCCACCGGCGACGGCGCCCTGGGCTTCTGGAAAGCCTTGGCTCAGGTGTTCTCCACCACGCGCGAGCAACGTTGCACGGTGCACAAGACGGCCAACGTGCTCGACAACTTCTCCAAGCGCTTGCAGCCTCAAGCCAAGGCGAAGCTCAACGACATCTGGCAAGCCGAGACGCGCGCCGCAGCCGAGAGCGCCTTCGACCTGTTCCTCTCGACTTATGAGGCGAAGTATCCCAAGGCCACCGCGTGCTTGAAAAAAGATCGCGACGTGCTCTTGGGAGCGCATGCAGGATTGGTGGCAAACGCATGTGTGAAGCGAACACCTTCGGCCGCCAACCGATCGAGGTTTGGCGTGTGCACGTGCTGGGCGCCGTAGCAGCCCAGGTCGTGGCTCAGGTTTTCGCCCACCAGCCAGAGAATGTTGGGTGGTTTCGCGACCACCGACGGCGGAGCGGCGAACAGCGCGAGAGCCCAAAGCAGCACGGCGAGCAATGAGCAACAGTGGTGCTTCAGCATGGTGTCGTTCTGGCCGATGCGACTTCGCGCGTTACCGCGACGCCGCCTGCTCTTCGAGCTGTGTGATCTTCAGGTTGCGATAGGCCACAGGGCCATGATCGCCCTGGAGAATGATCGGCCCAAGGTCCGCTTCCGTGGCGAAGACTGAGCCGCGCGTCGGGCCATTCATCTCGACATTTTCATGAATGACTTGCTCGTTGTGAACCACCTTGACGAACTTCGCGTTAGCCGTCTTGTTGCCCGAAGCATCGAATCGCGGAGCGCGATAGGTGATGTCAAAGGTCTGCCACTGGCCCGGTGCCTTGCAGGCGTTTACCTTCGGCGCATGCTCTTCGTAGCCTTCGTTTCCCTTTCCTCGAGCGGGATCCCAGCGCTGGTAGATGGCGCCACAGTCGTGCTCGCCGACCGTTTGCTGGCCATAGCTGTCGAGCACTTGGATTTCGTAACGTCCCTGGACGTAGATGCCGCTGTTCGATCCCTTGGGTACGTTGAACTCGACATGGAGCTGCGCGTCGCCATGCTCGGCGACGCTGGTAATGTTCACCGTCTTGCCAGCCGGACTGTTGAGCATCACGCCTTCGCCGGACTTGACCACAAAGGCTTTCGGCGAGGCGGCATCCACGCTTACGTCGCCGACAACCGACCAGGTGCCGAGGGATTGCTTCCAGCCGCTAAGATCACGCCCGTTGAAAAGTGATATTTCTTCGGAGATGGCAAAGCGCAGGGCGATTGCGAGGAGCGTGGCGAGGAATAGTTTCATAATGTGGTGGATGACGTGCTAAAGGATGAAAGTCTGGGTACATCTCGGCTCAAAACGGCGGAACATCGTCGCTCGTTCGCAAACGATTTGAAATCGGAGTGCATCCAGTGGGGAAGTGAGCGAACGGATGCCAGTGCCTTTTCCGAGACCGGCACTTTCCATTTGACGAAGAATGGCCCCAGGTTTTTATTGACGGCCCGTGAATAGCGGACCAGCCACTGATCCCACTTCTCCTCGTCGGTTTGCGAATGCTCGTCGGGTTTCAGGCTGCGATACCCTCCGATCACCTCCTGCAGTTTCTCCCAGCCGCACGTGTCGATCAACTCGAAGTACATTAGCAGTCCTTCGCGTCCCAATCGTTGGCGGTCCGGTCGGAATAAACGGTATGCTAGTTGGTCGGCTGCGGAAAGAGGAGACCTTCGGTCGCGAAGCGGCGGGGTCAGGCGACCCGCGCCGAGCGAGTTGGCTGCGTGGTCAATGTATTGCCCGGACAAATGCACAGCGATAGAGTGACCAGAACGGTCATGACACCCTTGGAATTCATCGTGCTGTTGGTCGTCGCCGGCATCTGCGGCAGCGTTGCGCAGGCGCTGGTCGGCTACTCGCACACCGGCTGCCTGGGGAGCATTGCGCTGGGGTTCATCGGCGCGCTGCTGGGCGTGTGGCTCGAAAGGCTGATGAACTTGCCCGAGCTGTTCGTGGTGGAGATCGGCGAGAAGCCGTTTCCGATTGTCTGGTCGATCATCGGCGCCGCGTTGTTCGCGGCGGTGCTCAGCCTGATTGCCCGTCCGCGCACGCCGCCGGTTTAAGCGACCGTTATCGCCAGGCGAACTCTGCGGCGGCGGCGCTGGGCAGGTGCGTGGCGCCCATCAGGTATTTGTCGAGGGCCCGGGCCGCTTCGCGCCCTTCGTGGATCGCCCAGACGACAAGCGACTGGCCGCGGCGCAGGTCGCCGGCCGCGAAGACGCCCGGCACGCTACTCATGTAGTGGTGGTCGCACTTGACGTTGCCGCGCGGGTCGAGTTCGAGGCCCAGATCGTTGATCGGGCCGGTGCGCTCGGGACCCAAAAAGCCCATCGCCAGCAGCACCAATTGGCATGGCCACACCTGCTCGGTCCCCGGCACTTCCTTGAAGTGCTGACGGCCTTGCTCGTCGATGTGCCATTCGATGGTGCAGGTTACCAGGGCGGCGACGTTGCCGTGCTCGTCGGCGCGGAATTCCTTGGTGAGGATGCTCCAGTGCCGGTCGCACCCTTCTTCGTGCGAGCTGCTGGTGCGGAGCATGATGGTCCAATACGGCCAAGGCGAGTGGCCGGGGCGCTCGTCGCGGCGGGGGAAGTAGCCGAGGTCCGGCGGCTTGGGCAATAGCTCGAACTGCGTGACCGAGCGGGCCCCTTGGCGGTTCGAGGTGCCGGTGCAGTCGCTGCCGGTGTCGCCGCCGCCGATGATGACAACGTCCTTACCGGTGGCCAGGATCGCGGTGTCGCCGTTGACGATGTCTCCCTGGTTGCGCTTGTTTTGTTGGGGCAGGAAGTCCATGGCGAAATGGATGCCGGGTAGGTTGCGGCCAGGTATCGGCAAGTCGCGCGGCGCGGTGCTCCCGCCACACAACAACATCGCGTCGAAATTCGTGCGCAGCTCGGCAGTCAGCACGTTCACGCCGACGTTGGCGTTGGTGCGGAACTCGATTCCTTCGCCCTCCATTTGCCGAATGCGCCGCCAGACGCGCGACTTGTCGAGCTTGAAATCGGGGATGCCGTACATCAGCAGGCCGCCGGGGCGATTCGCACGCTCGAACACCGTGACGTGGTGGCCGGCGCGGTTCAACTGCTGGGCGGCGGCAAGTCCTGCCGGTCCGCTGCCGACCACGGCGACGCGCTTGCCGGTGCGCGTCAGCGGCGGCTCGGGTTGAATCCAACCTTCGTCGAAGCCGCGGTCGGCAATCGACATCTCGATTTCCTTGATCGCCACCGGGTCTTCGTTGATGCCCAGCACGCAGGCTGATTCGCAAGGCGCAGGACACACACGGCCGGTGAACTCGGGAAAGTTGTTCGTTGCGTGCAGCCGATCGAGCGCATCGCGCCACTGGCCGCGATACACCAGGTCGTTGAAGTCGGGGATGATGTTCCCCAGCGGACAGCCGGTGTGGCAGAACGGGATGCCGCAGTCCATGCAGCGAGCCCCCTGCTGGCGCAGCTCGCTTTCGGGAAGCACCTTCAGGAACTCGTGGTAGTGCTTGACCCGCTCTTCGACCGGCTCGTTGTCGTGATGCCGCCGGCTGTACTTCAGAAATCCGCGAACATCGCCCATTGAATGATCTTGTGCGTGCAGGAAAAAGTTTTAGTCGTTGCTCTTTTGTCAGTTGGACTACTTGCTCGCCACCAGTTCGCTGGCGGCGGCGCCCGAGGTTTCATGTTCCTTGTGCATCTGCGCCAGGGCGCGTTTGTAGTCGATCGGCATGATCTTCACGAACTTGCCGATCAGCTCGGGCCAATGCTCGAGCACGTATCGACCGCGAGCGCTGTCGGTGTAGTCGACGTGCCGTCGCACCAGCTCGAGCACCGTCTGCTGGTCGGCCTCGTCGGAAAGGTTCTCGAGCTCGACCATTTCCTTGTTCACCAAGATCGGCAACTGGCCTGATTCATCGAGCACGTAGGCGATGCCGCCGCTCATGCCCGCGGCGAAGTTGCGCCCCGTGCCGCCGAGGATCACTGCCACGCCGCCGGTCATGTACTCGCAACCGTGGTCGCCCACGCCTTCGACCACCGCCCGGGCGCCGCTGTTGCGCACGCAGAAGCGTTCGCCGGCGATGCCGCGGATATACACCTCGCCGCTGGTGGCGCCATAGAGCACCACGTTGCCGGCAATGATGCTTTCTTCGGCCTTGAACGTGCTTTCGCGCGGCGGGTAGACAATCACCTTGCCTCCCGACAGCCCCTTAGCCAGGTAGTCGTTCACATCGCCTTCGACACGCACCGTGAGCCCTGGAGCGCCGAACGCCATCAGGCTTTGACCTGCGGTGCCGCGGAAATTGAGCTGAATCGTGTCCTCAGGCAGCCCGTTGGGGCCGTAACGCTTGGTGATCTCGCTGGAGAGCACCGTGCAGGCGGTGCGATTGATGTTGCGGATCGGCAGATCGAGCACCACCGGCTGCGCGTCTTCGAGGGCCGCTCGGCAGGCCGGCACGAGCGTCGTCATGTCCAACGACTGCGCGATGCCATGGTCCTGTTTCTCGACGCAGTAGGTCTTCACGTAGCTCGGAGTCTCGGGCTTGTACAGCAGCTTCGAGAAGTCGAGCCCGCGGGCCTTCCAGTGGTCGACGGCCCGGCGCGTGTCGAGCATGTCGACCCGCCCGACCATCTCGTTGATCGTACGGAAGCCGAGGCTCGCCATGATCTCGCGCAGCCCCTCGGCAATCAGGAAGAAGTAATTGACCACGCTCTCCGGCTTGCCGGCGAACTTCGCCCGCAGCGCGGGGTCCTGCGTGGCGATACCGACCGGGCAGGTGTTCAGATGGCACTTGCGCATCATGATGCAGCCGATCGTGACCAGCGCCCCGGTAGCGATGCCCCATTCCTCGGCGCCGAGCATCGCGGCGATGGCGATGTCGCGCGGAGTGCGCAACTGCCCATCGGTCTGCACGATGATCCGGCCTCGCAAATCGTTCTTCACCAGCACTTGGTGCGTTTCGGCGAGGCCCAGTTCCCAGGGGATGCCGGCGTGCTTGAGCGAGGTCAACGGGCTGGCGCCGGTGCCGCCATCGTGCCCGCTGATCAGCACGACATCGCTTTTCCCCTTGGCGACGCCAGCCGCTACGGTCCCAACGCCCACTTCGGCGACCAGCTTCACGCTGATGCGCGCGTCACGGTTCGAGTTCTTCAGGTCGTGGATCAACTGCGCCAGGTCTTCAATCGAGTAGATATCGTGATGCGGCGGCGGCGAGATCAGCCCCACGCCCGGCGTGCTGTGCCGGATGCGGGCGATCTCCCTGTCGACCTTGTGTCCCGGCAACTGGCCCCCTTCGCCGGGCTTGGCCCCCTGGGCCATCTTGATTTGCAATTCCTTGGCGTGAACCAGGTAGTTGCTGGTGACACCGAAGCGGCCGCTGGCCACCTGCTTGATCGCGCTGTTGCGGTTGTCGCCGTTGGCATCGAGCGTGTAGCGTGCCGGGTCTTCCCCCCCTTCGCCGGTGTTGCTACGCCCGCCGATGCGGTTCATCGCGACGGCCAGCGTCTCGTGTGCTTCCTTCGAGATCGAGCCGTATGACATCGCACCGGTGGCGAAACGCTTCACAATCTCGGCGGCCGGCTCGACCTCGTCGAGCGGCACCGGGTTGGCCCACTTCTTGAACTCGAGCAGTCCGCGCAGGGTGAGCAGTTGCCGCTCCTGGTGATCGATCAGGTCGCAGAACTTGCGGAACTCATCGCGGCTGTTGATCTGCGTGGCCTGTTGCAATTTGGCGATCACATCGGGACTGAACAGGTGCGCTTCGCCTTTGCGTCGCCAAGCGTATTGCCCGCCGACGTCGAGCTCGAGCGTCACCGGCACATCGGCCCGCGGCCAGGCGTGTTCGTGCCAGCGCAGCGATTCCTCGGCGATCGTTTCGATCCCCACGCCGGCAATGCGGCTCGGCGTCCAGGTGAAGTATTCGGCGATGAAATCGCGATTGAGTCCGATCGCCTCGAAAATCTGCGCTCCGCGGTAGCTTTGCTGCGTCGAGATGCCCATCTTCGAGGCGACCTTAAGCAGGCCTTTGCCGACCGCCTTGATAAAGTTCTTTTCGAGCTTCTCGATCGTGTGCTTCTCGTCGAAAAAGCCGTGCGCCTTCATCTCCGCGATCGTCGCCAGCGCCAGGTACGGGTTCACCGCGCCGGCGCCGTAGCCGGTGAGCAATGCAAAGTGGTGCACCTCGCGCGGCTCGCCGCTCTCGATGATCAGGCCGCAGCGCGTGCGCGACGCCTCGCGGATCAAGTGATGGTGCACGCCGGCGGTCGCCAACAGCGCCGGGATCGGCGCCCACCCGGCATCGACGCCGCGGTCGCTGAGGATCACCAGCGTCACCCCCTCGGCGATCGCTCGCGACACCTCGGCCCGCAGTGCATCCATCCGGCGACGCAGCGCATCGGCTCCTTCGCTGCGGAAGAATAGCGTGCTGAAGGTTTGCGACTTCAACCCTGGCCGATCAAGCGCACGAATCTTGGCCAACTCGGCGTTGGTGATGATCGGCGTGTCGAGCCGCAGCAGTCGGCACTGCTCGGGAGTCTCCTCCAGCAGGTTCCCTTCTGAGCCGATCGTGGTGATCAGCATCGTGACAATCTCTTCGCGGATCGCATCGAGCGGCGGATTGGTGACCTGCGCGAACAGCTGCTTGAAATAGTTGTACAGCGGTTGCGGCCGGCTGGAGAGCACCGCCAGCGGCGTGTCGTTCCCCATCGAGCCGATCGGCTCCTGACCATCGGCAGCCATCGGGGCGAGGATGACTTTCAAATCTTCGAGCGTATAGCCGAACGCCCGCTGCTGCCGCAGCAAGTGGCCGTCGTGCCCGGTGTGACCATTCGTCGCCGCGTGGCCGTTGGTCGAGGGCTGCGCGTGACCGTTTGTTTCGGCACCGTTGCTCTCGGCGGGGCTCGGCAAGCTGCCGAGCAGCAGCTGATTTTCGTTGAGCCACTGACGGTACGGCTGTTGCGCGGCGAGCTGATCCTTGAGTTCGGTATCACGAATGATGCGTCCGGCGGTAGTGTCGACGAGGAACATCCGTCCGGGGCGCAGCCGACCCTTGATCTCGATCTGGTCGGCAGGGATATCGAGCACGCCGGATTCCGAGGCCATGATCACCCAGCCGTCGCGGGTGATCCAGTAGCGGCCGGGGCGCAAGCCGTTGCGATCGAGCGTCGCACCGATCACCGTGCCATCGGTGAACGCCATCGCGGCGGGGCCGTCCCACGGCTCCATGAGACATGCCTGGTACTCGTAGTAGGCCTTCTTTTCAGCCGACATGCTTTCGTGCCCCGCCCACGGCTCGGGGACCAGCATGCTCATCGCCTGTGGCAGCGAACGGCCGGTGAGGACCAACAGTTCGAGCACATTGTCGAACGTTGCCGAGTCGCTGGCCCCGGGCGTGCAAATCTCGCCGATCTTCTTCAGGTCGTCGCCGTACTTGGGGCTAGCCAACATCGCCTGCCGGGCGTGCATCCAGTTACGGTTGCCACGCAGCGTATTGATCTCGCCGTTGTGGGCCATGAAGCGGAACGGATGGGCCAGGTCCCAGGTGGGAAACGTGTTGGTGCTGTAGCGCTGATGCACCAGGGCCAGCGCGGAGACGAACCGCTCATCGGCCAGGTCGCGATAGTATTCTTGAACTTGGTCGGCGAGCATCAGTCCCTTGTAGACGACCACCTTCGACGACAAGCTCGGTACATAAAAGAACCGCTTCTGCCGAAACTGGCTCCGCTCGACGTCAAGCTCCAAACGCTCGCGGACCACGTACAGCTTCCAATCGAGCATGTCGGGTGCGACGCTGCCGCGCGCGATGAACGCTTGGGCCATGTACGGCTCGACCTCGCCGGCCAAGCGACCCAGGTGGGCCTTGTCGAGCGGCACCTCGCGCCAGCCGAGGAATCGCAAGCCTTCCTCGGCGACCAACTGCTCGAACCGCCGCGTGCAGTAGCCACGCTCGCCGGCGTCCTGCGGCAGGAACATGAAGCCCATGCCGTATTCGCCTGGCGCGGGAAGCTCGAACCCGGCGGCTCGGCACTCCGTGGCAAAAAAGTCGTGCGGGATCTGCACCAGGATGCCGGCGCCGTCGCCGGTCGTCGGATCGCAGCCGCAGGCGCCGCGATGCGTGAGGTTGACGAGAATCTGCAACCCCGAGCGCACGATCTGATGGCTCTTGCGGCCGTGCATATCAACCACGAAGCCGACGCCGCAGGCATCGTGCTCGTTGGCCGGATCGTAGAGTCCACTTTGCTGTTCGGCGCAGTGCTGTTCGGCGCTGCGCGCGCCGGGGCCCGTACGACCGTCGTGGCCCGTCGGTAAGTGAGAATTCATGTTCGTCGGGGGCACCGGTCCTACGGCCGCGACGCGTCTCGGCCGCCGATGCGATTTAGGGTTCCTAAACGGACGCCGCACGTGCGGCGCGCGGCGACTCCGTGGCCGACGGCCGGCCGTTACCCTCCTGGTCCGTCTCCTGCTGAGAATCCATATAGCTGCTGGCGCCATGGCTGTGGCCATGGCTACGCCCATCGCCCCCGTTGCGCAGGGGATCGACCTTCGCTGCGTTGCCCTCGACCGCCCGAACGAGCGTGGTACTGACCGGCGTCTCGACGGCGTCGATCTTCTGCCCTTCGCGCTTGAGCAACTCAATGAACCGCTCGGCCGTGCTCGACAGGTCACGACCCCGGCGGTGAATGATGCCCAGCGGCCGCACCAATTCGTCGGTATCGAGCGCGATGGCCGACAGCGTGCCGGCCTGCACTTCGCGCAGCACGGTCGGCTCGGGCAAAAGGGCAATACCGGCTTCAATCTCGATCGCGCGCTTGATCGTCTCGATGTTGTCGAACTCCATTATCACGCGCACCTCGATGCGGTGCAGGTTCAATACCCGGTCGATCTCGTTGCGGATCGTCAGGTCGCGATCGAAGCCGATCATCTTCTCGCCGTGCAGTTCGCGTAGCCCGATCTGCTCGCGGCCCGCCAGGCGATGCCGCGGCGCGGTGACCAGCACCATCGGCTCCTCGCGCCATTGGATCGCTTGCAACGTGCGCGAAGGCTTCGGGTAGCTGATCAGGCCGATGTCGGCCACGTCGTCCTCGACGCTCTGATACACGCGGTCGGGATGCAGATACTCCAGCCGCACGTTCGCCTTGGGGTGCTGGGCGAGGAACTCCTGAACGTATCGATCCATGTGGTGCAGGCCGACCGAATAAATCGACGCGACGCGCACGCGGCCCACCACTTCCTGGTGCAGCGTGCGCACGCGGTCTTCCAAGGCGTAATAGCGCTCGACCACGGCGCGGCAGCCGTCGTAGTACTCCTCGCCCTCGGGGGTGAGCACGAACGGACGCTTCGAACGGTCGATTAGCTTGACGCCCAGGCCCTCTTCCAACTGATGGACCACCTGGCTGGCCCCGGATTGCGAGATGTCGTTTTCGTCAGCCGCGCGCGAGAAACTGCGCTGCCGCACGACATCGCAAAAGATCTTCAATGCTTTGAGCTGCACTGCCATTTATGTCGTGATGCTGATTAGGTTGCCGTGATGGGAATCAAGAAGCTGAATAGAGATACGCACTAGTATTTGTCAAAGGGATGGTGATCGTATTAGAAATCTTGTTGACTGTCAATCATTCGCCCAGGAATTTTGATGCAATGAATTCACCTGCCAGCACTAGCGGCGCATTATCACAATCGCTTATGAATAAAGTAGTTCCAGCACTGGCAAGACACGGCGCTGAAAACCACACGCCGAGGTTCAGTCGCTGGGCAAAGGGTCGCCCGCGGCCGACGAAGATGATCCCGGCCGGATGAGCCGAAAGAATAAGATCGCAATTGCCAGCAAGATTATGCCGGATTTGGTTTGCTCGATCGGCGTCTGCCCGATCAGCGTCTGCCAGTCGGCGTCGGTGTTCCGTGGCGTCGACCAAGTTGCGGGGTGCATCGGTGCAGCGTTGGTGAGATCGATCTCGCTGGCCGGCGGTAGCTGCGGTCGTTCAACAGGCGCGCTGACCGGCGAAACAACGGCGGCAACTGTGGCCGGCGCCGGCGACACGACCGGCGAGTGTTCTGGCTCGGGCACGATCGGCGGCGGGACCACCGACTTTAGGAACTTGTCGACGCGCCGGCAGTAGCTGCCGCTGGTTAGTCCGCGCGATTGTCCGAATAGTACCCCTGCCAGCTCGCCACGGGTGTTGAAGATCGGTCCGCCCGAATCGCCTTGGCGGGCGTCGGCAGCGAGTTCGACAATTTCATACGGCAAGTTCGGCGCGGGGGCGAGATACTGCGTGCAGCGTCCGCTCGTCATCCGGTAATCGCCGGTACCGTAGCCGGCAATCGACAACGTCTCCCCCGGCAAGGGAGCCATCCGCGCCACGGCGACCGGCGCGGCGCGTGGCCGGCCGCACAATAGTGCTGCCAGGTCCCAATCGCGATCGGTCTTGAGCACCTGCGCCGGCGAGCGGAACCCGTCGGGAAACAGCACCTCGACACGCACAGCCGCTTCGACCACGTGCCAGTTCGTGACCACCAGGCCGTAGGCGTCGTTCGTGTCGACCAAGGTGCCGGAACCGTAGCTGGCACCATCGCGTTCGGTGGCGATCACGCGCACCACCGCCGGATGCGGCTGTTGCGATGCGCGCGGCGTGCTATCGCTGGCGCGCCGCGCGGGCGTCAACGAGTATCGCTCGATCTGCGCCTCGGCCGTCCGGTGCGGCATGCCACACCCCAGCCACAGCACGAGCGGCAGCCAGGGGGCGACCGGCGCACGGTGGTTCACTTCTTGCTGGCCTCGGCCTGATGCTTGCGTCGCTCTTCGTTGTTGACAATCCGTCGCAGCAATTCTTGACGGAGCTTGTCGAGTTCCTGCCGGGTGACCGGTTCGGTTTTCGCCGATTGCATTTCTTGCCACCTTAGGCCGCGATGGGGCGGCCACCTCTGAGGTCTTCTTCGCGAGGTGGAAAGTCCTTTCCGTCGTTGTAGCGATCCTTCAAGCGTCGTAGCTCCGCGCGCAAGGCGTTCTCGGCCAAAGCGGTGAGTGTCAGCCGGGCTGGGTAGCCCGCCAGGTACACTGCCGCGTTTCGAGCCTCTTCCAGCACGTCGGCCGGCAGATATAACGTCGCCCGCACCTTGGCCGAAGTTTGTCGTGGGTGCATTCGATGCTTCCCCCTGGTGTGTGGCCGGTCGGCGACGGGTCGTCACCGCGGCTCTTCAGGGAGCAATCGGACGTTTGCAGACCTTGCATCAAACGTTCGACGTTAGTCCGCAGCCGTTCCCTGCTCGGAAAAGCCGGTACCACGGCAACCGCTTACAATCCGTAGCTTTTTCTGGAGCGCGGCAGCAAATGGCTCGAAGATTGCACAGGCTCTCCAAAAAGGGGCCAATAGCGTAGGATTACTAAACCCCTTGGCCGCGATGAGATGGAACGAAGCAAGCGGCCCGCGACAATCGGAACGAGTGTTCCGCCTGTGCGAATTGAAACCGAGATTCCGGCTAGTGCGAGTGTTTTTGACACGACCGATTTCTGCGAGGAACCCTAGTTATGAAACGGTTGTTGATGATCGTTGCGTTGGTGGTGGCGTTCGGTGCCTCGGCGGCCCCGGCTGAAGCCCGCTTCTGGCGAGGCGGCTACGGCGGCGGCTATGGTGGCGGATACTATGGCGGCCCGTCCTACGGGTACGGTTATCGGCCGTACTACCGTCCGTATGGCTATGCTCGCCCGTACTACGGTGGCTACTACGGGTACGGGTACAATCCCGGCTTCTACGGCGGCGTAGGCATCGGCGTATTTTAAAGAGAATAGGCGACAGGCTACGGGCGACGGAAAAATACGGCACACCCGAAGCCTGGAGTCTGTAGCCTATTTCAGCGCGGCTTCGATGCTGCGCGCCACTTGCTCGGCGAGCACATTCGACCCCGCTTCGGTGTAGTGAACATTCGCCGGCGGGCCTTGAATTTGGATCTTGGTCAGTTGCGGCTCGGCGAAGGCATATAAATCGTCGATCGCGATGCCGTTGGCGTCCATGATCTTCTTCGCCACGGCGTTGTAGGTGGGCACCTCATCAGGTTTCCGACCCGGAGTGCCGGGGGCGACCGGCGTGGTGCTGCACCAGATCAGCTTGGCGTCGGTCTGCTTGAGCCGAGCGACCAGCTTTTTCAGGTTCGCTTCGTAATCGGCGAGCGACACCTGCACTTTGCCGTCGGGCGGCATCTCCTTGATGTCGTGCAGGCCCCAGTTGAAATGGATCACGTCCCACTTCTTGTCGCCTAGCCACGAATCGATCGATTCCACGCCTCTGGTCGTTGGGCCGCCGTTCGTGGGAATGCGGTGGACGTTGGCCTTGCCGGACAGCAGCTCGCGCACTGGGATGGTGTAGCCCATCGAGATCGAGTCGCCGATCAACAGTACGCGCGGCAGGCCGGGCTTGTCTTCGATCGGCGCAAGCGACGGGCTGGGCCGCCGCGCGGGAGCCGCCTTCGCAGGCGCCTTCGTCGGAGCCGCCTTCTTCGCATCCTCGGCCCACGCCGATGTGCACAGCACCATCACAGCCATCCAACCCAGCAGGCAATGCGACATCTTCATCGTTGTGATCTCGACGGTTTAGAACTACCTTAGCCGCGGCGGGAATCCACGTTACCTCACGCCGGCAGCGAACACAAAATGAATCTGCTCGCGAGCGCGTCGCAACGGCTCTTCGCCGGCTTAGTGATTCTGGGCATGCTCTCGATCATGAACGTAATCCACGCCGAACCCGCGGAAGCCGATGCGGCACTCGAGGCGTTCTTCCGCAATTACCTCGACGAGTCGTTCCGGCTGCGCCCGTTGGATGCCACGCGGCTCGGCGATCACCGTTTCGACGACCGTGTCGATGACGTCTCCGCGGCCGCCCGGCAGCGATGGCTCGAACATCAGCGGCAGATGTTGGCCGAGTTGCCCCGAGAGATCGACTACCGCCAGCTTTCGCGCAACAGCCAGATCGACTACGAGATGCTGCGACAAGAGCTGACGCGCGGCATCTGGTTGGCCGAAAACACGCATCCGTTCGAGGAAGACCCGCGAGTGTACGGCGACACGGTGAACGACAGCACGTATTCGTTGCTGTTGCAATCGACGTTGCCGCGCGAAACAAACGTCGCCAACTGCCTGGCCCGGTTGCCGCAACTGCCGACGGTGCTCGACGAGGCCCGGCGCGCACTGAAGCATCCGCCGCGTGTGGTGGTCGAAACCGCCATCCGCCAGAATCGCGGCGCGATCGCTTACTATGACCATGACCTAGCAGCCCTGGCCGGCGACTCACCGCGCCGCGACGAGTTGCAAAAGGCAGCCCGGCCGGTGGTCGAAGCGCTCCGCCGCCATCAGCAATTCTTGGAAGACGAGCTGCTGCCGCAAGCCACCGGCGATTGGCGGCTGAGCACGGAAAAGTTCTCGCGGAAGCTGGAACTGGTGCTCGATGCCGGGCTCTCGGCCGACGAGGTGCTCGCCGGGGCCGAGGCGGAGAAAGCGCGTGTGCGGGCCGAGATGTTCACCGTCGCCAGCCGGCTTTGGCCGCGATACTTTCCGCAGACCTCGCCGCCAGCCGATGACGAGCGGGGCCGTGCCGAGACGATCGCGCGGGTGCTGGCCGAGATCGGCCACGAGCATGGCGATCCGGCCGCGCTGGTTGACGATGCCCGTGCGACCGTCGATCGCATCCGACGGTTCATTACGGAGCGCGACGTGTTGCGACTTCCGGAGCCCGACCGGTGCCGGATCATCGAGATGCCAGCCTTCCGTCGAGGCAACTCGCTAGCGTATCTCGATGCGGCGCTGCCGCTCGATCCGCAGGGAACCAGCTTCTACGCGATCAGCCCGCCGCCGGCCGATTGGGGGCCGCAGCAGGTGCGCAGCTTTTTGGAAGAATACAACCGGCACATGCTCGTGGTGCTCACGATCCACGAAGCGTATCCGGGGCATTACGTGCAACTGGAGTATTCGAACCGCAACCCGTCGCTGATCCGCCGCGTGCTGCAATCGGGCGTGTTCATCGAGGGGTGGGCCGTGTACTGCGAGCAAATGATGCTCGACGCCGGCTACGGTGCGGACGACCCGGCATTGCGGCTCAGCCAGTTGAAGTTCTATTTGCGCACCGTGGTCAACGCGATCCTCGACCACCGCATGCACTGCGATGGCATAACCGACGACGAAGCGTTTGCGTTGCTCACTGAAGAAGCCTTCCAATCGGCCGGCGAGGCCCGACTGAAAATCATCCGCGCCAAGCAAAGCTCGGTGCAGTTGAGCACGTACTTCGTCGGCCGCATGGCCATGCGCCGCTTGCGCGATGAGATCGAACGCGAACAGGGCACAAGCTTCAACCTTGGCCGCTTCCACGAGGCAGTGCTCGCCCACGGCTCGGTGCCGGTGAAATACCTCGGCGAACTAGTCCGCCGCCGGCTCAACGAGCCGCGGTGAGGGTCCGCGATCCGCTGGGCGATCGCTCGACGCGTGGCTCAGTTGGTCAGCAGCCGCTCGACGCTTTCCAGCAGGCGGTCCATGGCGAACGGCTTGCGGATGTAGTCGTCGACGCCCAGCATTTCGGCGTACACCTTGTGCCGGCTCCCCTCGTTGGCCGTGATCATGATTACGCGCACCGGCACCGGCCTGGTCCGCCGCAGCTTCTCCAGCACCAGAAAGCCACTGCGCTTGGGCATCATCATGTCGAGGATCAGCAGGTCGGGATCTTCACGCTCGGCCAGGGCCAGCCCCTGGTTACCGTCGCGCGCCACAAGGGTCTCATATCCCTTGGCCTCGAGCGCCATGCGCATCGACTCGATGATCTCGTGATCGTCGTCGACCAGCAGGATGCGCTTCTTCGCCGCACCGGTCTTCTTCTCGGCGGTTGGTTCAGCCATTGGGCGATGCGTCTCCCCGAGCAAGTGAATTCGTGGATCTGACATTAGAAGTAGCGAACCTACCGGGCGTTTGCAACCAGAAAGGGGATGCAAGCGGGTGGCCCCTTCACTGAACCATCGCCGCCGCCGGTTGTACCGCGCGATGCAGCGACTGTTCGATTTCGCCGCGCACTTCCGGGTGGATTTCGGTCGTCAGACGCCGCTCGAGCGCTTCGCGGGCGGCCGATTCGTGGTATTGCCCTAAGGCCCAGGCACAGGCACCGCGGACCATTGCCGAGCCGTCATTGAGGCCGCGTTCGAGTGCCGCTAGCGCCTCTGGTGCTCGCTGATTGCCCAGCACGATCGCGGCGTTGCGCAGTAGCCCTTCGCGCCGCGGCCTGGCGAGCGGCGAATGCCGGAAGCGTTGCCGAAACGCCTGCTCGTCGAGCGCGAACAGCTCGCAAAGCTCCAGCGGGTTCATTCCCGCCGCCGGTTCCAGCCGCGGTTCGTCGGCGGCCGGCGCCTTGCGATTCCAGGGACACACCTCCTGACAGATATCGCAACCGAATACCCATTCGCCGATGCCGGCGCGTAGCGGCTCGGGCACCTGACCGCGCAGCTCGATCGTCAAATAGCTGATGCACCGCCGCGCGTCGAGCACATAGGGTGCGGGGAACGCGTTGGTCGGGCAGGCGTCGAGGCACGCGCGGCAGGTGCCGCAGTGATCGGCAGCGTGCGGCGCGTCGTATTCCAGTTCGACGTCGGTGAGCAGCGCCGCCAGGAAGAACCAACTCCCTTCCTCGCGGTTCAACAGCAGCGTGTTCTTGCCGACCCATCCCAGACCGGCCAGTCGGGCGAAGTCGCGCTCCAACAGCGGCGCGGTGTCGATCGCGCCGCGCGCCAGTGCCCCGGGCGACCACTCGCGCAGCTCATCGGCCAGCCGGTGCAGCCGATCGCGCACGAGATGGTGATAATCGGTCCCCCAAGCGTAGCGCGATACGCGCCCCTGGCCGGGAGCGACCATCGCCGGCTCCGCGGTGCGATATGGAAAGCCGAGCATCAGCAGGCTGCGCACGCCGGCCAGCACGTGCTCGGGATGCTGGTACGCCTGCTCGCGCGCGGGCAGATAATCCATCGTCCCCGCATGTCCGGCGGCGAGCCAATCGTGAAACTTCGCCAGCCCCGGCGTCGACACGGCCGGGCAAGCTCCCGTGAGCCGGAAGCCCAATTGCCGCGCTTCGCCCTTCAGTGCATCGGTGAGTTGGCGAGCGTTCATGGCTGGCGGCGCGTCGGTTAGGAAAGAAGTTCTTGTTCGCGGCTGGCGATAAGCTCGTGGATTGCCGTGGCGTCGGCCGCCGCGCGTAGTTCGGCGAGAAAATCGTCGTCGGCAATCAACCGGCTCAAGCGGGCCAGCGTATGCAGGTGGCCTCGATCGGTCGTGGAGCAGAGCAGGAAGAACAGATCGGTGAGCGCGCCGCGGCGGTTGCCGAACACGATACCGTGTCCCGTTCGTCCCAACGCAACGAAGGGACGGGCGACGATTGCCGGCATCGGTCGTCGCGGATGGAGCAAGGCCACGCCGTTATCCAGGGCGGTGGGATAGAGTTCTTCGCGACTGCGAATCGCCTCGGCCAGACGCTCGGCATCCCACAGCCAGCCGGTCCGCTCAGCGACGCCGACCATCGCGGTGATCGCCGAATTGCGCGTCCGGGCCGCAAGCGACGATTCGATCGCCGCCACGGGCAACAAGGCCGCGATCTGCTGCGATTCCGCTGGTTCGTCGTTCGGCGCGGCCTCGTTGCCGAACATGTCTTCCATCCGCGCCAATTCCAGCGCGTCGGAGGCTCCGATCCGGTCTTCGAGCCAGTGATGAATTTCGGCCTGCGAAAACCGCCAACGACCTGCGGCCTTGCGGCCAGGAAGCTGACCACGCTCCGCCATTCGGGCGATCTGCGCGCTGGTCATGTGCAGATATTCGGCAAGTTCGTCGACGCCAAAATCGTTGTCAGCCATACCGCAATTGTGGGCCGAGGGCGGACGTTGTCTAGCCTGATCGCAAAACAATAAGATCGTGTAGAATCCCGGCCAGGAGGATGGCATGCGCAGTGCGCAATGCACACCGATCGATTCCCACGTTGCCGCGCGACACTGGCTTGTGGCGGGCGATGCGGACCGCGATGAGTTTCGCGAACTGCTCGGCCCACTGCACGCACAGGCCAGCGTGACCCGCTGCGCATCAGTCGCCGATGCGATGGATTGGCTTGCGGCCTCACAGCACGCCGCCGATTGGATTCTGCTTGTGCAATCGCGCCCGAGAGAGTTCACGACCGCAGACATCGTTGCGCTGAACCGGCGAGCGCCGCTGGCGCGGGTGGTGCTGCTCGTGGGACCGTGGTGCGATGGCGAGCTGCGCACCGGCAGCCCGCCGGCTGGCGTGGTGCGCGTCGCATGGCACCGCTGGCAAGCGGCCTGGGCCGAGCAGCAACGGAGCTGCGAGCGCGGACAGTGCCCAAGCTGGGCCTTGCCGGCCACCGTCACCGACGAAGAGCGCGTGCTGGCTGAACTCGGTGGCGCGAGCGATCGTTGTGCTCGGCGCGGCTTGGCGATCATCGTCAGTTCCTGTGCCGAGATGGCCCATATGCTAGCCGATGCCTGCGCCCGGTGCGGGATGAATGCCGTGACGGCCCGCGCCGACACACCGCCGATCGCGACGCCGCCGGCTGTGTTGATCTGGGATGTGCCGGACGGCGGCGACGCGGCGTTGCACGCCGCGCTGCGTCGCTGGACCGATCGCTGGTCAGTACCTGCGTTGGTGCTCGTCAACTTCGCGCGGCCGGAGCATCACGCTGCCTGGCGTTCCAGCGGCGCGACAGCCATCATGCGCAAGCCATTGCTGCTCGACGAGCTACTGCGGCAACTTGCCGATGCATTGGCTAGTGAACGAAGTTGCCTTTAATAGACATTCTGCACCGGCGGAGGAGGAGTGGCCGGAGCGTGCTCGGTGGAGTACAGGACGACGAACTGCTTCTCGACGAGATAGAGCACGCGGAATTCGATCGTCGCGTGTCCGTCGAGATCGGTGGCCAGCTTGGCCAGCACCGGCAGCGCCTCGTACTGGTTTTCCATCGTCGGCAATTGAATCCGCAACTGGTCGAGCTTCTGCTTGTCGTTGTTCAGTTGCGATTGAAGCTTGCCGACCTGCGCGTTGTAAGCGGCCTGTTGTTTGGCGTTGCGATTGGCGGGGGTGTTCATCGCCGCCAGCCTGTTTTCGAGCTGGGTATAGAGTTGCTCGTCTTTGGCCAATTTCGATTTGAGATTCGTGATCAGCGTCTTGGTTTTCATCAGCGCGGTGTTCACCTCCTTGATGGTGAACGGCCTGGCCTGGCCGCCTTGCCCCGCGACGGCGTGGTTCTGCACCTGCAACGACAACGTCGAACCCAGCTTGGTCAATGTGGCCTTGAACTGCACGCTGAGCGAGATCGTCGGCACCGGATTGAGCACGATCGTCACCGGCTGCGTCAGACCGGCTCTTCGCTCTGGGGGCGAAAACGTCAGCGTTCCGTCGTATCCTTGCAGCCCCGTCACCTCGAACGAGAACCGATCCACGGCAGGTAGGTCGTCGACTTCCACTGCTTCGGTGTTTGTTTCTCGCGACAGATCGAGCGGCTTGGCTGCGGAGCGAATCGGGGTGCGCAGGGCCACGGCCTCGACCGTTTTGCCATGCTCGACCGTCAACACGCAGTTCCGCAGCCCGCCGGCGAGCGAACGCTCAGCATCGGCAGCCCACTGGAACAGCAGCCGGTTCTTGTCGAACCGGATGGTTGCCAACGGCGAGCCAGGCGCCGGGTCGAACCGTACATACCATGTGCCGTTCTCTTTGATGCAACTGTAGCCGCGAGCCGGGGCGTTGCTCGATTGCGCCGTCGCATTGAGCACCGTCAGCTTGCACTCGGCAACTTCAGCCTCGGGGATCGTTCCCAGTTCGATGGGCTCCTGCGTCGTCAGCTTCGGCAACTCGACTTGCTGTTGAAGTTCCGCGCGTGTGGTCCCGCTGACACCCAGCAACACAATCACTGCCGCCACGGCGCAACGACACACCCCACCGCGCAAAACCATGCACATGGATCAAACCCTCATAAGAACAAGCCACGAAACGACTGGCGTGCGCCGCCGCCGCGCCATTCTAAGCTGGCGGAGTGCCGCAATCTACGTGGCGGTCAGGGTCGTCGCTCAAGCGGCTGAGGCTTCGGAAAGCTCGGTCCGCAGAATTTCGCGCTTCCACCCCCGCTCGTGGATCGGCCAGCAGCGCACCAGCAACGCATCGTGCTGATCTTGTGCCATACATCCGCGGCGATGCACCCGTTGCCAACAGGCATGCTCTAGCGTATTCATCGGTGGTCCCCGCCGGCCAAACGCTCCCCGCCGAAAGCTGACCTGCCCCTGGTCGCAGATCGTCACCACCACCGGCAAGTCGAAATCGAGCATCCGCCGGGCAATCAACTCGTGGCTGGCGGTCGCGTAGCGCCGCTTCAAAGCGAACAAGTCCCAGCCGCACTCCCCGGCGTCGCGCGCCAACCAGGCCGCGGGCAAGAGCAACCGGCTGGCAAGGTGATTGGCGATCGATTCGCGCGCCGCCGCGGGCGCCTCGCGCGGATCGACGCCCAGCCGATGAAACACGTGCACCGCGGCGTGCTCGCCCAGCTCGTGGGCCAGCGCCCAGTGCCGGCGCTCCTGGCGCGGATCGTCGCGCAACAAGATCGACGCCTGCGTTGGCGGTTCGACGACCAGCCGATCCTCGCTGTCGGCAGCGGCTGTACCTCGGCCGGCGAACGCACGCAGACGCACGTACCGGCCCCGACCGGTCTGCCGATCATCGCGCGCCACCACAATCCCCAGCGCCTCGGCGAGCTGCAATGGATTGACCGGCGGCCGCTCGATCCGGGCCGTCGTCAACATTTCGTCGATGGTTTCGTCCAACGCCGCGGCGTATTGCTCGGACGGGATCTCGGGAAGCATCGTGCGACCTGCTCGATATACTGTACACATGTACATATTATCGTGCCAGCGACCACTGGCAAGCAAGAATTCGGGCGTAATGCCTGACTTGTCCGATCGTAGCCGGAGACCGAGAGTCGCTGGCTGCTGCGCGAGGTACGAGGGTTGCCGCGCGACGATTTTCTATCACAAGGCCACAGCGATTAGCGTTCGGGCGACCACCAAGCGTCTAGCAACCGCTCCAGCGAGCTGACCTTCGCGGGCTGCTCGTTGGCGAGGTTCTTCGTCTCGTCGGGATCGGCCTGCAGGTCGTACAACTCCGCCGCCGCCGGCAAATTGGGCGCATGGGGCAGAATGAGCTTCCAATTGTCGTCGATGCACCAGCGCCACTTGAGGCTGGTGGCCGGGCGATTGAGGTCGACGGCGTTCACGTTAAAACACTCGCCGAAGATCGTGTGCCGATTGGCGCGCGCGGCGGGGTCGAGCAGGTTGATTCCTTGCATCTGGTCCGTCGGCTTCAATCCGACGAACGACAAGATGGTCGGGGCGAGATCGATGCTGATGGCCATCGATGGACATTCGTCGGGCGCGATGCGGCCGGGCATGCTCAACAGCAACGGCGTGCGCAAACCGCCGTTGTACGGCGACGCCTTGGAGCGCGCCGCGGGGCCGGCAGAGTCGGCCCGCTGAATCCAACCGTTGTCGGCCAAAAAGATCACGAGCGTTTTCTCTCGCAATTGCTTCGAGTCCAGATATCCCAGCAATTGGCCGCAGGTTTCATCGAGCCACTCGCACATTGCCCAGTACTTAGCGATTTGATCCGAAGGCGCGACGCTCTCGTAATGCTTCAACAGACGCTCCGGCGGATCATGCGGAGAATGCGGCAACATCGGCGCGTACCACACCAAGAACGGATCGCCCGCGGCTGTCGCGCGGTCGATAAAGTCGTAAATCGGTTGCATGGTGACGCGACCGATGTCGAGACCCTTGTCGCCGTGGTGGCCACCACGGCTCATCCCGTCGGTAAACCCACCACGGCTAAAATCCCCTTCCCACCATTTACCGGTCTGGAAGCTTTTGTAACCGTGTGCACCCAGGGTTCGCGGCAACATGGGCACGCGGTCGACGAAGTCAATCATCCGTCGCGATTCTTCTCGAAACGTCGGATGCAAACCGACTTCTCGAGCGGGAACGCCCTTCGGCCACGCCGCTTCGTTGCTCGTGATCCGATGCTGATGGGGGTACAAGCCGCTGAGCATCGCCGCGAGGCTGGCACGGCAAAGACTCGATGTCACATACGCGTTGCGAAACACCAGGCTTTGGCTCGCCAGCGTATCAATGTTCGGCGTGCGAATGTGGGGGTGACCCATGAACGAGTAATCGCGCCAGCACTCGTCGTCCGCGACGATGAACACAATGTTCGGCGTTTGCGGCGGAGCCGCCAGGGCGGGATGAACCACCATTGCCGAGAAGATCACGGCTGCTGTGGCAAGGCGAATGAGTCGCTTCGATTGTTCAGCCATCGTTCGAAAGCCTAATAAGTGACACTTTGCGCCCCGAGCGTATATGATGGGGCTGTCATTCGTTCATTCTACCCCGGTTGCCGTTCAACGGTTCGATGTCGTTCGGCTCCTCCAGATAAACAGTTACGACGAACGGCCACCACATCGAAGGATTGCTCGGTCGATGCCCTCAACGACGGCCCTACCCATTCTCGCCGCCAAGCCGCTCGCTGCTTCTTCCGAGTCGGTGAAGGGGACCTACTCGTTCGTCAGCCTCGGATGCCCCAAAAACCTCGTCGATAGCGAGCGGATGCTCGGCCTGTTGCAGCTCGATGGCTACCGCATGGTCGCCGAGCCCGAAGGGGCCGATTTCGTGATCGTCAACACCTGCGGTTTCATCGAACAGGCCCGGGCGGAGTCGTATGCCACGATCCGCGAGATGCTCGCGCTGAAGCAGCGTGGCGGCACACGCGGGGTGATCGTTTCGGGCTGTCTGGCCGAGCGGCAAAAGGAGGCGTTGCTCGCCGAGTTGCCGGAGATCGACCACCTGGTGGGCGTGTTTGGCCGTGAACAGGTCACGAAGGTGGCCGACCGGCTGGTTGGACGGCTCGACGAGCAGCGGACGGTGTTTCGTCCCGCACCGTCGGTGGCGCTGTCGGACCGTGGCCGGATGCGGATCACGCCGCGGCATTTCGCTTTCCTGAAGATTTCCGAAGGCTGCGATCGCCTGTGTACGTTCTGCGCGATCCCCAAGATGCGCGGCAAGCACGCCACCAAGCCGATGGAAGAAGTGCTGGCCGAGGCCCGCGAGCTGGCGGCCGACGGCGTGCGCGAGCTGAACATCGTGGCCCAGGACACGACGTACTACGGCACGGACCTGTACGGCCGGCCGCGCCTGGCCGAGCTGCTGCGCGAGCTGGACGCGATCGAGGGCATCGACTGGATTCGCGTGATGTACCTGTACCCGATGTACTTCACCGACGAATTGATCGACGTGCTGGCCGGGGCAAAGAAAATCCTGCCGTACCTCGACATGCCGCTTCAGCACATCAGCGATCCGGTGCTGAAGCGCATGCAGCGGCGAGTGGGCAAGGCCGAAACCGTTGCGCTGGTCGAGCGGCTGCGGCAAGCGATTCCCGGGCTGGTGCTGCGCACCACGTTCATCACCGGCTTCCCCGGCGAGACCGACGACCAATTCGAAGAGCTGGTCGAGTTCGTGCGGCAACAGCGCTTCGAGCGGTTGGGAGTGTTCACGTATTCCTTCGAGCCCGACACGCCGTCCGCCCGGCTCGGGGACCAGGTGCCCGAGGAAATCCGGCAGGCTCGGCGCGACCGGCTCATGGCCGAGCAGCAAAGGATCGCATTCGAGTGGAACGAGGCTCGCATCGGCACGCATTGTGAAGCATTATTGGATATGCCGGTCCCCGGCGAGCGCGATGTGTGGATCGGTCGGACCTATGCCGACGCGCCTGATGTCGATTCCGTGGTGTACGTCACCGGCAAGCGATTGAAGGCGGGGCAGATTGTGCCGTGCGAGATCGTGGCGGCGCAGGGTTACGACCTTGCGGCTGCGGCAGTCGGGGCACCGCGCTAAGAGGCGACGCAACAGCGAGGACGCAGCAGCGCGAGGCAACAGGGCATGTCCGCGACCGCCAACGACATGACGACCAAGCGACCGGCTGCCGCGGCCTTGTTGAACCTGCCCAATCAATTGACCGTCGCCCGGCTGGTGTTGTCGCTGGTGCTGTTCGGGTTCATTGGATTCGGCTGGTACGGCACCAGCCTCGTGCTTTTTCTAATCGCCGCTGGGACCGACTGGCTCGATGGCTACTTCGCGCGGAAGTACGGTCTGATCACCGTGCTGGGGCGCATCCTCGATCCATTCGCCGACAAAGTGATCATCTGCGGCTCGCTGATCTTTCTGGTGGCGATTCCCAACTCGGGGCTGCACGAGCTCGGCTTGCGAGCATGGCTGGTGGTGCTGGTCGTCGGGCGCGAGCTGCTGATCACCGGCCTGCGCAGCTTCCTCGAACAGCAGGGGGCCGACTTCTCGGCGGCGATGTCGGGCAAGTTGAAGATGGTCGCCCAATGCGCCCTGGTCGGATGCGGGCTTGGCTATCTTGGCTGGCCGACGATCTCCGGCAGCGGCGCGGCCGCACCGCAAGCGCTGGCCGTGGCCGTCGAAGTGTCGGTGTGGGCCACTGCTGTGCTGACAGCGTATTCCGGCATTGTGTACGTGTTGGCGGCGATCCGGCTCTTGCGGTAGCGCGGCATGCTACAAAACGACGCGTAGGTCCGGCGAGCCGAGCCGGACGAAAGATGTAGGTCCGGCGAGCCGAGCCGGACGAATTGTGCCCGATGGATCGACCTGAGGATGGTGCCGCTCGACTCGCGGCACTTACTGCTTCCTGGCTAAGTTGGTAATTCGCGATGGCGTGGTTGGCGAACTTCGTGGCGTTGCTGTTTCTGACCGCTGTGGTGCTGGCCAGCGCGCGCGGAGCCGCCTCGCTGTGGCGACGCCGCCGTGAGCCGATCGAGCCGCGCCGACCCGTCCCCTGGAACGGCCTGCACGTTCTCGCAATCGTTGCCGTTTCGATCGTGTTACAGGGGATGCTCCCGCATGCCTTTGGCTTCCAGCGCCATCGGAAAGATGATTCTGCCGAAGCGCATGATGCCGAGTCGGATGTCGACCCGGCCCAAGCCCGTGCGATCCTGCTCGGCACGGCCACGGCGAACTTGCTGACCGTGGCACTGGCGGTGGCGGCCCTGCATTACGGACTGGGCGCCAGCGCCGCCGACCTGGGGTTCGACACCGCGCACCTGGCGGCCGACGTGCGGCTGGGCCTGACGGCGTTCGCTGCGCTTTTGATCCCGATTTATGCGATCCAGTTGGTCCTGACCCACTGGTTCAAGGGAGAACATCCCATCGAGCGCTGGATTCGCGCGGCGCCCGAACCCGGGTTGATTGCCGCGGCGGCGATCACGGCGGTCGTCGTGGCGCCGCTGGCCGAGGAGTTCATCTTCCGCGTGCTGCTGCAAGGCTGGCTCGAGCGGCGCTGGCCGCCAATGCCGGTCGATGAATCGCTGGATGGAATCGCGCCGATCGATCCCTCACCACCGGCGATTCGCCTCGAGCCGATCGCAATCAGCGCAGCGATCTTTGCTTTGTTGCATCTCGGCTGGCCGGGCGACTTGCGCAGCGATCCGATCCCGCTGTTCGTGCTTGCCGTGATGCTGGGATACCTGTACCAGCGCACGCATCGCATCTGGCCGAGCATCGTGGTTCACGCCTGCCTGAACGCCGCGAGCATGGCGGCGCTGGCGGCGAGCGTACTCGCAGGCGCCGAGTGACAGAGCCGGCGCCGCATGAATGCGGCGGCTAAGCCTAGCGGGCGGTGGCGCCGTCGGTCGAAGGGCGGCGCGAGGTGCGCGGTGCTTGACCGGTCTGCTCGCGTGCCGCCGCGTGTACGGCGGCGGTTTCGGCCAGCGCCGCCTGTACGGCCAACTGCTCGCTCAGCTCGACGAAGCGGTGGCGAATTTCCGGCCGCACCTCTTTCATCCGCGCGCTGACTTCCTGGATGCCGGTCAGGTTGCACTCGGCGGCCTGGTTGAGTCCCGAAACGAACAGCGTCGTCTCGCGAAAGTTGTGGTCGGCAATCTGGCCGACGAACGGCTGCATCACCTTGCCGAGCATCTCGAGCGTGGCGTTCTCGATGTGCAGGAACGAATCGAGCCGGCAGGTGACGTGGTACTTGCCGTTGGTTTCGCGCACGTACGAAGTCCGCAGCAACAGCACGCACTGCCCCTGCATCGGACGCGGAAAGATCGGCCCGTCGTAGCGCCCCGCCGCGTAGAACACGTGCACGTCGTGGCTGTGATACGCCATTTCCACATCGCCGGTGGTCCCCGCGCCATCGTTGGCGTGGAGGATGTTGTCTTCGGTCCTGTCGAGCCGCACGTCGCTGATCCCCAGCACGCGCCAAACGTTCACCACCACTTCCGGATGCTCGACCAGGAACAGGTAGAACGTCGGATCGCACTCGATCACTTGCGTCGGCAGATGGCGGAAGATAGTCGTGTCGTTGACGACCTTCGCCAGCCGGGCACGCGGCTCGGGAGGCAGCTTGGCCAGCGGCAGGGCGCGCAACGCCTCGTCGCGTGCCGCGCGGCTCGCCGAACCGCCGCTACCAGGAGCGGCGCGGACCGAGCCGGCCAGCGCAAGCAACATGCCTGCCAGGGCCAGCACCGAGCGCGCACGGAGATACGCCTGCATGAACTCCCCCCCGCCGAAGCCAACACATCAATTTCACGCGCGCGCCGCTAGCGGCGCGTGAGTCTGACGGTCATGCAAATTATTTCGGCTCTTGCAGCCGCCGAGCCGCAGCGATTCCGAGCGATTCGCTCTGCGGGGCGCCAGCAGTGCCGGCGCGGGTGAATCCGTTTAGCCGGCGAGTTTACTCGCCGCGCGGCGAAACGCGGCGAGCAAGCTCGCCGGCTAAACTAAGCCAATGCATCGAGCGCGTCGCCGGCGGCGTCGACTGTGCGCGCGATGTCGTCCTCGGTGTGGGCCGTCGAGACGAACAGCGCCTCGAACTGGCTACACGGAAAATAGATGCCGCGCTCGATCAGTCCCCAAAAGAACTGTGCGTAGCGCTGCGTGTCGGCACGGCTGGCCGTGGTCCAGTTGCTCACCGGACCAGGGTGGAAAAAGAACGTCATCATGCTGCCGACCGCGGCCAGCGTATGCGGTATCCCGGCACGCTGCGCCCGCTCGACAAGCCCCGAGGCCAAGCGGCTCGACAACATTTCCAGCCGCTCGTACGGCGCCTCGTCGCGCAGCACCCGCAGCGTGGCGATTCCCGCCGCGGTCGCCAGCGGATTGCCCGATAGCGTTCCCGCCTGGAACACCTTGCCGACTGGAAGCACGTGATCCATCACATCAGCGCGGCCACCGTAGGCGCCGACCGGCAGCCCCCCGCCGACGATCTTGCCCAGCGTCGTCAAGTCGGGGGCGATCCGCAGCAGGCTCTGCGCCCCGCCGTACGCGACGCGGAACCCGGTCATCACTTCGTCGAAGATCAACAGCGCGCCGTGCTTTTGTGTTTCGGCACGCAGCGCCAACAGGAACTCGGGCGTGGCCACGACGCAGCCCATGTTGCCGACGACTGGCTCGAGAATCACGCCGGCGATTTTGTCTCCCAGCCGCGCGAACAGCTCGCGCACCGCGTCGGCATCGTTGTACTCGAGCACCACGGTGTCGCGGGTGGTGCCGGCCGTGACGCCCGGCGAGTTGGGGACGGCGAGCGTCGCTGCAGAGCTGCCGGCGGCTACCAGCAGGCTATCGACATGGCCGTGATAGTTGCCGGCGAACTTGACGATCAGGTCGCGACCCGTGAACCCGCGCGCCAAGCGGATGGCGCTCATCGTCGCCTCGGTCCCCGAGTTCACCAGCCGCACGCGCTCAATCGACGGCACGGCCGCGATGATCATCTCGGCCAACTCACTTTCGGCCTCGGTCGGTGCGCCGAAGCTGGTGCCGCGCTCGATCACCTCGGCTAGCGCCGCAGTGACGCGCGGATGACGGTGCCCCAGGATCATCGGCCCCCAGGAACCGATGTAGTCGAGGTAACGGTTGCCATCGAGATCGACCAGGTACGCGCCTTCGCCGCGCTCGAAGAAGATCGGCTCGCCGCCGACGGCGCCGAAGGCGCGCGCCGGGCTGTTCACGCCGCCAGGAATGAGCTGCTTGGCGCGGGCAAATGCTCGACGACTGCGATCGCGTGACATGGCTGCTCCGAACGGCCCCGGGGGTTGGCGAGCGGCCGCGCTCAGGACATCCAGCGCAACACGTCGCGCGCCCAGTAGGTGAGGATAATGCTCGCACCGGCGCGGCGGATCGCTGTCAGCGTCTCGAACGCCGTGGCGCGCTCGTCGATCCAGCCCTGGGCGGCGGCCGCCTTGATCATGGCGTACTCGCCAGAGACGTTATACGCCGCCAGCGGCACTTGCGGAAAGCGATCGGCCGCCTGGCGCACGATGTCGAGGTACGCCAGCGCTGGCTTCACCATAATAATGTCGGCCCCTTCGGCCAGGTCGAGTTCGATCTCGCGCATCGCTTCGGCCGCGCGGCCCGCGGGGTCCATTTGGTAGCTGCGGCGATCACCGAACTGCGGCGTGCTTTGGGCCGCCTCACGAAATGGTCCGTAGAACGCGCTAGCGTATTTGGCCGCGTAGCTCATGATGGGCACATGCGAAAAGTTGGCTTGGTCGAGTGCCGTGCGGATCGCGCCGACCTGGCCATCCATCATCGCACTGGGGGCGACCATGTCGGCCCCGGACCGGGCGTGGCTCACCGCTTCGCGGGCTAGCAGGTCGAGCGACGCGTCGTTGTCGACCTCGTACTTTCCGCCTGGGCTTTTCACCACGACCCCGCAGTGGCCGTGCTCCATGTACTCGCACAGGCAAACGTCGGTAATGATCATCAGGTTCGGCGCCGCCTGCTTCGCGACGCGCACGGCACGCTGGATAATGCCCTCGTCGCTGAGCGCTTCTTTGCCGGTGTTGTCCTTGTACGCCGGCACACCGAACAGCAGGATGCCGCCGAGCCTCGCGGCAAAGTTCGTGCGGATCTCTTGCTCGAAGGTGTCGAGCGAGTACTGGAAGTGTCCGGGCATCGACGGGATCGGATGCCGCAGGTTCACCCCCGAACGCACAAACATCGGCAGCACCAGGTCGCGCGGATGCAGGCGCGTTTCCTGAACTAACTGCCGCACCAGTGGATTCTGGCGCAGCCGTCGTAGGCGCACCGTTGGAAAGGTGCCACGGGCAACTTGCCCTTGTTGCCAGGGCTCGGGGTTCGCGGGAGGCATTTCGTAAACTCGGCAGGCGTGCAGGCGATTCCCCTGGCTGCGTGCCCCACAAGCGAGCCAGATCATTTACGATAACCGATCGGTAGTTAGAATTCGAGATACCGACCGGGCCGCTATGCCCCACCTGCCCGGCCGCACTCGCCTCACCGTACTCGCTGAAAGCTCGCCGCTCGCCCCATGTTCTCTCGCTTTTTCATCGATCGCCCGATTTTCGCCAGTGTGCTGTCGATCGTGATCACGCTAGCCGGCGCGATCGCCATCTTTACGCTGCCGGTCACGCAGTATCCCGATATCACGCCGCCGACCGTCGAAGTGTGGGCAGTCTTCCCCGGCGCGAACTCCAAGGTGGTGGCCGACACGGTGGCCGCCCCGATCGAGCAGCAGGTGAACGGCGTCGAAGACATGATGTACATGTCGAGCCAGTGTACGAACGACGGCGTCTACGCGCTGACGGTGACGTTCCATCCCGGCACCGATCTGAACCTGGCGCAGATTCTGGTGCAGAACCGGGTGTCGCTGGCGCAGCCGATCCTTCCCGGCCTGGTGATGCGCCGCGGCGTGACGGTGAAGAAAAAATCGCCGAGCGTGCTGCTGATCGTCAACCTGTTCTCGCCCGACCGCAGCCGCGACAACTTATATCTGAGCAACTACGCCACCATCCAGTTGCGCGACGAGCTATGCCGGCTCAATGGCGTAGGCGATATCACCTTCCTCGGCCAGCGCGATTACAGCATGCGCGTGTGGTTGGATCCGAATCAAATGGCGGTGCGCAATCTCAGTGCCAACGATGTAGTACATGCCATCGAGCAGCAGAACGTGCAAGTGGCGGCCGGGCAGATCGGCCAGCCACCGGCTCCCAACGGGCAAATTTTCCAATACACGATGAGCACGCTCGGCCGGCTCACCGACGAAGAGCAGTTCGCCGACATGATCATCCGCTCCGATCCCGACGGCCGGCTGACCCGCCTGCGCGACGTGGCCACCGTGGAGCTAGGGGCGCTAGGGTACGACCAACTGTGTACGCTCGACGGCCAGCCGAGCGTCGCGCTCTCGGTGTATCAGTTGCCCGGCTCCAACGCCCTGGACACCGCCCAGTCGGTGCGGAACAAGATGGACGAGCTGCGGCAGCGCTTCCCCGAGGGGCTCGATTACTCGATCGTCTACGACACGACACCGTTCATCCAGGAATCGGTCAACGAGGTGTTCGTCGCCCTGCGCGACGCCGTGGCCCTGGTGGCGATCGTGGTGCTGGTGTTCCTGCAAGGGTGGCGGGCGGCAATCATTCCGCTGGTCGCCGTGCCGGTGGCGATCGTCGGCACGTTCGCCGCGATGGCCGCTGCCGGGTTCAGCCTCAACACGCTCACGCTGTTCGGCCTGGTGCTGGCGATCGGCATCGTCGTGGACGACGCGATCGTGGTGGTCGAAGCGATCGAGCATCACATCGAGCATGGCATGTCGCCGCGCGACGCCGCGATCCAGGCAATGGACGAGGTGGCCGGCCCCGTGGTCGCCGTGGGGCTGGTGCTGACCGCGGTGTTCGTCCCCTGCGCGTTCATCTCGGGCATCATCGGGCAATTCTTCCGGCAGTTCGCGCTTACGATCGCCATTTCGACCGTGATCTCGGCGTTCAACTCGCTCACGCTCAGCCCGGCGCTGGCGGTGCTGCTGCTGAAGCCCAAATCGCAGGGGCACGGCGACGCGTTGCCGAAAGCGGGCCTGGCCCTGGTCGGCGGCTGGCTGGGATATGCGTTCTTGGCGCCTTGGCTGGCGAACCCCGGGATGGCCATCCCGGGGCTTGAGAAGATTCCGCAGGCTTATTTGCCGTGGGTCGCCGCCGCACTGGGGCTGATCGGCGGCGCGGTCATCGCGCCGGTGATCAATTTCGTCCTCGGTTGGAGTTTCCGCGCGTTCAACGTGGTGTTCGGTTGGTTCACCTCGGCCTACGTCGGCAGTGTCGGACTGATGTTGCGCGGCAGCTTGCTGATCCTCGCCCTCTATGGTGGGCTGCTGTACCTGACGTACGATCTGTTCGAGAACACGCCGACCGGCTTCATCCCCGCGGCCGACAAGGGTTACCTGCTGGTCAACGTGCGGCTGCCCGATTCGGCTTCGCTGGGGCGCACGACCGACGTGATGCACCAGATCGAGCAACTGTCCGAGCGCGTGCCGGGCGTGGCCCACACGGTCGCCATCGCCGGGCAGTCGATCTTGCTCGGCGCCAATGCGCCGAACTTCGGCACGATGTACGTGATGCTCGACGAAGCACACCACCGCGCTCAGGAAGGCCTTTCGGCCGATCGCATCACCTCCGAGCTTAACGATCTGTTCGGCGCCGAAGTGCGCGACGGCGTGGTGAACATCTTCGGCGCTCCGCCGATCGAAGGGCTCGGCACCGCCGGCGGGTTCAAGATCGTCATCGAGGACCGCGGCGACACCGGCATGCCCGCCTTGCAAGAAGTCAGCCAGGCGATCGTCGACGAAGGAAGCCACACCCCGGGGCTCGAAAGCTTGTTCACCAGCTTTCGAGCCGATACCACCTGGTTGTATCTCGACATCAATCGCCGTGAGGCAAAGATTCTCGGCGTGGCCATCGACGACGTGTTCAACGTGCTGCAAGTGTACTTCGGCTCGCTGTACGTCAACGACTTCAATCGCTTCGGCCGCACCTGGCAGGTGAACGTGCAGGCCGATTCAAAATTCCGCGCCGAGGTGAGCGACCTGAAGCTGCTCAAGGTGCGCAACGACCGCGGCGGCATGGTGCCGCTGGCGAGCATCCTGAACGTGCGCGAGACGAGCGGCCCGGTGATGGTGGGGCGCTACAACCTGTACTCGGCCGCCACGGTCAACGCCAACGCGGCTCCCGGCACCAGTTCGGGGCAGGCGATTGAACGGCTCGAGGAAGTCGCGCAGAAGCATCTCTTGCAATCGATGCGTGCCGAGTGGACCGAGCTGGCCTTGCTGCAATTGCACGCGGGCAACACGGCCATGTTCGCCTTTGCGCTCGCCGTATTGTTGGTGTTCCTGGTGCTCGCCGCCCAGTACGAAAGCTGGTCGCTGCCGTTGGCGGTGATCCTGGTGGTGCCGATGTGCCTGCTTTGCAGCGTGTACGGCGTGCGGCAAGCCGGCATGGACATCAATATCTTCACGCAGATTGGGTTCGTCGTGCTGGTGGGCCTGGCATGCAAGAACGCCATTCTGATCGTCGAGTTCGCCCGGGCGCGCCACGAAGCGGGCATCCATCGCCGCCAGGCGACGCTCGAGGCGTGCCGGCTGCGCCTGCGGCCGATCATCATGACCAGCTTCGCGTTCATCCTCGGCGTGGTGCCGCTGGTCGTCGGGCAAGGTGCCGGGGCCGAGATGCGGCAGACGCTGGGGACGGCGGTGTTCGCGGGCATGCTGGGCGTGACGATGTTTGGTATCTTCCTGACACCGGTGTTCTTCTACGTGATCCAATTCTTCGCCGACTGGCGCGGCCGACAAACCAAAGAAGTAAGCCCAGGATGAGCAAGACGATCGAGTTCAGCGGCGAGGAGCATTTCGCGGCACCGCCGGAGCGCGTGTTCGCGGTGCTCACCGATCTGGACACGATCGCCGCCACGATTCCCGACCTGCAAAGCTCCGAGCGCGTCGATGCCAACACGTTGAAGTGCGTGGTGCGCCCCGGCTTTTCGTTTCTGCGCGGCACGCTGAAGCTGACGCTCACGGTCGCCGACGTGGTGCCGCCGACCAGTGCCACGATGCACGTCGAGGGGCAAGGAATCGGCATGGGGATGACGGTCGATTCACGCTTGCGCCTGGGGCCGGAGCCCGGCGGCACGAAGCTCGCCTGGGCCGCTGAGGTGTCGCAGCTCAAGGGGCTGGTGGCTACGATCAGCGCGGCGCTCATCACTGCCGCGGCCGACCAGATTGTCCGCAACGCCTGGCAACAGGTGCGGGCAAAGGTCGAGAGTTCGCCAGCTTAGCCTCCGCATGCTCGAACGCCTGCTCATCCCCGACATCCGCGAGCTGATCGCCGAACGCGATTTCGCCACGCTTGGCGAGGTGCTCAACCAATGGTTGCCGGCCGACCTCGCTGCGCTGCTCGCCAATCTGCCCGACGACGAGCAGATGCAGATGTTCGTGCTGCTCGAACCTGCGCCCCGCGCTAAGGCGTTCGCACATTTCTCGCTCGAAGTGCAGCGGCGGCTGCTCGACGCGTTGCCGCAGCCCGACGCCGCCGAGCTGTTGAATCGCCTGGCTCCCGACGATCGGACGGCGCTGTTCGAGGAGCTGCCCAAGCCGCTGGCGGCCCGGTTGCTCGAACTGCTCTCGCCCGAAGAGCGCCGCGTCACCGAAGAGCTGCTGCACTACAGCCGCGACAGCATCGGCCGCTTAATGACGCCCGACTACGTGGCCATCGGCAAGGATTGGAGCATCCAGCAGATGCTCGACCACGTGCGGACGCACGGTCGCGACAGCGAAACGCTCAACGTCGTCTACGTTGTCGGCGAAGACGGCACGCTGGTCGACGATCTGCGCATCCGCGAAGTGCTACTGGCGCCGCTCGACAACCACGTGGCCGATCTGGTCGATGGCATCGTGGTGGCCTTGCGCGCGAGCGATCAACGGCGCGAGGCGGTCGACGTGTTCCGCAAGTACGATCGCACCGCGCTGCCGGTGATCGACGCGCATGGCATCCTGGTCGGGATCGTGACGATCGACGACGTGATCGACGTCGCCGAGCAACTGGCCACCCGTGAGCTGCAACGCTTCGGCGGCGTCGAGGCGCTCGATGAGCCGTACGTCCGAACGCCACTGCTAGGCATGGTCCGCAAGCGCGCCAGTTGGCTGGTGTTCTTGTTCCTCGGCGAACTGCTCACCGCCACGGCGATGGGCTATTTCGAGCGCGAAATCCAGAAGGCCGTCGTGCTCGCGCTGTTCGTGCCGTTGATCATTTCCAGCGGCGGCAACTCGGGATCGCCGGCGGCAACGCTGCTGATCCGGGCCTTGGCCCTGGGCGAACTGAAGTTGTCCGACTGGCCTTGGGTGTTGCGCCGCGAGATGGCCTCGGGGCTGCTGCTGGGCCTGGTGCTGGGATCGATCGGCTTCCTGCGCATCTCGCTCTGGAGCCTGTTCACCGACCTGTACGGCGAGCATTGGCTGCTGATCGCCTGGACCGTGTCGCTGGCCCTGGTGGGCGTGGTGCTGTGGGGCGCGCTCTCGGGCGCGATACTGCCATTCGCGTTGAAACGGCTCGGCTTCGACCCCGCTACTTCAAGCGCTCCGTTCGTCGCGACGCTCGTGGACGTGACGGGGCTGGTCATTTACTTTAGCGTGGCGCTGGTGGTGCTGCGCGGCACGCTGCTGTAACTTGACTTCTCTGGTGCCGGGCCGCATCCTGACAATCGTTCCCGCCCAGCCCCCCGCCCTGATCGAGGACGCGATGAAACCTGACGCACCGAACGCCCAGGCTGCCGCGCGCCGCCAGTTCCTCAAGACGGTCGCCGCTGCCGGAGCCGCCGGGCTGGCCGCTCCGCACGTCGCGCATGCCGCCGCCGAGAAAAGCGATACGCTTCGCATGGGGCTCATTGGCTGCGGCAACCGCATGAAAGCGCTGATGAAGGGACTCGCCAAGGTGCGCCAGGACGCTTCGCGTAGCAACAGCAGCGCGCCCGGTAGTGTCGACATTGTCGCCATCTCCGAGCTGTACGATCGTTTCGAGCAAGAAACCAGCGACGAGGTGGAGAAGATCACCGGCCGCGCGCCGCAGCGGCACCGCGACTACCGGGAGCTGCTGGGGCGCGATGATGTCGACGCCGTGGTGATCGCCACGCCGGATCATTGGCATGCCCGGCAAACGATCGACGCGCTGAAGGCCGGCAAGCACGTGTACTGCGAAAAGCCGATGACGCACACGATCGACGAGGCGTTCGCCGTGCTCGACGCTTGGCGCGCCTCCGGCCGCGTGGTGCAGGTCGGCGTACAGACGACCAGCAATCCGGCCTGGGACCGCATGCGCGAGCTGATCGACGACGGCCGGCTGGGCAAGGTGCTGCAATTCCAGACTGAGTACTTCCGCAACTCGAACACCGGCCAGACGCGCTTCCACAAGCTCACCGAGGATATGTCGCCGCAGACGATCGACTGGCAACGGTGGCTGGGTGTCGATGAGGGGCTGGCCCCCGAGGTGCCGTTCGATCGGGCGATCTTCCGCCATTGGCGCATCTACTGGCCATTCGGTTCTGGCCCGATCACCGATCTGTTCGTCCATCGGCTTACGGCGCTGTTGAAAGCCACGGGACTGCGGTATCCCGGGCGCGTGGTGGCCGGCGGAGGCATCTTCTTGGAATACGACGAGCGCGAGACGCCGGACGTCGCCACGCTGACGATCGACTTTCCCGAGGGCGTGCAAGGGCTGATCACCGCCACCATGTGCGCCGAGGCCACCCGCATCCCCCCGTGCATCCGCGGCCACTTCGGCTCGTTGCTGTTCGACAACGGCGAGAACTTCCACGAGTTCGACTTTGTCCCTGAGCGGCCGCAGGTGACGCTCGACAGTAGCATCAAGCCTGCGACCTTCAAGATCGACGGCCCAGCCGACAACGTCGCGGCCCACATGCAGAACTTCGTCGAGGCCATTCGCGCCGGCAAGCCCGAGCTGTGCCACAACACGCCGGAACTGGGCGCGGCAGCCGTGGTCAGCGTGCACCTTGCGAGGCGCAGCTACCGCGAAGGGAAAGTGTTCTTCTTCGATGCCGACTCGCGGCAGGCCAGCGAAGGCAACGCCGCCTGGGCCCAGCGCTGGGAAGCGATGTCGAAAGCCCGCGCCAAGCCGAACCACGTTCCCGGCTGGAAGGCCGGCGACTACGGCAGCACGATTCATCCGCCGGAGTTCATGAAGCTCGCCGGCCCGTGGATCGACGGCAAGCCGCCCCGCGGCTAATGCCGCCATGGCAAATGACCACGGATTTCAGACAGTCCCAATTTGAATATCTTCTTTGGAGATTCTTCCATGACGACTCGACGTGAGTTCTTGCAGACTGCGGCGGCGACTGCGACCAGTGCCATGTTCGTGCACAGCGAGTCGGCGCGCGCCGCCGACGAGAAATCGGCCAATGGCCGGCTGCGGGTGGCGATGATCGGCGTCGAAGGGCGCGGGGCCAGCCACATTGCTGCGCTCCACGATCTGGCCGGCGAAGGGGTCGACCTGGTCGCGCTGTGCGACGTGCACGAGAAGTTCCTCGGCGAGGCCGCCAATAGCTACGAGAAGATGTCGGGCAAGCGGCCCAAGCTGCTCGACGACATGCGCCGCGTGTTCGACGATCCGAACATCGACGCCGTCACCTTCGCCACGCCCAACCATTGGCACGCGCTGGGGACCGTGTGGGCGTGCCAGGCCGGCAAAGACGTGTACGTCGAAAAGCCGGGCTCGCAGGCGTTCGCCGAAGGGGCATTGATGGTTGCCGCGGCGCGCAAGCACGGGCGCATCGTGCAGCACGGCACCCAATGCCGTTCGAGCCCGAACATTCGCGAAGGCATGGCCAAGCTGCACGACGGCGCGATCGGCCGCGTGTACATGGCGCGCGTGGTCAACTACAAGCTGCACGAGAAGAACCTGGGACGCAGCGTGCCGTCGCCGGTGCCCGAAGGGCTCGATTGGGACATGTGGGTCGGCCCCGGCCCGCAGACGCAGTTCAGCAACTTCAACTGGCTGCGCTACAACTTCCGCTGGGATTTCGGCGTCGGCGACATCGGCAACCAGGGAGTTCATCAACTCGACCTGGTGCGCTGGGGGCTGAAGCTCGACACGCATCCGACCAAGATCCAGGCCATGGGGGGCAACCTGATGCACCTCGACCAGGACGATTGCGAATGCCCCTGCCTGCTGGCGGCCAGCTACGAGTTCGGCGATCGCAATGTGCTCGTGACCTGCGAGACGCGCGACGGCTTCACCAACAGCGAGGCGGGTATGGGCATCGAGTATCCGTTCGTCGATCACCGCAATGTGTGCGGCGTGAGCTTCTACGGCACCGAAGGATACATGATCTTCCCCGATTACAGCAGTTACCACACGTTCCTGGGTCCGAAGCGCGAAAAAGGGCCCAGCCGTGCCGAGGCGGGCGAGCCGATGATGGACACGGCGCACTTCCGCAACTGGGTCGAGGCGATCCGCAGCCGCCAGCCCGATGTGCTGCACGCCGAGATTGCCGAGGGGCACCGCTCGAGCGCGCTGTGCCACCTGGGGAACATCGCCTACCGCACGGGCCGCACCGTCCAGTTCGACCCGCAGCACGAGCGCTGCGTCGGCGATCCCGATGCCAACGCCCTGCTGGCCCGCCGCGAGTACCGCTCGCCGTACAAGATGCCGACAGTGTAAAGCAGCGATCAATCCATGCCGTTTATCAACTGTGGTACAATGACGGTATGGAAGCGATCGTGACTACGAACCCGAAAGTGATGCACGGCGCCGCATGCTTTGCCGGGACACGCGTCGCCGTGCAGACCTTGTTCGATCATCTCGGGGCCGGGTACACCGTCGATGGCTTTCTGAATCAATTCCCCACGGTCCGTCGTGAGCTGGTCATTGAGCTGCTCGAACAGATGAAACGCCAAGCGGAAAGTTTGGCGGTCGCCGTCGATGCATGAAATTGCTACTCGACGAAAACCTGCCTCATGCGCTGCCAGATGACCTTCTCCCTTTGGGAGAAGGTGCCCGAAGGGCGGATGAGGGTGCAGCGGCATGGATGCCGAGTACCCAGTTCGCCCTCACCCGGCTCGCCACCCTCTCCCAAGGGCGAGGGGTTCGATGGGAATCGCCTCCCGCAATCGAGGCGGTCATCGTTCGACAGGTTGCTGGTTGCGCTATTCCAACCCCTGCATGCCCGAGAGGCCGATCTGTTGTCCGCCGACGTTGCCCAGGCGGCTGCGCGGTAGCATGCGCGGCTCGAGCATGAAGTTCGCGCCGACGTTGTTCTTGTACGGGTCGGCGACGAATTGGAAGTTCGTCAGGAACGACTCGCCGATGCGTGTCAGCGAGAGCTGGTTGCCGATCAGGCCGGCTCCCGCCAGATCGTAGGAAATGCCGATGCTCGACATCCATTTCGGGCTCATGCGGTAGTTGTAGAACAACGACACCGCATCGCTCGTGATCGGACCGTTCAGCGAGTACAGCGCCAGATATACCTGGCCGCGCGGCGGACGGTTGAGCGCCGCGGCCACCGTGGTGACCTTCTGCCCACCGGCGAAAAAGTCGTACAAGCCGTTGGAGAGCAGCGTGAGCCGGTCGCCGACGTGCCAGCGGTAGTCGAAATTCACCAGGCCGATGGTCTGCCCGAAGTCGTCGCGCACCGGATCGGGGAAGATCGTCGCGCCGGCATCGAGCACCATCCAGTCGATGATCTTCCGCCGGTCGGGAGGTCCGCGCTTGGTCTGCCAGCGCTGCCGGGCGCTAAGCCGCGCCGCGGCGATGTCGCCGGCAATTTCCATCGACGGCGCCGCGACCATGCTTCCCATACCGGTGCGCAATGCGTACAGCCGCGGATCGTACTGCGCCGGCGGACCAACGAGCGTGGGATACGTTACCACCGCCGGCAGACCGTAGGTGTTGTATCGCATGCGGCGGCGGAACAACTCGCCCGAGTCGTCATCCAGCGGATCGTACAGCGGCAGATCGAGCAGGCTGCGGTTGGCCCCGGCCGCGTACACGTCGGCATCGAGCACGATCTTGTGCGCGATGCCGTGTACGTTGAACAACGTGCTGTCGATCCCGGGGTTGACGCTCCAGAACGGAATGCTCGCCCGCAGACCGGCCTGCCCGTAGGCACGGTCGAAGCTGTTGCCTTGCAGGTCCTGGCCCCAGTGTCCCAACTCGCCGAGTCCGTACGGGACAAACTTCACCGGCCCAATATCGAACGGCGCGTCGATCTCGTTGCGCGTGATCAGCCGCGAGCCCTGGCTGGTCACTTCCCACGGCAACGGCTGCTGCTTGATCGTGTCGACCGAGTTCACGTCAGGCCAGCTCTCGGCCATCATCCGCTCATAGCCCAGCGAGGTGTGTTCGTGCCACGTCAGCCGGTCGCCCAACAGCGGCGTGCCGAACATGAAGTGCTCGCCGCGCGGATACTTTTCCGTCGTCGTCAGGAACGTGTTCAGCTGCGTATCGACCTGCAAGTTGTACGACGTATTGTCGACCAACCGCTTCAGCTCCACGCCGGTCGTGAAGTCCTTGTTCGTGTCCCACTCTTTCTCGTAGTACTGCTCCAAGAAGTTGCGGTCGCTGATGTCCCACAACTCGCCCGACACGCGCCAACCGTCGGCCAGGTATTGCCGGTGTGTGGCCTTGATCCGGCCACGATCGCGTTCCTCGGGAGTCAGGCTCAGACGGTCGCTGCCCAGCGTGTCGACCCCCTTGTCGTGAATGCCCCAGGCGTCGATGTTCCCTTGCACCAGCCCGGGGATGCCGAAGAAGTCGTTCCGCGAGTAGCGGAAGGTAGTGCCGGCCCCCAGACCTCGCTTCGTCAAATAGTCGGGGCCTGCGATCCAGTCGGTGCCGGCCGGCTTCTGCTTCACACCCAGCAGCTCGAACACGCCGAGCCGCGCCGAATACCGATCGCCCATGATGCCGTCGATGCCGTACGAAATCTTCCGCAGGATGAACGACTGCTGCTCCAAGTCGGTCGCAAACCGCGGCCAGTAGAACACCGGCACTGGCCCGATGAACACGAAGTTGTTCGTGCTGGTGAGTGTCTGCACATGGTTCACCGCCGGCTCGCCGGTGGCCGGATCGATCACCGGTGCGCCGGTGTACGGCGTGACCACCGGCCGCTGGTTGTCCTCGAAGAACACATCGCTCGCTTGCAGGCGATAGCCGGGGTTTTCGAAGCGGCTGCTCGTGACGGTCGATTTCTGCGCGTAGAACTGGTTCGGCCCGGTTTGTCGGATCAGGTCCGAGCGCAGCCGCACCAGTCCCAGGTACGAAGCCATCGGCGCCAACACGTCGGCCTCGAGCAGCGTGCCCACTTCGTTGTTCACGTCGTGATACACGCGGTTGGCGTAGATCGTGCGGTCGCCCTGCCGGAACACCACATGGCCTTCCATGTAGATTTCCAGCGGCGTAGTGTCGCCTTGCAGCGACTGCCCCGACAAATCGGGTTGATCGGTCCCCTTGGTCCACAGCACCAACCGATCGGCCAGGATGTCGATCGTTCCCGTGCCACCGACGCCGTCGATGATCAGGTTCACGCCCGAGGTGATCACGGCGATCCATTCGTTGGTGGCCGGGTTCGGGAACCACTGGGCCTGCACCTGCACGTTGTTGCGTGGATAGGCGCGCAGCCGGCGCGTGCCGGCCGGCAGCGGATCGATTGGCGGCGTAGCCTGAGCATCGAACGGCTGAAACTGTGTGCGGCGGATCGCATGCTGCGTGGCTGGATCGCGGCGGGCGGCGGCGCGATCGAACAGTGGCGGCTTGATCTTCGGCTCGCCGGTGACCGACGCCGCTCGCACGTCGACCGTGGCCGTGTTGAACAGTTCGCCGAACCACGTCTTGTCGTCGAGCTGATACGGAAAGCCGGCGCGCTGGTAATCGATGTGTACATCGCCTTCCAAGTACGCGATCACCAGGTTCTGCCGCTCGGCGTACTCGCCGGTGCGCAGAATCCAGAACACCGCCTCGCGACTGCGCGCGGTCATCGGTCCCTGGCGCAGTGCGCAGTTGCCGCGCAGCACCCACACTTCATAGTTGCCTTGGTTCCAGCGCTGCGCGCTGTCGGCCGAGATGCTGATGTCGTTCTCCGGCGCGGGGCGTGGCAATTCGACATCGCCACGCACGTTGGGCGCGCTCAGGAACATCGCCCCCACCACCAGCGCAGCGCAGGCGCTGACGTGCAGCGCTTCTAGCGCGCGCGCCCGGCCGACGGATCGACCTGCGTCACGAGGGATCAGCAGAACGTTGTCCTTGAAAATCGCCGGCGGAGGTGGGACCCGTTGCGGGGCGCCGCCGGAGAACACAAACCGAAGTGGAGACAGTCGTTAGAAGGGAACTCGAGGGCGGCGAGATTATACGAATGCACGCTTCCGAGGGTCAAGGCAGGTTGGCGTGCGCCGGATGCGACGCAACCGACTGGTAGCGTTGGAATTACAACGACACCGGCATGGCACCGCGTGGCTCCCCGCATGCACACCGCGCGACGGCTCGCTAAACTGCCACGTTCCGTGTCGCCCGAGAACCGTCGCCGTCCCTGCCGCTAGCATGCTTCAGCGCCTTGTCGATTTGCTGCTCGCTTGGCGGCTGCCGCTGCTCATCGTTGGCCTGCTCGTGACCGTGGTGGCCGTTCCCGCGTCGCGGCACCTCGAGTTCAACCGTTCGATCGAGGCGATGTTCGCCCCCGACGATCCGCTCTTGGACCCGTACCGCCGGCTGAAGCGCATCTTCGGCGGCGACGAGATCGCGCTGGCCGCGTATGTCGACCCACAACTGCTCGAACCGCCGGGGCTTGATCGGCTCGAGCATCTCACTAATGAGCTTGCCGCCGTCCCCGGCGTCATCACCGCCTTCAGCCTCACCAGCAGTCCGGTGCTCGGCAAAGGCATTCTCGATTCGCCGCTGCGCGAGAAGTTCCTCCGGCTGTGCGAAGGCTACACGCTCGGCCCCGATCATCAGACGGCCGGCGTCGCCTGCCTGCTCACGCCGTTGGGCTCAGGCCCGGTGCCGCGCCGCGAGACGATCGACCAGCTCCGCGCGATCATTCATGCCCATGATCCCACTGGCGTGCTCACCGGCGAACCGGTACTGGTCCTCGACGGCTTCCGTCACCTCGAAACCGACGGCCGCCGGCTCGGCATCACCTCGACCGCGCTGCTGATGCTCGTGATCGTCGTTTGCTTCCGCAGCGTGCGCTGGGTCGTTGTGCCTACGGTGGTGATGCTCGCCACGTTGGTGTGGACCCAAGCGCTCCTGGCAACGACCGGCTTCCGGCTGTCGATGGTCAGTTCGATGCTTTGGGCGCTGGTGACGGTGATCTGCGTGGGAACGGTCACCCACGTGATCGTCGGCTACGGTGACGCGCGGCGGGCCGGCCTTGGCAGCCTGGCGGCGCTGCGCGCGGCAGCCGTGGCGCTAGCGATGCCGATCTTCTGGTCGTGCGCCACCGATGCGGCCGGGTTCGGCTCGTTGATGCTGGCCCGCGTCGGCCCGGTGCACGACTTTGGCGCGATGATGGCGCTGGCCAGCCTAATGGCACTGGTAGCGATGGCGATGCTGATCCCGGGGCTCGCCCTGGTTGGCGCGAGAGACGATTGGCCGGCTGCGCCGGCGCGCGACACCACCATGAACCGCGGGCTAGCCGCGGTGGCGCGGCTCATCGAACAGCGTCCGCGGCGACTCGCGCTGGTGTTGGGGATCGCCGTCGCCGCCGCCCTGGCCGGCATACCGCGTCTGCGGGTCGAAACCGACTTCACCAAGAACTTTCGTTCCGGCAGTCCGCTGGTCGAGGCTTATGCCTTCGTCGAATCGCGTCTCGGCGGAGCGGGATTGCTCGACGTGATCTTTCCGGTCCCCGAGCCGCTCGACGCTGAGATGATCGATCGCGTCGCGCGGTTGCAGCAGCGTCTGCAAAGCGAGGTGACGGTGCGCGACGCGCAGGGCGAACAGGTGCCGGGCCTTACCAAAACGCTGAGCCTGGCCGACGTGCTCGACCTGGGGAGCGGCATTCCGCTGAGCGGCGTGCCGCTCGCTGCGCAGATCGCGCTGTTGAAGCAGACCATGCCGCTGGCCCGAGCGCTGCACGGCCGCGATCCTTCGCTCGGCGAACGACCGTACTTGCGCATCATGCTGCGAGCGCGCGAACGCCAGCCGGCCGAAGAGAAGGAATCGCTGATCGCACAGGTTCGCGCCATCAGCCGCGAGGCGTTCCCAGAAGCCGAGGTAACCGGCTTCTTCGTCCTGCTCACGCGCATGATCGACAGCGTGAGCCGCGATCAGTGGCTGACGTTCGCCGCCGCGACGGCAGGAATTTTCCTCATGCTGCTCGCCGCGTTCCGCAACTGGGGCGTGGCACTGGTGGCCTTGGTCCCCAACGCCCTGCCGATTCTCGTCGTCACCGGCGCGATGGGGTGGCTGGGGCTGAAGGTGAACATGGGGGCGGCGATGATCGCCAGCGTGTCGATGGGGCTGAGCGTCGATTCGTCGGTGCATTACCTGACCGATTTCCTCCGTCGTCGCGCCGGGGGAGCAACCGTCGACGAGGCGATTGCGCAGGCCCATCAGCAAGTCGGTCGGGCGATGGTCTTCTCGACGCTGGCGCTGGTCGTCGGCTTTAGCGCGATGTGCCAAAGCGAATTCGTGCCGACGATCTACTTCGGCGCACTCGTAAGTCTCGCCATGTTCGGCGGCCTGCTAGGCAATCTCGTCCTGCTGCCGCTGCTACTCAAACTGATTGACCACAGAGGCACAGAGACACAGAGCAGCAACAACCGATGAATCTTTCTTTCTCCTCTCCGTGCCTCTGTGTCTCTGTGGTTTTTCTTGTCCGCGTGCCAGCAGCGCCTGCTCATTGCGTTCGCGGCCCGCGAGAAGTAGGCTTGGGCATTCTAATCGTTCTATCGAACACGGATGGTTTCCGATGGCTTGGCGCTTTTTGTTCCTCGCTGCATTGGCAATACTCTTAACGCACAGCGGCCTCGCGCCGGCGGCCGAGTTGCCCGGTTGGCAGACGATGCGCGTCATCCACCAGGAAGGCAGTCCGGACCGCATGGTCGTCGCCCGGCTCGATGGCGACGCCTGCGACCGTGTGATCGTGGTGAACACCCGCCAATCGCGGCTCGACATCTACCGCTGGCTCCCCGAGCCGAAACGCTCGAAGTCGCCGCCGCCGGCCGATCCGCTGCGTCCCAATGAGTTGCCGATGGCCCCGGAGTGGTCACACGATGAGCTGGACCTCGACGAGCTACCGGCCGACGTGGTGGTGCACGATCTCGACGACGACGGCACGCTCGAGCTGATCGTGCTGGTGTCGAGCCGCAACCAGGTGATGATCTATCGGCACGACGCGACGAACGATTGGAAGCGATCGCAGCATTGGGACCTGCTGCCTGGTAGCACGACCGGCAAGGGGCACCTGATGCTGCTACGGCACATCGGCGCGGGAAAGCACGAACTGCTGATCAGCTACGAGCAGGGAATTCAGACGCTGGACCTCGAAACCGGTAGCCGGCCCGCGTGGCTGGTGCCGCGCGAGCAGCGTGGCCGGCGCGATTGGGCCCTGGCCGATCTGGACGGCGACGGCGACGACGACCTGGTGGAATGGTCGGCAATCGCCCGCCAGGAAATCCGCTGGTACGAATGCGTCGACGGCAAGCTGCTACCGGCCCAGGCGCTGCACGAGCACGGCGTGCAAGGATTCGGCGTGCTCAGGCGCGAGCGGGCGGCGGCCGAGTTGTTACTGCTCGGCGGCGCGCAGGAGGGATTGTTGAAGCGGTATCAACTTGCCCCTGGCGAAGAAAGCGACCTGGGCCGCCGCGATGCCTTGCCCATGCCCGGCGGCGCGAAGGCCGCCTGGTGCGGTATGCGGCTGCCCGGAGCGGCGCATGGCAAACGGCGCGGCGGCGAGCGGCGTGTGATCGTCGCGGCCGACACCGCACAGCCGCGACTGCGCGTGCATGAGCTCGGCCCCAACGGTTGGTTGGCCGAGGACAGCTTCCCGACGGTGAGCAACATCCGCGCATTGGTGGCCCCGGCTGCCGAGCCGCAGACGCTCATCGTTTGGACCAAAGACGCTGCCGACTTGTACACGAGCCGTTGGGAAACGGGACGATTGACCTATCCGCAAGCCATGACCCCCGACGACGCCACCGGCGCCCGAAAGATCATTGCGCTCGACACGGTTGGCGAGACCACGTGGTGGGCCCAGCGCGTCGGCTCGCATCTCGACTTGTATGTGTGGCCCGCCGACGAAAAACAAGCCAAGAAAACGCGCTTCCCCGATCTGGGCGCGAAGCTCGAAAAAGTGGTCTGGCTCGGCGGCTTGCGCCTTTTGGTGCAAGACGCCTACGCAACGAGCGCGAAGCTCGCCGTGCTGAAGGACGGCAAAGCGTCGCTTAGCGAACCGGCGCATCTTTCGAAAGTCGACCTGTCGGAATTCTCGCTGTATCCCGGCAAGGACGCTGACTCGCCGCCGCGCCTCGGCCGGCTCACCGATGGCGTGCTGCAATGGCTGGCCGACGATCTGCATCCGACCGATCAGACGATGCTGCCCGATGGGCAAAAGCTGGCCAGCTTCATTGCTCTGCCGAATAACGAAGCCTGGGCGCTCGAGCAGGGTGCAGAGTTCATCCATCGGCTCAAGCCCGACAAGGCCGGCGTGCTGCGCGTCGGCGAAAGCATCAAGCCGCCGCACGGCACCGCGCTGCGCAACGATCCGGTGCTGGGGTTGGTGTTGATCGATACCGACCGCATCGTGCGGCTGTCGAAGGGGAGGCCCAACGAGTTGAAGCTGCTCGACAGCATCGACAGCCGGGTCGGTCGTCCCAGCGGTGTGAAGGAAGCGACGATCCACCGCTTCTTCACCACCGATGTCAACGGCGACGGCCAAGACGAGGTGATCTTGTGCGACGACCGGCGGCATCAGCTCACGGTCCTTGTGCGGACCGACAAGCAGCTGAAGCCTGCGCTGTCGTGGCCGGTGTTCGAGGATCAGACATATCCGTACGGCGGCCAAGGCGACGCGCTGGTTACCGAGCCGCGGCTGGTCGTGGGACTCGATGCCGACGGCGACGGCCGCCAGGATCTGGCCCTATTGTCGCAGGACCGATTGTTGATTTACTTGGCCGAGGAAAGGTGATGATCCGTTTGGCATATCAGACATTGGCCCCCGGCGACTCGCCGGGCGCTAAAGGCGCTGTGTTCTCATCGGTTGTGATGCTGCTGGCCATAATCTCGGCCGCTAGTGCTGCGGAGCAGGTGACGGTGACGCTCGTCGGCGGAGCCAAGATCACTGCCACACTGCTCCGCGAAAGCGACGACGGCATCGTGCTCGACTTGGGGACCGAGGTGCTCAACCTCCCGACCAAGCGCGTGCTCGATATCGATCGCCAGGCCAAGGCCGCTCGGCGAGAATCGAAAAGCGATCACGGCATCTTCAGCACCGGCCGGCTCGAAGCGGCCGATGTCCCGACGCTGGTGAAGCGCTTTGGCGACGCCGTGGTGATGGTCAAGAACGCCGTCGGTCGCGGCAGCGGGTTCATCATCAGCAAGCAAGGCCACCTGATCACCAACTACCACGTCGTCGAAGGGCAAACGAAGCTGCAAGTCACCCTGTTCCGGCTCACCGACCAGGGATACGAGAAACACGAGTTGAAAAAAGTCAAGATTCTCGCGCTGCAACCGCTCCGCGACCTCGCTCTGCTGCAGCTCGATACCGCGGAACTCCCCGGAGCGATGCCGGCGCCGGTGGTGATCGACGACCGCGACGACCTGCACGTCGGCGATCTGATCTTCGCCATTGGCAATCCATTGGGACTGGAACGTTCGGTGACGCAGGGGATCGTCAGCTCGACGACGCGCACCATCGGCCACCTGCGGCTGATCCAAACCGACGCCTCGATCAACCCCGGCAATAGCGGCGGGCCGATGTTCAACGCCCGCGGCGAGATTGTCGGCGTCGTGTGTGCCGGGGCGACCAGCTTCGACGGCCTGGCGTTCGGCATCCCGGCCACCGACTTGGTCGATTTCCTGGTGCATCGTGAAACGTATCTGTACGACTCCGCCCAGCCACAGAACGGCGTCACCTACCTGGCTCCGCCGTACCGTGCCAAGTCGGAAGGCGACGAAGCCGCTAAGGACAACAGCCCCGACGATGACGCATCGAACCCGAAGGACCGGCAAGCCCGCAAAGGAGAGAACCCGTGAACCGATCGTTTTTCGCAGCCGCTTGGGTCGTGGCCCTGCATGTGTCTGCCGTTGCCGTGTCTCCGGCGGCCGAGGCGCTTCCGCAGGCGTGGACTTGCCTTCCCGAGCAGACGGTGGCGATCGCGCGCATTCCCGGCGGGCGGGCGTTCTTCGAAGCGCTGACGGCCAACACCAAGCTCGGTAGCGTGCTGGCCAATCCTGAACGGCTCGACAAGCTCGCCGCGCTGTTGCGCGACGAGGACGATGCCGATTGGGACGAGCTGGTCGCCGAGCTGGCCAAGTACAAACTCAAGCCCGACGATCTCAAGCTGCTGTTCGCCGGCGAGCTGGGAGCGGCGATCACAGTGGAATCGCGCGGCACGGCAGGACCATTGGGCCTGATCTTCGGTTGGATCGAGCCGGGCGACGATTTGGCCGAGCGGCTTTACGCCGCGGTCCAACAAGCGATCGAAGAGCGGGAGCCAGGCGACGCGACGCTCAAGCGTTCCGACCTCGAGATTGCCGGGCAAAACGTGATGCACCTCCGCTATGTGCGCTCGATGCGCAAGGCGAACATCAAGATTGGCGCTTCGGTCGGTGGCAAACGTGGCGTGCAGGCTGAGCGCGACGTCGAAATCGACGAGGAGCAAACCAAGGGCGAAGACCACTTCTTTGTCACGCGGATCGGCAATCGCATCGCCGCGCTGGCGCACGTGGAAGGCACCCCGTTGGAGCCCGATAGCGACGCCTCGCGCGATGTTGCCGAGCGGGCGCAGCAGGCATTCGGCCAATTCCTCGAAGCACATCGCGGCGCCGAGGGGGGACGGTCATTGACCATGATGGAGGCGCCGGGGTTGGCGGCCGCGCTTCCCGCGGGGTTGCCGGCGGTCGAGATCGTTGCCGACACGCGGCCCGTGGTAAAGATGTTCCTCGATGCCGCCGGCCATGCCGATGAAAAGCGTCGTGAGAGCGCCGATCGCAGTGCTCGGCTTGTGAAGGCGCTGGCGCTCGACGCGCTCGGGCCGCTGGCATATCGCAGCGCGCTCGATGGCAATCTTCTGCGCACCGGGATCTTCCTCGGCGCTGCGGAGCCGCGCACTGGCCTGGCCGCGCTGCTCGACCAGGCGGCGCTCCCGGCGCATCCGCCGGCGTGGGTGTCGTCGGAAGTGGTCAGCTACGAGCAGCTCAGCTTCGACCTCGGCAAAGCCTACGTTCGCCTCAAGGAGATGTTGATCGAGCAGCTTGGCGACGAGACACGCGCGGCATTCGATCTGATCGAGAACCAGGTGTCGCAGCGCCTGGATACCGACATCGACTTGCTGCTGTCGTCGCTGGGGACCCAGCACTCGGCGGTCAGCTTTCCGGCCAAGGCCGATCCCGCGAAGGAAGATGCCGACGGCGACGTTTCGGTCGGCGGCAATCGTTCGGCGGTGGTTTGGCAAGTGAAGGACGAGGCGCTCTGGAAGCGCGTGTTGCAGCTTGGGGCGACGTTTGCCGGCCAGGAGCCGGTCGAAGAGCAAGGTTTTCTGGGTCTGCGGCTCAATCATCCGTCGTTCGAAGGTGGCGTGTTCCTGGGACGCGGATTCTTGGTGGTCGGCGCGGGGGCGGACGTGATCGAATCGGTGTTGGCCATGTTACGGAATCCGCCAGCCGGCTCGGCATCGTTGGCCGGCAGTCCCTTGGCCGCGCGGGCTGCCGAGTTGCTCGCTCCCGCGCCAGGACTCACCTATCAGATCAACGACAACAATCGCAATTTGAAGGCGGCTCGCAAGACGATCGAGCCGGCGCTGCAAGTGCTGCGCGGCCGCGATGCGAACAACGACGCCGCGCGCGGACCGTTGACCAAGGCACAGATCGAAATCATCCTGGGCCTGATCCCCTCTGAGACAGAGTTGGAGGGCGTGCTCGGCGTCGGCGTGAGCCAATCGACACTCGACGATACCGGACTGACCAACCGTGGCGTGCTCGAATTACCTCGCCCGTAGCATTGCGCACCCCCAGGAGCAGCGATCCATGAACGCTCGTTTCACTTTGATGCTTACTATGGCGATGTTTGTCGCAGCAGCTTCCCGCGCCCAGGCGGCTGCCGATGCCCAATCGACCGTTCGTGTTTATATCGGCACCGTCACCGGTCGCGGACCGAGCAAGGGAATATACCGCGTCGATCTCGATCGTGCTGCCGGCAAGCTCGGCGAGGTGACGCTGGCCGGCGAAGCGGTGAACCCTGGATTCATCGCGCTGCATCCCAACGGGCAGTTCCTGTATTCCGTTGGACAGCAACCGTCGCCCGATAAGACGAATCCCGGCACGGTCACGGCCTATTCCATCGACTCAGCCAGCGGCGATTTACGGACACTCAACCAGCAAGCCAGCGGCGGCGTGGGACCGGCATATGTGATGGTCGATCGCGCAGGGCGCAACGTGCTGGTTGCCAACTACTCGGGCAGCAGCGCTGCGGTGCTGCCGTTAGCGGCCGACGGCACGCTGGAAGCGGCCTCGTGCGTCGTGCGGCACGAAGGCTCGAGCGTCAATCCAAAGCGGCAAGAATCGCCGCACCCGCATTCGATTTATCTCGACGCGGCCAACCGCTTCGCCTTCGTTCCCGATCTGGGCTTGGACAAGGTGATGATCTACCGCTTCGACGGCAACGAAGGAAACCTCGCGGCCAACGAACCGGCGTTCGTGAAGCTGCCGCCCGGCTCGGGACCGCGGCACTTCGCGTTCCATCCCGATGGCCAGCACGCTTACGCGATCAACGAACTCGCCTCGACCGTCACCGCCATGGACTACGATCCGCAATCGGGCGCGTTGGTGCCGAGGCAAACCATCTCGACGCTCCCACCCGGCGCCAATGCCGAGCAGCTGGGGAACACCACGGCCGACATCCACGTGCATCCGTCGGGCCGATTCGTGTACGGTTCGAACCGCGGCCACAATAGCATCGCCATCTTCGCCATCGACGAGGAGTCAAAGACGCTTGCCCCCTTGGGTTACCAGGGCGAAGGGATCAAAACGCCGCGCAACTTCGGCATCGATCCCAGCGGCAACTTCCTGCTGGTGGCGAACCTCGACGGCGACAACCTGTCGCTGTTCCGCATCGATCGCAGCACCGGCCAACTCGCGCCCACCGGCAGTACCGCCGAGGTTAGCAAGCCGATGTGCGTGAAGTTTCTTGCGGCGGCACCGTAATCGTTTATCGCTTGGCAAACTCATCGTGCACGGCGGCCTGCATCGCGCGCACGTCGTCGAGCGTTCCCACCTTCACAATGTGCCGGAAGCTGTAATAGTCGGGAGGCACGCCCTGTGGATTGGTGACGCGGAACACGCAGTTCCACTTCGTCACGCGGTCCGAGGTGAAACGGAACCGGCCGTAGCCGACGAGCGCGAATCCCGGCGCCGGTTGATCCGGCGAGTAGATGCCCATGGCGTAGGAGCCGTCGTCGGTCGAGAGCACGACCGGCGCCGGCTGCTCCCCAGGCCCGTCGTCGAGCGGCAAGAGCTGCTGGCTGGCAGCGTCGTATTTCCAAAACTTGGAAAACTCGTAGGGCATGTACCCGGTGAGCGATTCGAACACGACGTGCGTGTGATGCTCGCCGGCGGGGAGCGTGAACGTCACATCGTACTCGATCGCCTGCGATAGCTCGTTGTGCCCCAGGTGGACGCGCTTCGTCACGAAATGCTCAGAGAGCACCCGATCGTTGTATGCCGCGAAGTCGCCCGATTTTTCGCCCGGGGCAAGCCAAAACGCCATCTGGATCGTCGATCGCAGCTCACCTCCGTGCGCCGAAATAGCCCGCAGCCGGCTTGAAGACCGCGGTCCGGCACCGTCGAGCCGCGAGCCAGCCTCGGTCGGGTTGTACGTTTCGTTGCGGAGCTCGCGGCCCCAATTGGCATTCACGGCCGACTGCAATTGCCGCCCGTGATCGGCGCTGTCGATGAATTCCTTGCCGTTCCAGGTTAGCGAGTGAATCGCCCCGGCCAGGCGCTCGGTGGTGGTCATGACGATTTCTGACTTGCCGGCCGGCGCGCGGATCACCGTGTTGCCGTCGGCATTGGTCACTTCGGCGGCACGAGTCGCCGTCGCCAGGAGCAGGACCAAAGGAATGAATCGCAGTCGGTACATGGTATCGCTCGATGGTTTCGGTGCCGCGCGTTGTGCGCGCCGCGTGGTCGCGGTAGACTCGCGGCGCCGGTCCATTGTAGACAGGGCGCGAACCATGACCACCACGCAAGACGCGTTGGCCGACGACGTGCTGTTGTCGCTCGTCCCGGGTGTGGGACCGCAGTTGCGCCGAGCGCTCTTGGCACATTTTGGCAGCGCGGCAGCGGCCCTGGCGGCGGCACCCAGCGCGCTGCGCGACGTGCAGGGGATCGGTCCCAAGCTCAGCCAGGCGATCGCGCGGGCTCGCGACACGATCGACGTCACTGCCGAACTGGCGCTAGCGCGGCGCGAAAACATCGGCATACTCACCGAAGCGTCGGAGGCGTATCCGCGGCTGCTGCGCGAAATCTTCAATCCACCCGCGGTGCTGTATGTTCGCGGTTCGCTAGCTCCGGCCGACGGCCTGGCCGTGGCGGTCGTCGGCTCGCGGCACGCCACTCACTACGGATTGGCACAGGCCGAAAGGTTGGCCGGTAGCCTGGCACGCAGCGGACTTACCGTCGTCAGCGGCTTGGCCCGGGGGATCGATGCCGCGGCCCATCGCGGAGCATTGGCTGCCGGTGGTCGCACCGTGGCGGTGCTCGGCAGCGGCGTGCTGAACACGTATCCGCCGGAGCACGACGCACTGGCCGCCGACGTGGCCCAACAGGGAGCGGTGATCAGCGAGGCTCCGCTGCGCGCCGCGCCGCTCAGCGGCTCATTCCCGCAGCGCAACCGCATCATCTCCGGAATGTCGCTGGGCGTGATTGTCGTCGAAGCAGCCATCAGTAGCGGGGCGCTGATCACGGCCCGCCACGCCATGGAGCAAGGCCGCGAAGTGTTCGCCGTCCCCGGCCGGATCGACAATCGCATGGCACGCGGCTGCCATCGATTGATCCGCGACGGCGCGAAGTTGGTGGAAACCGTGGACGACGTGCTCGAAGAACTAGGACCGCTCGTGGGCAAGACGGCAGTTGCCGACGGACGCGCGGTGCATCATCCGGCCGAGCTGCTGCTGAGCCCGCAGGAACAGCAAGTGCTCGACGCGGTCGCCAGCGACGCCACCGGCATCGACAGCGTAGTGGCCGAGTGCGGACTGCCGATCCACCAAGTGCTGGCCACGATCAGCGTGCTCGAGATGCGCCACCTAGTGCGCCGCGTGAGCGGCAGCCAGGTGTTGCGGCTCTAGAGCGCGGGCGTTGCATCGCGAAGGCGCTGCTAACTTCGGCAAAGCCATTCGATGGCCTTCAGCGCCAGCCACAAGCCGGCGAGTCCCGCAATCACGCTTGACAGCACGTACGCCAGCGCGACCACTGTGTTACCTCTGCGCAGGAGCGAAATCGTGTCGATTCCGAAGGCCGAAAACGTCGTGAATCCGCCGAGGAAGCCGGTAAACAGGAACAGCCGGGCATCGGCCGAGAACCAGCCGCGCTTCTCGATCATGCCGGTAAGCAAGCCGGCAACGACGCAGCCCGCCAGATTCACGGCAAAGGTGCTGGCAGGGAACCGCCAATCGACCGTTCGATGCAGCACCCATCCGCCGCCGAAGTACCGCGCCAGCGCACCAACCGAACCGCCGAGCGCCACCAATAGCACATGCTTCATGGTCAATGCGAGAAGCTGAGTTGTTCGAAGAAGCAAGGATTCTGGCGTGACGTCCAAGCGTTGCAAACTATCGCATGAAATGAAGTCTTGGGACAGGCCGACTCGGCCTTCTGGTTACCAGCCCCGGCTTAGCTGCCCTCCACGACGCGCAGCCGTGACGTAGAGTTGTCGCGCACTTCCGTCACGCCTTGTTGCGCAGCGGTTGTCGTGGCCGCTGCAACCGCTACTGCCGGCAGAATCGCGATGAATCGAACCAACCTATTGCTGAATGCGATTGTGTGCGTCCTGCTCATCGTCGCCGGTGGATACCTGACGTTCGATTCGTCGGGGCTATAGGACCCTGGCCAGGTTTTTCCGCGCCCGACGATTCGTGGTTTCGCTCGACAGTGCTGGAACGCAAGCAGCCGGTGGTCGTCAAGTTCGGTGCTCCCTGGTGCGGACCGTGCCGCATGATCGACCCGGAACTCGATCGGTTGGCCAGCAGCGGCCAGGTGGCGGTGGTGAAGATCGACGTGCAACGGAACCGTGATCTGGCCCGACACTACCGCGTGTCGTCGATCCCCTCGGTTTTTCTATTCAACAAGGGGACAGTGGTTGCGCATCGCGTGGGCTACGCCGACTACGACCAGTTGCGCAAATGGGTCGCCGGACACGTGGCGCCGTACTAGCACTAGGCGGTGCCGGTCCCTGATGCTCAGGGCGTGCACGGGATGGACGCTGATCCGAGCAGGGATGCCCCTCTTATCCATGCCGGAGGGACTCCGAATGAGCAGCCGACAGCCAGACGCATCAGAACCGATCACGCTGGCCGAGGCCGCGAAGATTTTCCCGGCAAAAAAACGGGAAACGGGCCAGCATCCAGAAGATCAAGCGTTGGATTCATCCGCGGCGTTACGCGGCGGGATTCGACTCAAAGCCAGAAGATCGGTGACCAATGGTACACCAGCCGCCTATGGATTGACCAATTCACGATCGTCTGCACGGAGGCGGCCGTGGGCCAACTTCCGAGAACTCCGGCCGAGTTCGACGCGCCGAGGTCCGTCGTGAACGTGCTGAATTACGAAGGATGGGACTCTATGGAAAGGCTCGACAAGTGGCGACTGGCGCCAGCGAAAACGGGGCTGTGCCATGAACCATGTGCCGAGTCCGCCGATCTCTTCGTCGCTCGTCAACTGCCCGCACTGCGCGGCCGCGATGCAGGCCCCGCTCGACCTTGCAGGCCAGCAGGTGTTTGCCCTTCGTGTAACGGCATCGTGCTGATGCCGCACTCCTACGCGGCACCGCAATCACCACCACCGATCCCGATGTTCGTGCCGTCGAAGGCTCGAGCTAAGTCGGCGAACCGCACCAGTCGGGACGATCGCCCTGGCATTGCTCGGTGCCGCACTCGTGCCATAGCCTCGGCAATTCTCGGCTACTTCACTGAGGATGGATCGTCGCCGACTCTTTGGTTGTGCCGTGCAGTCGCACCGGTTGTCTACGTACTCCCGTCGGTCTTCGCGATCGCCCGCGGGCACCGGCACGCCGGCCCGATCACGGCGCTCAACATCGTCGCCGGCTGGACGTTCATCGGCTACGTGGTTGCGCTCGTTTGGTCGCTGATGCCGATCGACGGTAAGCGGTGATACCTCGGCACCGGCTTACGGGCCGACGGCGATGTCGTAGATGTCAGTTCCCTGCATCGCAGAGCAAAGTTGCTCGATGGAGGCGATTCGTTTCATCTGGGATAGACACCTCGACGCGCCGCGGCTGCGTCGCAACCAGCGGCGAGTATCGGCGTTGCGCGCTGGCCTACAAAATGCGTTGCAAGTTCGTGCAAAACGACTATTTTTGTGGATCATGCGAAAGTCCTCTGGGGCGACCATCAAATCTGGGCAAGGTCAGTTTGTTTTTCTCTTCATCCCCCGATCGCTTTCATCCCCACATCTCCCTTTCTGCTCCGTGCAGCTTAGCTACGATCGATCCGAAATGCGCGAAGATCGATTAAAGGTGGCTTGCTCTGGATCGCTTCGCTCATCACGCGCGCGGTCCCGGGAGACAGGTGCAGGCCACTGCGAAAATGGCCGGCTGCAACGAACGCATTCGTCAAGCCCGGCAACGGCCCCAGGTACGGCAAGCCGTCAGCCGTCGCGGGACGCAAACCCGCCCAAGTGCGTTCGATCTCGAACGTCGCCAGCCGCGGCACCAGGCGCACGGCCAGATCGAGCAGACCGCGGATGCCGTCGGCCGTCGTGCGGCGATCGTACCCGGCGTTCTCTTCGGTCGAGCCTGCCAGGATGCGTCCGTCGCCGCGTGGCACCAGGTATCGTCGTCCTTCGTTGATGATGTGCTTCAGCACGTGTGGCATGCCGCGCACTAGCGCCATTTGCCCGCGCACCGGAGCAATGGCGAGCGTGTAGTCCAGCTTCGCCGCTAGCTCCGCGGTCCAGCAACCGCCGGTCAAGCAGTAGCACTCGGCGCGCAAGACGCCGGCACTCGTGCACAACCCATCGATCCGCGAGTTGCGAACGATGAAGTCGGTGGCTTGAACTCCTTCGGAGATCTCGACGCCGCGCAAGAGGCACGCGGCCGCCAGCGCACGCAGATGCCACGGGTTGCGAATCTGGCACTCGTCGGGCAGATGGAAGGCGCACTCGGCACGAACAAGTTCAGGTTCGATACGCGACAGTTCGCCGGTCGACAGTGGTTCGTGTTCCACGCGGTCGCGGCGCCAGTGCACCTGCTGCGCCTCGAGCGATCGCTGTTGCTCACGGTCATGGGCAACGTAGATCGCACCCGTGCGGCGATGACCGTTGTCGATGCCGGTGAGCGACCTTAGCTCTTCGGCCCAGGCGCGGTGCAGCGCGTGCGACAGGGCCGCGAGCTGCCCGTGAGCGTCGCTCGGATCGGGCTGCCCGGGTGGCGGCAGAATGCCCGCACCCGCCCACGATGCTTCGCGCCCGATCGCCTGACGCTCGACGAGTCGCACTCGAACTCCGGCGCCGGCCAGCTCATAGGCGATCGACAAGCCGATCACGCCACCGCCGACAATCAGACAATCGGGCATGAGTCGCTGGCGGGGTAGGAAGCGGATGACAAGAGGCGGCAGCGGCGAGGAACGTCGGGCATCATTATCTTATGTGTCGGTGCAGCAAGCGACGCAGCAAAACCTCGCTCACGCGGCCGCGGAATCGCTCGCGGCCATCGATGACCACGACCGGCACGCAGGTCCCGTACCTCGTCACCAGTTCAGGCTCGGCGTCGATATCGACCTCGGCCACCGGCAGACCGTAGCGCAGCAGGACCGCTTTGGCATCTTCGCACAAGTGGCAACCTTGACGCGTGTACAGCACGGCGGAGGGCGGCGCGGCTTGAGGGGCACGATCGGGCGGCATGGCACCTAGCTGGTGTGGCTGCGGTTTCTTAGAGCCTATCCGAGGACCGCGTGGAGCAGGCATTCCTGCCTGCCTCCGGTCACGACTTTCCGGGCAGACACGAATGTCTACCCCACGCGGCCAGCCGGTTGGCCAAAGGCTTTCGGGTAGCCTCTAATCCTCACAAGAGCCTAGCAAAAATACGAAACCGTGGTATCGACTTCTGGAATTCTGAATTTGGGTGTGGTAGCTTGGCATTCGGAAGAGGCACACCCCGGGATGTTGGTCGGAGACACGTTCGCGCAGCGTCGTTCGGCGCAGGTGAGACCGTTGGTCGCTCAGATCGTTAAGGACTTTTAACGTTCGTCGGGTTTTCGTACGCGACGAATGAGAAGTCCCAGCGGCGGCGCGGCGCATCGGCGACTGCTGATCTCCATTCCGGTAGGGACAGTCGTGTTCTTCAATTCCTCGGCCAGCATGGAAACCGTTCGTCGGCATGGCCACCATCACCGCTGACAAGTTTTTGGACCTGCTGCGGGCCAGCGGACTGGTCGAAGCCGAGCCGCTGACGCAGTCGTTGGCCGCCTTGGCCGAGGCGCAGGGCGCCGACGCAGCGCGCGAGGCGACGGCCGTCGCCGAGCATCTGGTCGCCGCGGGGCTCGTCACCCGTTGGCAGGCCGACCGATTGCTCGAAGGGCGCAACAAGGGATTCTTCCTCGGCAGCTACCGCCTGCATCGCCTGCTCGGCTCGGGCGGCATGAGCAGTGTGTTTCTTGCCGAACACAAGCACATGCGCCGCATGGTGGCGATCAAAGTGTTGCCGAAGCATCGCATCGACGATTCGTCGTATCTCGAGCGATTCTATCTCGAAGCGCAAGCGGCGGCACGCCTCGACCATCCGAACATCGTCCGCGCCTACGATGTGGCTTGCGAGGGGACCACGCATTTTCTGGTGATGGAGTACGTCGAGGGTCGCGACCTGCAAATCACGGTCAAGGAAGACGGGCCGTTGGCGTACTCGCTGGCCGCCGACTACATCCGCCAGTCGGCCGAAGGCCTGCACCACGCTCATGAAGCCAGGCTGATCCATCGCGACATCAAGCCCGCGAATTTGCTGGTCGACAACCGTGGCGTGGTGAAAGTGCTCGACATGGGTCTGGCGAAGTTCTCGGACGAAACCAAAACGTCGCTCACCGTGGCCCACGATGAAAACGTGCTCGGTACGGCCGACTATCTCGCCCCCGAGCAGGCCGTCAACAGCCACAATGTCGATGCCCGCGTCGATCTCTACAGCCTCGGTTGCACGCTGTATTACTGCCTCACGGGACATCCGCCGTTCAACGAAGGGACGCTCACCCAGCGGCTGCTCAAGCACCAGCGCGAAGAACCGCCCAGCATTCTGGTCGATCGCCCCGATGCGCCGAAGGACCTGTTGGCCATTTGCAGTCGGATGATGGCCAAAGCGCCCGACAAGCGTTTCCAAACGGCTCGCGAAGTGGCCGATGTGATGGCGAAATACCTATCGGGCGCTCCCGTGAGTGTCGGGGCTGGTAGTCGCGGCTTCCGCACCATCGGGGCGAACAAGGCACTGGCCCCCAAACGCAACAGCGATTCCAGCGGCGACCTGACCAGCGACATCGGCGGCGGCAGCAAGATTCGGCGCGGCGGCAGTGGATCGGGGCCACTCAACCGCTCGACGCAGGACACCGCTCCCAACTTGCAGGCCACCGTGAAGGTTTCGGGCTCTTCAAGCACCGGCAGCGATCCGCTGCTGCGCAAGTCGGCCGAGAAATCGGGCTCCGATGTAATGAAGGGCGGAGGAGGCAAGAAGCTCATCAAGGCACGCGCCTTGAACGACGCGGCCGGCGGTTCGGGTCCGATGGCGATCACCGGCGCCGGCTCCAGCGGTCTGTCGATCCAGACCGAAGAGACTCCGCTTGCCAAGCGTGGGCGTGCTCGGCGATCGAAGCGAAACACGACGACCATTCTCTATGGGTCGGCCGCAGCGCTGGTGATCCTGGCGATCATCATCTTCGCGATGGCGCTCTGAAGCCTCGCGGCTTTCGTCGGAAGCGCGCGGCGGTGTTCGCGAATTTCAAGCTGGCGCGTTTGGGAGGTTTTCGGAATCTTGCTGCGACCGCCAGATAGGTCGCAAAAAACAAGGTCCCGAAGCACGCCATCAGGAAGGCTCTTGTCAAGCTGCCAAAACCGGAAAAAAGTGGCCGCTGATGATTGACGCAATGCATTGGCATTAAGCCACTTGCGCAATTGACTTGCTTTCGGGGCGGGGGGCTTTCTACGATGGATTCATCGGGTTTGCGAGAGGCCTCCGGGGGCCGGCATTAAAGCCGGCGAACTCCTCGACGGATCGACCGGCAGCAAGCGGGCTGCCTGCGGGATTGGCTGCCGCTGATCTCACCATGAATCGAGGTAGTTCGCCATGCGGATCGACCGCCATTACTCTCGTGCTGCACGCATCGCCCCAATCCCGACCGCGGGACATGTGGCCAAATCGCTGAGCAAGCGCCTCACGCTCAGCAAGCGCGCGCGCGGCAAGCGAGCCCGAGGCGTGCAGATCAACGAGCAGCTCCCGTTCGTGCCTCCCGAGGATTGGTACGAGCCGCGCGAAGATGGGCTGGGCTACCGCGTCATCGTCTGCAAGCCGGGCGAAGGCTATCGCCACGTGCTCACGCCGCAGGAAGTCCGCCAGCGGTTGGCCGAGCTGCCGTCCGACTTCGTTCGCCCGTTGGAACAAGTGCAATTCGCCCGGATGACCCGGAAAAAGCAGAGCTTTCCGTGCTACGGCATGCAGTGGGGCTCGTCGTTGTACCTGTATCCGATCGAGGTCGATCTCGTCGAGCGCTACGATCAGCCGCCGAAGCCGAACCAGGTGAACGAAGCCCGCATGTACGGCGGCTGCTGGGAACAGGATGGCCATGGCTGGAAGCTGGTGTGGACCGAGGAAGCGATCAAGGATTTTTACTTGAACAACATCCTGATCCACGAGCTCGGGCACTTGCTGGATAACCGCAACTCGCGCACGGTCGACCGGGAACGGTTCGCCGAGTGGTTTGCGATCCGCTACGGCTACCAGCCGACGCGGCCAGGCATGCGTCCCGCGGCAACCCGCCGACACGCGCGGGCTTGAGCGACGATCGTGCCCCGAGACCCAGGATGGGGCGCTACCTAAGCGCGACATCGGCCTGGACCGTATTGGCCACTCCCGCTAAACTCGGGGCTGCCTGCCGAGGTATTCGTAGATTCCCTGCGGGCGCAGTCCCAAAATCTCGGGGCGTAGCTCAGCCTGGCTAGAGCGCTACGTTCGGGACGTAGAGGTCGCATGTTCAAATCATGTCGCCCCGACTAAGTTAGGGCCGTGACTCGTAAGGAGTTGCGGCTTTTTCTTTTTCCCCGCCGAGGTGATACGGAATCCAAGAATTGATACGTTTTTTCAAGAATTCTCAAGGATTCCCTATCGCCGACCGTATCACGCAGCCCGAAAGTTGAGCACGGCTATTGCCGTGTTTCGGACGGGTCTCCCATGACAGAGCGTCGGAAGTGCAGCCCGCTCAGGGCACGCCCAAACCGCTTGCCCGGTTAAAGGCAAGAGGCTTATAGGCTGCTGATGTTCTAGACCTTAAACCAGCGTACTCGGCAGCGCGTGGCGGGGAGATTCCATAAAAAAACTCGAAACGCCCGGCGTTTTGCGGCCATCGGAAGGTGAAGAACCGTTCTTCCGACCGCAACACGAAAGGAGTTTCGAGTGAACAC